>NZ_VPAS01000004.1:0-354303 GCF_013419125.1 Acinetobacter sp. YH12102 | reverse complement strand
CAGCTGAATCAGCGAGAGATTGTTGAGAATAAACGGTTGGGTGCTGTTCTGAATCATATCCAACAACAGCATGAAGAACTGGAACAACAAAACAAACGCAATCGTTCTCAAAAGATGCCAAGCAGACGTGCACAGAAAATAGCAATCAAAGAACGAAATCTAAATCCTGTGCTTGACTTGGAATTGTCCATATAGGACATTTCTATTTGGTTATTAGGTAGGACATTTCTACTTGGGAATAACAGCCTTTGTTAGAACCCATTCAAAATGTCTATATTCTCACCAATAAAAATGTCTAGTTTATGATGGTTTAAACATCATGGACTGGATATGAAATATAGATGCTGATCACTATGTCTGACAAAGAAATTCAACGTCTTGCAGTTCTGCAAGACGTTCGAGATCATCGTATTACCCAAGTCCGTGCTGCTGAAATCCTGAATCTTTCCACCCGTCAAATTACCCGGTTATTGCAGAAGCTCAATCAAGATGGTGTTTCAGGTATGGCGCATGCCAGCCGTGGTCAACCTGGCCATCGTCGCCATGACGATTTATTAAAATCGCAATGTCTTTCCATTATTTCTGAACATCTGCTGGGATTTGGACCTACCTTGGCATTTGGATTGGCTGCAGATATTGCCTTTAAACGGCATGGCAAAGTAGTCATTACAGAACGTGATCCTTGGGCCATGCGCGGTTATGAATTATATGGTCAGGTCGCTGAATCGGTGGGTTTGACCTGGGGCGGCCGCTGGAAATCCATTAAAGATTTCGGACATACTGAATATCGTATGCCCGGTTTAAAGAAAACTGCTGAGATGGCGCATCAACTGATCCATGAAGGTCAATTACAGGTACATACATTACATCCGTAAATATTACTTAATTAAGGAATGCTTGCATGTATTTAATGACTTCATCTGGTTTTTCACCATGTAGCCAATGACCGGTATTTTCAATAACTTCAATTTTTGCCTGAGAAAACTGTTCATTAATTGCTGCAAAATGTTCTGGTTTTGAGATATAAAAAGAATCACCACCACGCAGAAATAAGGCTGGCCGATTAATTTTTTCGACCTTTTCCCAAGCCATAATATCTGGATAATGATCAAATAAAGCCTGAACATTAAACAGCCACTGCCCTTTATTAAAGGATTTTAATAAAAATTGAATCACCATTTCTTCATGAATATATTTACGCATAATTTTTGCTGCTTCCAGTCGTGAAGCAACATTTTCTTGCTGTACTGCAAATAAGGCTTGAAAAATTTCAGCATGATGATTTTCATGATATTGGATCGGTGTAATATCAAGGACGACGAGTTTTTCAGTCTGTTCACGAGCTAAATCTGCCAGTTTCATAGCAATTTTCCCACCCATAGAATGTCCAACAACGACAAACTTATGAACATTTAAACTGGATAAAGTTTCCAATACATCTTCTGCCATGAGCTGATAGTTAATATCAGAGCTATGACCAGAAAGACCATGATTACGCACATCAATTTGGATCACGGTTCTCTGTTCAGAAAAATGTCGAGCCAATACTCCTAAATTACTCAAACTACCAAATAAACCATGAATAAAGATCATTGGAGATACTGTTGAAGTTTCATGATGGTGTAATTGATAGTTAAGGATCATTTGAGAATTCCGTGATTTCTTGATTTAATTGTTAATAGTGGGTTGATATTGAAAATTAATCAATTGCCAAATTTTTAAAATAAAAATTTGCTTAGGCTATTTTATAAATATAACAGGATTAGTTTTGTAGCATAAATATAAGATATAACTTCACTACCCTGCTTGGAGTACCATTCATTTATGTATGAAGACAAAATTCACGCTATTCGTTATGAAGTCATTTCTATAATGCTTATGTGTGACATGATCAAGCAACAATATTATGCAGTATTAAAAGATCTCTCGACAAAGCTTAGAAAAATATTAAAGTTTAATTGTTAAATTATAGTTATCAATTTTCTTATTTCCCGGATATATCCCCGGGATAATGAGTAACAATCATGCTTATACTTTAGTTTAACTTTACAAAAAACCCTACAGATAGATGCATCTTATTTAAGATGATATTTTTTGGTCAAAATCCAGCCAAGATTAAAATAATAATATTCTCTTTATTTTCATTAATGCGTGATGAGAAGAAGTACCACTCGCCCTATTCAACATCCCTATTTTTACAGAATAAGGTGGTGGTCATTCCTGATTTACTCAGGCTCTGATCCTGTCGATCAAGAAAACTTTTGGCGACCATAGCCATCATGGGCGCCATATCCAGACTGTTATTTTCTTCAGAAACTTTTTGAATGTCCTGATAGGCTTTCAGTCGATTACAAAAAGCCTGACGTTGGGTTTTGGCATCGGCCTTTGGATCATCTTCATCTAAAATGTGCTTGGTTTCATTGACGATTTTAGTTTGTTCTAAAATAAACTGGTCATACGCACTTTGTGAAAGTGGTTCTGCAAAGACCATGCTATTCAGTAAGAATAACAATCCTGCACAAATGAAAGATGATTTTTTTAGCATTTAGATTTCTTCTTTCCAGACATCTTCATAATCATCGGCATCAATCATGAAACGAAAACCTGTTTCCAGAGCAAGATATGGTAATACTTCTGGTGCGATGTCCTGTAATTCACGTACGGTCATCGTTTCAAAAGCATCTTCACTTGAAGGTTCTCCGCCATAAATATACCAGCTGATATTTTCCGCTGTCTCAGGCTTTTTACGAATACCAACTATCGGATCCTGCTTTAAGGTATGTACGGCCACAGCAACAACATCATCACCCGTGACTTCAACATAAGCTGAGCCTACTTCTTCACAAAGTAACTTTTGCTCTGCGATCAGTTCTTGTAAAGGTGATAGATTTTGCGTGTTTTTCGACATTCGATATTACTCATTTATTTGCATTAGCACGCTATTTTAACTGAATTTTAGCAATGCTGATGAGGATTTCGTCGAGATGTTAAAATATCTGCGCTTAAAATTGTTTAAGCGCAGATATGAATTTCAGGCTTATTTGAAAATTTTAAAACGCTCTTCGTCCGCAAGATAATCTTTGGCATGTGTTTCGCCTTCGATTGAACCAAAGACCAGCTGTGCGCGAAGCTTCCAGTTGGCTGGAATGTCCCACTCAGCATGCACCTGCTCATCTACGATCGGATTATAATGCTGTAAAGATGCACCTAGGCCTTCAGTATGTAATGCTGTCCATGTGGCAAATTGCGCAATCGCAGTAGAATGCTCTGCCCAGACAGGGAAGTTATCCGCATAAGACGGGAATTGCTCCTGCAACGCTTGTACCACTGTTTGATCTTCAAAGAATAATACCGTACCTACACCAGCAGCAAAGCTGGCCATTTTAGCAGTGGTTTTTGCTGCACTTGCTTCATCTTTTGCATAACTTTTTAATTTATCTGCAACGATGCCCCAAAACTTTTCATGTTCTGTGTTGAATAAAATGACGGCGCGTGAAGACTGGGAATTAAAAGCAGATGGACTTTGTTTAATTGCAGTTTGAATTAAATCAGTTAAACGTTCAGGAGATTGTTCAATATTCTTGCCAATGGCATAAATAGTACGGCGTTTAGTAATTAAATCTAAAAACTGATTCGACATTTTTAAAAATCCTGGGATATATCTTCGGGAAAACTGGAACCTTTAGCTATTTTTGTGAAGCATAGCTAATCAATTAAACTTTTAGCTTATCTAAAAATAAAACTTATATACATTAAAAAATAATAGACAGAATTACCAGGCTATTTGCTTGATATTTTTATATATTTTTTAGCTAAAACTAATTCTTTTCACCTATTTTTTAAACAAAGGTTAAAATTACTGCCCAATGAAAATACTTTAGGATAAATAGTGGGCTATATTGCTCTGTTCTCGGGCGAAATTCTAGGAATCATTATTTTTATAAGGTTTATTTTTTGAAGACCCCTGTTAAAGAGAATCTAATAATATAGCTTAGGCTATTTCCAAGCATCTCCGATCATGAAGGAAAGCTTAGGCTACAGATGAAATTAGTCCCCCAAGAATGGAGGACTAATTTTTAGCAATGAGAACTATAAACTTAAATTAAAATTTTGCATTCAAAATTTGAGCTGATACTTTACTTTTCCACAGCTCACGTAGTGTCGGTAAATAGAATTTCTCACCTAGTTCAACCAGTTCTGCATCGATCAGTGCATGCATTTCCTGCATAAACAGATAGTCCAGTTCAACTGTGCTCAGTTTTGCCTGCTGCTTTTGATAGTCCTTACGTTTTTGCTGGGCTTGTTTAACCAAACGATCCGCAAATGCTTTATCTTTAAACTGGCTAATCGCCTTTAAACGCAGTTCAATAATGCCCCAACCGGTTAACAACATTTGGAAAGTCTCAAAGTCATCGCTGGTCGATTCCCAAGACATTTCTTCCAGATTTTCATCATCTGGAAGCACCGGCAAAAGAAGTTCCATGACACTTGGAAAAATCTTTTTAAAATTCAGAATAAATTTAACAGGATGCTCACCTGGATAATCCTTGAATTGCACCTTTCTTTGAACATCTGTTAAACAAATATCAAGCATAAAACAATCATCAGTGGTTAATCTCATCGAGTTCTATTGTACGCAACTCTGCCTGAGATAAAAACCACTGCTGACAATTCCATGATAAAACAGGCTGAAAGATTGAAAATAAAAGCCTTAAACGCTTTATTTTACATTTGGTGAGACCATCTGTTCAGGACGCACCACCTCATCAAACTGTTCAGCCGTGACTAAACCAAGTTCAACAGCCACCTGCTTTAAGGTTTTAGCTTCTTTATAGGCAGTTTTGGCAACCTTGGCTGCATTCTCGTAACCAATCACCGGGTTTAATGCAGTGACCAGCATTAATGAGTCATGCAAGAAATGATCAATCTTGTCACGGTTCGGCTCAATACCTACGGCGCAGTGATCATTGAAACTATTACAGGCATCGCCCAAGAGCTGGATGGATTGCAGTAAGTTATAGGCAATCACAGGCATAAACACATTCAGCTCAAAGTTACCCGATGCACCTGCCACATTAATCGTGGTGTCATTTCCAAGCACTTGCGCCACCACCATGGTCATGGCTTCACTTTGCGTCGGATTGACCTTACCCGGCATAATGCTTGAACCTGGCTCATTTTCAGGAATACGCAGTTCACCAAATCCACAACGAGGCCCACTGGCTAACCAACGAATATCGTTGGCAATTTTATTTAGGCTGACTGCAAGGGTTTTTAATGCGCCTGAAGCAAATACCGCAGCATCACGGCCGGCCAAAGCTTCAAATTTATTCGGAGCAGTGACAAATGGTAGACCTGTCAGCTTCTCCAGTGTCTCTGCGGCCTGAACTGCATAATCAGGATGGGCATTTAGACCTGTACCAACAGCCGTCCCGCCCAATGGCAACTCATACAAACCCAGTAAAGCTTGCTGTAAGCGAATCAAGCCATGATCAAGTTGGGATACATAACCACTAAATTCCTGACCTAGGGTTAAAGGTGTCGCATCCTGTAAATGCGTCCGGCCAATTTTGACAATATCGGCAAAGGCTAAAGATTTTGCATGCAAGGTATCGCGTAGACGGGTAAGCGCTGGAATAAGAAGTTGATTAATCTGCAAACTCGCTGCGACATGAATCGCAGTCGGGAAAGAGTCATTGGTCGATTGGGCACGGTTGACATGATCATTTGGATGAACCGGTTTTTGCGCACCTAAATGATTGCCCAATTTTTGATTGGCAATATTGGCTATCACCTCATTACAGTTCATATTACTTTGCGTGCCTGAACCGGTTTGCCAGACCACCAGTGGAAACTGGCTATCCCACTGCCCGCTAATCACCTCATCTGCTGCATCCACAATATAGCCCGACAGCTCTTGAGGAATCTGATCCAGTTTAGCATTGGTCAAGGCTGCAGCTTTTTTTACCAGTCCCATTGCACCAATCATTGCCCGTGGCAAGCGTTCATTGCCGATCTTGAAGTTTTGCAAGCTACGCTGGGTCTGAGCGCCCCATAAAGCCTCACTCGGTACAGCCACTTCGCCCATGGTGTCATGTTCAATACGTGTTTGCATGTTCAACCTCAATTTTTTACATATCGCTGATTTTAAAAGCATCTATCACGATACTTTGCTAGATTGATTAAAAGTAATCGATTATATTAAATATGTAAATGATAATTATTATCAAATATTTTTTACTTATCTCATTTACTGTCCTCTCAGTATATTTTGATAAAATAGCCATTCATCCTCAAGCATCTTTTTCAGTGAACGTTGCGGTTGCCAATGCAAAATCTGCTGTGCCTTTTCAATATTCGCGCCTAGCTGGTCAAGCTCTGCATGAGGATAAGGCAAGGCATCGACTGTTCTAATTGCAGATTGGGTCACTTCTGCCAGTTGATCCAACAAATCCTGTATCGAAATGAGCGTTCCAGCAATATTGAAGGCTTCACATTTTAATTCCTGTTGTTGCCATAGCCACTGCAAGGATTTAATCACCGCATCACAACTGTCTGCCACATGCAGAAAACTCCGCTCTACTGTTCCATCCGCAGTATAAGCCTGACGGCGTAATTCCAGATATTCGCGCTGCTGCGCAGCGACCTGCATTGCCAAAGGCACAATATTTTTCGGTAAAGGTGGCACCGCCTCGCCTAGGACACCATGCTCGAAGGCGCCGCTAATATTAGATAGTCTTAAGATAGCAATGCGCCACTCGTTATCTGTTTTGACAGTATCCCGAATAATTTCCTCAACCATCTGTTGCGATTTAATATAGGGATTGGGATAAGTATAGTTAAAAGGTAGATCTTCATTGAGATCCGTACCGGATTGTCCATAGACTGCCAGACTGGATAAATGCACCAGATGCCGTACGCCGGTACGTTGCATGGCGCGCATTAAGCTCATAATACAGCTGACATTATCATTATAATATTCAAGGGGTTTTAATACTGATTCTTCTAGCGACTTAAAACTGGCAGCATGTACTACAGCCTGAATCGAATGCTGTTCAAATACTTTGTTTAATGCAGGCGTATTGCGAATATCAATTTTGATAAAAGGCACATACATCCCGGAAATATATTCAAGTCGCTCCAGCGTCTGCAAATTGGCATTGGCCAAATTATCGACCACAATGACCTCTAATCCTTGTGCTAACAGACTTAAAGCAATATGTGAGCCTAAAAAGCCTAATCCACCCGTCACTAAAATCATTGTATACTACCTACTTTCTGATGAAGCCCAGATCAAGCTGTTGCTATTGATCAAGCCTGTAGTGAATTTCGATGAGCACCTTAATTCTTGTTACCTCCGCACCAACTTCTATTTATGCCTGGCATGCCCTTGGTTTGGCGCAGGCATTACACAACAAAAACCAAGAATTCCGCGTATTCTTTTATCAGGACGGCGTGTCGGTCGCAAATGCACTGCAATGGGTGCCCGACGATCAACGTCATCTTACACATGCCTGGCAAGCACTCAATATTCGCCTACCGGTCTGTGTAAGTGCAGCACTGGCGCGAGGGATTACAGATCAGGACAATGCTCAACGTCACAATATTCAGCAGCATAATCTGGCGGATGCCTTTGAATTGGTCGGTTTAGGTGAACTTGCCGATGCTGTTCAATCCTCACAACGTCTGATTCAATTCTAGATGTTCCATTTTTTAGAATGTGTTGCTTTTCCAAGGAATCTTGTGTGAAATCTGTACTTGTTATATTAACCCAAGCCAATCTGACCAGCCTGCAAGTGCATGAAAGCCTGTCTGCGACCATGGTTTTGGCGACATTTGGTGCGGAAGTGAAAGTTCTGCTACAAGGTGCAGGTCTTAGTCTTCTACGCTCAGAACTGCAATTTGATCAGTTACAACATGCCTTTAAACTGGCATCAAATATGGTCGACAGTTTTGAGTTTTATGACCTCACTCCAATTCTGATTGAACAGAAAAACCAGAACTCGCCCTTTGTGGCTCAGAACGAACAAGAGATTGAATTTATTGAGCTAAGCCCAGCGTTTATTCAAGGCTTTGATCATGTGCTGTATTGGTAAGGAATAAAGGATATATAAAATGTCAAATCACACACTTTATCTGATCCAATCGAACTATGCGGCAACGGCGCAGATTCTGGAACAACTCGCTCAAATTTATACCCCAGTTGATCAGATCGTACTGATGGGTGAAGCCGTATTACAGCTGGAGCATTCATTTCTACAAAATTTGCCGAAAATTTACATGCTGGAAAATGATGCAGAGCTTTTGACACAGCCTTTGCCGGATCAGGTCAAGCTTCTCGATTTTGCCGATTTTGCAGATCTTTGCCTCGGGTTTAATCGCTGTATTTCAATGAAATAATCAATGAGTTAAATATGAATTTAGAACTGGATCAAGATGGTCATCTGATCGATTACACCATTTGGAATGAAGAAGTCGCGCAAGTCCTGGCCAATAACCTGGAACTGAACTTAACCCCGTGGCATTTTGAAATTCTGCAAGCAGTGCGTCAGTTCTATCAGCAGTTTGGCCATTCACCGGCCACACGTCCCTTAATTAAATTCCTAATGAAAACGGTTAGTGCTGACATCAACAATGCCATGCTTCAGGAAAAGTTTAATACGGGTCTGGTCGCGCGGCATTTAAGCCGTTTGGCCGGCGTACCCAAGCCTGCAAATTGTTTATAAAAGTACGCTGTCTTCAATACTTATATCTAAATGCCTGAATTCTCATTTGGGCTTTTTTATGAAAGCAATTTTCACATCTAAAATAATAAAAGATATTCGTGGCTTGAATTCCTCAACTTCGGATTTGTTCTAAGGTTCGCAAAGCCCGATGCAATTCATGATCCATTTCTGGCAGAACTTTCAGCAGAAACTCAATTTGTGCTTTCGCCTCGTCTCGAGTCACCAGTTTAGCTTCTACCAGCGTCTGCTGTAGACTAACCAGCAAACTGACCTGTCTAGGATCTGGTTGTTGCCCCTGACCTAAAGCACTGATGATTTGAGCAAAGTCTAGATATAACTGTTGTTGCTTTAACAATAGGCTTTGCTTTGTAGCTACATTATTTGGTTCAGCCTGTGTATTTTGGCTATTGCTCTTAAAACTCAGAGACATATAGCTGGATGATTTTTCAAGTCGGGCAACCTGATCACGATGGGCTTGGACTTGATTGGCAAAATCAGTCCGATAGATGTCTTGTCGTATCTGGTAAGCAATAGCCACCAAAATGCCGAACAAGAGTAATCCGATGATGAGATATAAAAGAACGGTCTTATCTTTCATCTTGATCTCCTCAACCCAATAAAGACAGCTCTTATCAAAACGCTGCCTATATCGTTGCTCGACTACGGCGTTGACCAGTCTATTGGTGCATAGCCGATCCGGACACGTTGTGGATGATTCCCAACTGGTACACTGAGCACTTTATCCCCTGTGGCAAAATCAATCACGGTCACCACATCGGTTTCACTTTCGGAAATCACACAGCTTTTACCATCTGGACTACGCGTTGCCCAATAGGGTTTGCCGGCAGGAATCAGTTTGCCGGCAGTCAGCGTCTTACGATTTACAATCGTGGCATAATCATCCATGGTTCCTGCAACACAGAGCTTTTCACCATCAGCACTGATTGACAAACCATGATGACGCGAATCATTGACCCATTTTGTCCGGTCTTTCGGGATACTATCACTGCCAGGGAGCTGTCCGATCCGGCTAATCTTGTTCTGATTCAGATCGTACTCAATCAGACCATTAAAAAATGAAACCTGGGCATAAAGTTTCGTTTCATCCTTGCTAAATACCATTGGGCGAACTGAATTGGATAAATCCTTGCGACCAAATGCATCGAGTGCAGGTCTGAAATCAATTTTTCTCAGCACTTGATGGGTATTGGCATCCGCGATGCTAATGTAGCGTTTTCCTTTGGTGAAATCCTGCCACTGTGCATCCATTGACGTTTCAACATTGCCAATCGCGGAGTTCAGGATCTTGTTACCATCATCGAAGTAGATATTTTCATGTGGTTTATCACCCGTAGCAAAACGCCCTAACTCTTTGCCAGTGTGAATATCCAGGACATGTACCACATTGCCTGAAGATGCTGACACCGCCACGCGTTGACCATCTGGCGAAACCGCCATGTGATCGGCACGAAAACCTTCAACCGGTGTACGCCAGTTCATCTTGCCTGTTTTGATACTAATAGAGACCACATCGGCGAAACTTGGACGCGATGCCACGATGGACTGACCATCTGGCGTCGAGTACATATCATCGACCAACTGATCATTACCTTCGCCCGCTGTGGCCTGAATATAGGTATAGGCAATCAGCTTGATTGGATTGAGATGAATTTCTTTGAGACGCTCTTTACGGTCAGGAATCATGTTAATGACGCCAATTTTGCCAAAATCACCCGATGGACGAATCACAGTCACTGTGCCATCCCAGTTGTTTCCGACAAAGAAAACCTGCTGTGAATTGGCAGGTGCAGCTGAAGGCGCAGAAGCGGCCTGTACACTCGGAAACGCAGACAGCATCGCCATTGCAGATAAGGTCAGACAGAATCGTGGCCATTTTTTATTTTGAACTTTCATCCTTTATGCTCCGCATAATCATTTTTATTATTTTTAATTCTTTATTGCGCACATTTCCGCTGTGCTTATTCGTGACCTAATATACAAAGGTATAAAATGATTTGCTGATTTTTCCGACCAAAAAAAGATCACTTCAAACGCTATTCATATAAATCTTCAGGGGAATTTGACCTTATACATCCAGCACATCGACAAACTGTGCATTCAGCACTTTGGCAAGATCAGCCGGTTTCAGTCCGATATCCAAGCCTCTTTTACCGCCACTCACATATATTTTATTGAGCTTTTCTGCCGATACATCAATGACTGTTTTTAAACGCTTCTTTTGTCCGATTGGACTGATTCCACCGACCAGATAACCGGTTAAACGTTCGGCATGTTTCGGATCTGCCATTTGCAGTTTCTTGCAACCACAAGCTGCCGCTACTTTTTTTAGATTAAGCTGATGATTGACTGGTAACACGGCAACGAAATACTGTTTTTCATCCGTTACCAATAGCGTTTTAAAGACTTCTTCGACTTGTAATCCTAATTTTTCTGCAGCCTCTAAACCAAAGCTTTTCGCATTGGCATCATGTTCATATTCATGAATACTATATTCAATTTTTTGAGTTTTTAAGAGTTTACATGCAGGTGTCATAATACTTCTGGCTCAAGTCTGATCGCCTTAGTATATAAATATTCGCTCAAGAAGTTAATGTTTTTGCCCCATACCTCTGCTCCATATGCATGACTACAAGCTGTTTCTGAGATTTTTTGCAAAGAAAGTGGCGTGCAAAATACCAACAAAGATATGTGTTTTTGCCACTATCTAGATATCAGATGCGCCTGTGCCTAGCGATTTAGAATGCTTTGAAATGAACATATTCGTCATTTCATCAAGATAGCGACAATCTAAATTTTTCCAAACCCTTCGCTATAAATCTCTTTAAATTCGATGTCTGTTTCTTAGTCAGCTTTATAAATTTAGAAACAGAACATAAAACTGATCTCTAAATTGAAGTAACTCATTTTTATCTGGTATTTTGTAATAAAATGCATATAAAAACACAGACTAAAATATTAAAATAAGCTTATTAACATATTGTCTTATCTTGCCTTTTTAAGTATTTCTCCATCTTTTCAAGATGAGATTTTGACATTAAGGGAAGCACGGTTAAAGGCAAAGTTAGGCTAGTCATCCTCTCACGTAAGTCAAGGATCTCTCGATTGAATGTCCTAATCGTTTTGGCCAGACATGAATTTTTGCAAGATTAAAATATGATCAAACAGCAGAGCTGATCCTTAACATGAAGATACAGTTACATAAAGGATATTAACTGTTTTTGCCAATTGGGTTTACAATGAAAACAATCTGAATACCCTGCGAATTGTAATTTTTTAACATTGCCAAATCTCTGCAAAGTTTTCATTATAGCGCCACTGTTTAGGATATGCTTTCTACGTCAATTCAAAGAAATTATAAATAGTCATGTAGAAAATCATGCAATAATAAGCAGAGTTTGCAGCTATCTTGCAAACAAACCTCGATACTTTTTAATTGGAGCATGCTGGATGAGTTCGACCATTTTGGTTATTCATGGACCGAATTTAAATTTGCTTGGAAAGCGCGAACCAGAAGTTTATGGTCATCTTACGCTTGGCGATATTAATCAGCAACTGACTGCTCAGGCTCAACAGGCCACATTACAACTCGATACCTTCCAAAGCAACTGGGAAGGCGCAATCGTTGACCGAATTCATCAAGCCCAACTCGACGGCGTACAATATATCATTATCAATCCGGCAGCATTGACACATAGTTCTGTTGCGGTTCGCGATGCCCTGCTTGGTGTCGCCATTCCTTTTATTGAAGTCCATTTGTCAAACGTCCATGCACGCGAGGCATTTCGACATCATTCGTACTTGTCCGATAAAGCCATCGGCGTGATCTGTGGTCTGGGTGCAAAAGGCTATGCTGCTGCGCTCGACTATGTCATTGAAAAAATACAATCTTCTACAAAATCTTAATTAGGAATACTGTCTCATGGATATCCGTAAAATCAAGAAACTCATCGACTTGATGATTGAATCTGACTTACAGGCGATCGAAGTTAAAGAAGGCGATCAATCGATTGCATTAACTCGTCGTAATCCAGTGGTTGCAGCGGCTGTTCCTGCAATGCCTGCACCTGCAGCTGAAGTACCTGCGGCGAAGTCTCCGCGCGGTGCTGTTGAAACATCTCCAATGGTTGGGGTGTTTTACTCTGCACCAAGCCCAGGCGAAGCGACATTTGTCAAAGTGGGTCAAACCGTTTCTGCTGGTGATACCTTAGGTATTATCGAAGCAATGAAAATCATGAACCCGATTGAAGCAACTCAAAGTGGTGTGATCGAAGAAATTCTAGTGAAAAATGGTGAAGTGATTCAATTCGGCCAACCACTTTTCCGCTACCGCGCTTAATCACCCCGGGGATTTATAATGTTGCAAAAAGTTTTAATTGCAAACCGTGGTGAAATTGCTTTACGCATCACCCGGGCTTGCAGAACTTTAGGGATCAAAACCGTAGGTGTCTATTCTGACGCAGACAAAGACCTGATGCATTTGCGTTTCTGTGATGAAGCCGTTTGTATCGGTCCGGGTGCGAGCAGTGACAGCTACCTGAATATTCCTGCGATTATTACAGCTGCTGAAATTACTGGCGCAGATGCCATCCATCCTGGTTATGGCTTTCTCGCTGAAAATGCTGAATTTGCTGAAATCGTAGAAAATTCTGGTTTTATCTTTATCGGTCCACGTCCAGAACATATTCGTTTAATGGGGAACAAGGTTTCTGCCATTATTGCCATGAAAAAAGCGGGTGTACCAACTGTACCGGGCTGCGACCATGCCGTAACCATTCACAATGCACTCGCCGAAGCGAAAGAGATCGGTTTCCCGCTGATTGTCAAAGCTGCTTCTGGTGGTGGTGGTCGTGGTATGCGTATCGTCGAAAATGTCGACACCCTGCTGGAATCTGTTCAGGCTGCACAGCGTGATGCAGAAATGTGGTTTGGTGATGATACGGTCTATATGGAACGTTTCCTGCAAAAGCCACGTCATGTTGAAGTACAGGTACTGGCTGATGGTAATGGCCATGCGATTCATCTCTATGATCGTGACTGCTCGCTACAGCGTCGCCATCAAAAAGTACTGGAAGAAGCGCCAGCACCGAACTTACCAGAGCAAGCACGTGCCGATATTCTAGAAGCCTGTGTCAATGCCTGTAAACTGATGCAATATCGTGGTGCAGGTACATTCGAATTCCTGTTTGAAGATGATGGATTCTTCTTCATTGAAATGAATACGCGTGTTCAGGTTGAACATCCGGTAACTGAAATGGTAACCGGTATTGATATTATCGAACAGCAATTGCGTATTGCTGGTGGCTTAGGTCTCGATATTCAGCAAGAAGATGTCAAGGTTTTAGGACATGCGATTGAATGCCGTATTAACGCAGAAGATCCATCAACCTTCTTGCCTTCACCCGGCAAGATTGAGAGCTTCTATGCACCAGGCGGCGCAGGTATCCGCTTAGACTCGCACATCTACCCAGGCTATAGCATTCCGCCGTATTATGACTCGATGATCGCCAAACTGATTTCGCATGGCAAGGACCGTGAGACGTCTATTTCTCGCATGAGAAATGCCTTGGAAGAAATGATTTTGACTGGTGTTAAAACCAACATTCCTTTGCACAAAGATTTAATCCTTCAGGATAAAAACTTCTGCAAACAGGCGATGGACATTCATTATCTGGAAAAACATTTGTTGAAACAGCTAGAAGGTGCTGAAGAGAAAGCTCAATAAGCTTAAAGCTTATAAAAAACCGCTGAAATTCAGCGGTTTTTTTATGTTGATGATTCATTTATGGTAATACACGTCTGAGCACGGCAAAGCATTGCTCGGCCTTGTCATTGGCACAGAAATTAATCGTGTACGGATTTTGCCATTTCACAAAATACTGGGAAATTTCACCGGATTGATCAACCTGATTGCCTGAGCAGTCTTTTTCATTATTATCATATTTAACCTGAAGAATCAGTGCGGGAATCTGAACGGTCGGATCCTGTGCAGGCTGATAATCATATAATCCTGAAGTCCACTCTTCACCACTTTTAATTACGACATTATTATTGCTTTTAAAATTATAATATTCGATACATTTTTTATTATCCGGAATTTCCATCCCCCACAACCCCACAATTTCAGGCCGGGTTTTCACGGTAAATGTATTTGGGATTTCAGCAGCTTTAGCAGAAACTTCCGCTGGTTTTTTATTTTCTGTCGCCATTAGCCAAGGTGAGCTCATGAGTAAGATAAGGCTAAGACATATTTTTTTCATATTTACCGGCATCGTTTTAACAATTGATTCTAAGTTAGCATATTTTTTCAGAATCGTATCCCACTCTGGAGCAGTTTAAATCTGAGTCCATAAAGTTTTTATCATATTGTTTAAAAACATGGATTTCTTTTCCAGTTTATTTTGTATATATTTCGTATATAACAATCTTAACATCATGTATTAATAACAGATTAATCAAAAAATAACTGTATATATAAAATCAGACTTACTTGCTAAACAAAGTGATCATTCACACTTAAAAATTTAAATATAGGATTTTAAATTTGCAATTGGCTCGAATAACAGAACAACAATTAAATCATGAAACCTATGCTTATTTTGTCATTGTGTTCGCTGTTTTAGTATGTTGTTTTATTGGGATCGCAACCAGGCCACTCGGCTATCTCGCCCTGATCTGGCCAGCCAATGCTGCCTTACTGGCCATAT
Source organism: Acinetobacter sp. YH12102 (assembly GCF_013419125.1). Lineage (NCBI taxonomy): Bacteria > Pseudomonadati > Pseudomonadota > Gammaproteobacteria > Moraxellales > Moraxellaceae > Acinetobacter > Acinetobacter sp. YH12102. Next base: position 338,852 of record NZ_VPAS01000004.1, on the reverse strand, counting down.
TCCTGCGTTTTCCACATTTAAATCATCTGGGTGGCTGGCTGGGTGCATTCAGTGCTTTTATGTTTGCAGATCTGGTCATAGGCAACAGTCTGCTGCAAAGCCTGTTTCTTACACTTTCCAATCTGATTAGTACCATTGTCTCGATATTTTTATTCGTTATTTCAAGATTAATTATAAATACTACAATACCGGTTATACCTTTATTCATTTATTTGGCATCTTCGCATTTGCCGGCTGTCTGGCCAGCGCTGCTTTTGCAGTTGCCACCCTGCCAAACTTACCCAATACATTCATGACCAAAGAAAACTTATGGATTGATTTTGGTCTATGGTGGACGGGCGAGATGGTCAATTATATCGTGGTATTACCTTTGGTTCTGGCCTTTCCCAGAATCAAGGATATGCAGTATCTGTTTAAAAACCGCCGTCAAAAGCCTCATCATTTCAGTTATTTTCTGCCCGCAGCTACAGTCGTACTCTGTGTCATCATCACCAATATTTTTTCAGGTCCGGGCGCCCTGCTCTATCCTTTGGCTGCGCTTATCTGGGCCGCATTAACCTATCGCCTGTTTAGCATGACACTGATTAATGCGTTTGTGATTATTTTAACCTATTACAGCCTGACGCAGTTTTATGCCACAACGCATGACACCTTGGCAAATTCTACGATTTATATTTCGCTCCGGATCGGGCTGTTTATGCTGGCCTTATCGCCGCTTATTCTTTGTATTATTAGTCAAAACCGCAATGAGTTGTTTAAACGGGTTCTCTATCTGGCCAATCATGACAGTCTGACCCGCACCATGAACCGTCATTTTTTCTTTCAGAAAGGTGAATATTTACTGCAATATGCCAACAGAATGGAATTTTCGGTCATCATGCTGGATATTGATCATTTCAAACGTCTGAACGATGATTTTGGCCATCATGTCGGTGACAAAGTGCTGCAACATTTTGCGGAAATCATTCGCTGCAATTTACGTGCTGAAGATCTGTTTGCACGAATTGGTGGGGAAGAATTTGTGCTGTTACTCTGGAACACCGAGCCTTTTGAGGCTCAGGATATTGCAGAACGCATACGTAAACGTGTAGAAAAAACCCCGATGCATCAATCAGATGGTTCAGATCTCTACATTACCGTGAGTGTAGGGATTACCCATCAAAATGAACCACAATCACAAGACCTGCAACACCTGATCAATATTGCGGATCAGGCCTTATATCAGGCCAAACATCGTGGACGTAATCAGGTGGTACTTGCATCTTAAACTAAAATCATCTACAACCTTGAACAGCATTAACGCTAGGGAATGGCAATGAAATTAGAAGAATATCTACAATATGACGGTTTAGGACTGGCTGAACTGGTCGCCAATAAACAGGTACATTCCAGTGAACTTTTATCCGCTGCCTTAGAGCGTAGCTCAATTGCCAATCCCGAACTGAATGCTATTATTATTCCCATGCATGAGCATGCATTAAAACGGACCCAGCAGAATTTATCCGGACCTTTTGCCGGTGTGCCTTTTCTGGTCAAAGACCTGTTTCAGGAATATGCAGGTTATCCAACCTCTTATGGCTGTCAGGGCTTAAAACGGATCGGTTATATTGCCGAAACCAATGCCGAGATTGTCAATCGTTGGGAAAAAGCTGGAATTGTCACTTTTGGCCGTACCAATACGCCTGAATTTGGCATTAAAGGGATTACCGAACCAGATGCCTGGGGTAGCTGTAAAAATCCATGGAATTTACAACATAATAGCGGCGGCTCATCGGGTGGCTCGGCTTCTGCTGTGGCTGCCGGCATTGTACCAATTGCGGGTGCAGGCGATGGCGGCGGTTCGATACGTATCCCCGCTTCATATTGCGGGCTGTTTGGTCTAAAACCAAGTCGTGGCCGTACCCCCTGGGGGCCGCAAATGAGTGAGGCCATGCATGGCGCTGCGATTCAGCATGTATTAACCAAAACGGTGCGTGACAGTGCTGCAATGCTGGATGCTACTCATGGTGAAGATCATAGTTCACTGTTTAAAATTCAACGTCCTCAACATCATTATCTGGATGTGATTCAGCAGCCACCCAAGAAGCTGAAAATCGCGTTTAGCACTTATTCTACGATTGGCACACCTGTCTCTCAGGATGCAATTCAAGCTATTAAACATACAGCAAAACTACTAGAGTCTCTGGGTCATGAAGTGATTGAAGACCGTCCAGCGATTGATGGGATGCAGTTGGCCAAGGATTTTATTACCACATGGTTTAGCCAGTTTTCTTTCATGCTGGATGAAATCCAGAAAAGCTATCCGTCTAGATCGAATGATTTTGAATTGGACTCTTTGGCACTGGCCGCCTTCGGAGCCAAGACCAGCGCGCTGGATTATATTCAGAACCTAAATAACTGGGGTCAGTATGTAACCCAGATGAATCATTTCTTTGATGATTATGATCTGTATTTGACGCCTGCAACGGCGACAGTGGCTCCGAAAAATGGTGAGGTCAAAACACCTGCTTGGCAAAAACCAATTTTAAAAGCTTTATTGAATGTGGGTAAAGCACATTTGCTGGCACAAGGCAAACTGGTCGATAAGATTGTTAAAGAAAATCTGAAATGGGTGCCCTTTACCCAGCTCGCCAATATTACCGGCCTTCCAGCGATGTCGGTACCGCTGTACTGGAATGACCAGAACCTGCCGCTCGGTTCACAGTTTATTGCGCCGTTTGCACGTGAAGATCTACTGCTCCAACTTGCGGCCCAACTGGAGCAGGCACAGCCGTGGTTTGAGCAATACTCAAAAATCCGTATTTAATGTCAAGATAATATGTTCAAGCCTGTTTTTGCAGTTCGACTTTGTTAGGCAACCCGAAAACCAGCAATAAACCAGACAAGGTCGATGCCGCAGCAGCGATAAAGATAGATGTTCCGCCTATTTGATCCCAATAATAACCAGCCAGAATACTACCGCTTGCTACCCCGATCCCCCACATGGTGCTATAAAGTGCCTGTCCACGCCCTTGTTGCCCTGCAGAGAAGTTCTGGAAAATTACCCGCATTGCGATCATATGAAATAAACCAAAACTGAAAGCGTGAATCGTTTGAGCAAAAAACTGTGCCGTAAATGAAGCAGGAAATACCCCAACGATGAACCATCTTAATCCAGTCATTAACAAGCATAGCGTGACCAGATGACGCCATGACCAGCGTGTCAAAAAGAACGTCGCATAGGCAAACATGATAATTTCTGCAATAACTCCGACTGACCACAGCAAACCAATCTGGCTGGTACTAAATCCAGCCTGACTTAGATAATTGCTGTAAAAACTATAGAACGGTGCATGCGAAAATAACAGAATTAATTCGATCAGAAAAAAACTATACACGACAGGACGTTTGAATATCGGCCATAAAGGTTCGAGCTGTTTCTGTGCAGTGGGTGCCGTCCTTGGTTCTTTAATAGTAAATGACCAGAGAAAGGCCAGAAATGAAATACAGAGCAACAAGACTGGCAACATACTGATGCTGATAATTTCAAAGACGGTACCTAAGCCGAATACACCGATTATAAAACCGACAGATCCCCATTTTCGTACTTTGCCATAGAGCTCTGCTCTTTTTTCTCCGAGCCAGAATAGAGTCACGCCTTCAAATTGTGCCAAAATCGCATTTTGAAAAAAGCTGAAAATCAGCATCAGTAAAGCCACTGACTGAAAGCTGTTAGGAATGATAAACATCATCAACCAGATACAGGCTTCCATCCAGGTGGCAATCCGTACCAGCAACATGCGCTTACCAGATTTATCTGCAATCCAGCCCCAAATAAAAGGCGCAAAAAACCGAGTGAGAATCGCAATAGAAGATAAAACACCGATTTCCTGATAGTTAAAGCCTTGATCTTCCAGATACAGACTCCAGAACGGCATGAATGCGCCCACAATCGCATAGTAGAAAAAATAGAATCCTCCCAGTCTGGTACTGATTGCAAGTGCTTGCATTAGATTGTATTCCCTTGCATCTTCAATGGCTTATAAATACTAATAGTTGCGTCATATTGCATTGAATTGCCCTTACTTGCTGTTCAAAGGTCTACAAATCCACAGAAAATATATTTTAAAAAAATTTGTAGACTGCACCCTAAGGCACGAAATTTTCGTAAGTTTATGGCTAAATGTGGCTAAAGTAAAAAATCAATATTGAAAGGCATTTACAATGCGTGAAAACATGAATCTATTTTTATAGAGCAACCTCGGATAAAAATGGGAATATTTTTAAGAAGGAGTTATTTCAATTCACCTTTGATACTTAATAAAGCAAAGTTACGGGAATATTGAATACTTTTGAAATAAAAACACGCTTTAAATCTTCTCTCCAAATAGCTAAGCCACTGATTTAAAATCTTCAATCCTCTATTTAAGAGGCCTATTTTTAGAACTAAAATACTCATTGTGGAGTTTAGGTATCGAAGCAATATCCGATAATTCCACTGACTTCGCACTTTAGTAGACAAATCATCTACCTGCACCATGATTCAAAAATATGGTGAAATATGAATAAGATATAAATCTCGAAATCCTACATATCGCTACACTCGCATCTCTAAATCATCTCATTGTAAGTGCTTTTAATATGCCATTCTTGGCAGGTCGAATCTTCGACAATTAAAATTGAGAAACTTATGTTAGTTAATACAAATACTGCTCAAAAAGCGTCTTTCAATCAATTTTCTAATAATGCGACTGAGAACAAACCTAAGCCAAATGAGCAAGAGCAAAAACCGAATCAAGGAGAGCCAGCTCCTATAACCAAAGAGCAAAATGATCAAAAAAATCAGGCGAATAAGAAAAACTCATAATATTATGTTGAATTAATAAAAGAAGCCTATCTCCCTGATAGGCTTTTTGCATTCAAAAGATAAACATTTTCCATAAAAGCCTGAGAAATAAAAAAGCCCATCCTACGATGAGCTCTTTAATCCAATAGATCTAATTCTTACAAGCTGCGAATTCTTGCAGTACAAATCGTTTTACACTTTCATCAAAATTTGGTCTGGAAAGAGCGAGCTTGCCATTTTTCATAGATTTATAACAATAGCTTGCGGCTACGCCTACACCAAACAAAGTCAACAACTTCATTGCTCACCTCATTAACTGTCAGATTTGAATACAAAAATTAGCATTCAAATGTGTAGTTTTCCAACTTAATTTAGAGTGTTTTTTGTACTCCATGTTAATTAATGTATGGGTAGAAAATAACAAAGCTGACCATTGGATAAGCTGTTCTAACGTCAAAACCTAATTGTTGATGTGCATATCAACCCAATTAAGGAAGCTGTTTTTATCCGTAAATTTAGGTGCAGAACTTATGCTCAGTATTTCTTTATTTCCAAATTTACCACTAATGTTATGGAATGCTTGGACTTTAAATTCCTGAGGCTCTCCTTCGTGCAGCGTTCTAAAATACTCTACTGACTTATCAAACTCACTTTTCTCTTTAAAGCCAGGACGTTCTTTTAAAAACTCATAAACTTGTTCTAGAGCGGGTAAATAATTATTTCTAGGCATTCTATATTCTCTAAAATTATGAGTTTTATTGTGAATGCCTATTCTGAATTAATAGTGATAAGAATGTTTAAGCTTTTCTTACCGTTTATGTAACTCTTTCTTCTTTCAAGCAGTCACGACATACTTTCACTTCTTTACCATCCGCTTGGCATTCGATTTCTGTGACACCATGAAGACCGAATAAACAAAAGATAAAATGCAGCATGACCTTTCTGCGCAAAAGATAGCTCCTTCAGGCAAAGGAGGCAAAACTGGAAATAAAACTATAGCAATGGAATCTGGGCGCTCATTTTATCGAAGATTATTTTTCATCCATTGGCGAAAAATTACATTCATATTCACCATAAAAATTCCGTTTCCAGACCCAACTACATTTACGATTTCGAATTGTTTTGAGGTCATCATTCTTATAGTTTAATTGTTATCGCAGATCAGAATGCTAAGCAAAGAGGTCGGTCATGTGTTCAAACTATGAATTCCCCTCAAAAAGTCAGCTCTCTTTATTAGATCTTCATGCAGAACAACTTGAATTGAACATGAAATCACATGTTTACCCCTTAGCACCTGCTCCTATCATGATGCGAGGTGCTGAGGGGTTTGAGTTAGATATTGCACGTTTCGGACTGATTCCCTTTTGGGCGAAAGAATTAAAATATGGTCGACATACTTACAATGCCCGAACTGAAACAATAGCGTCCAAGCCAAGTTTTCGACATGCCTGGAAAAATAACCAGTTTGCTTTAGTGCCCGTGGATACTTTCTATGAACCTAAATATATCGATGGAAAACCGCACTGGTTTGGTATTTCACGTGAAGATGGCAACCCTTTTACCGTTGCAGCCATTTATGATGATGTGCTCATTGAGGGTGAAAAAATCAGATCATTTTCGATGCTGACTATAAATTCCGATCAACACCTATTGATGAAACAGTTCCACCATCCAGATGACGAGAAGCGCTCGATTATTGTGATTCCTGAAGAATCACGCCATGATTGGTTATGCTGCGATCATGAACAAGCTCATGAGTTTTTCTTTGAAATGAGAGATGAGTTTAGAGCGAAACCCAGAGATCACCGGTTGTCGAAAAACTAAAAGCCCTAAAGCAAGTTAGGGCTTTTAGAATGTGAAAGAGCTATTTTTGTTCTCTCAATGGATTTTCCGGTTCTGCATTGGGTTTTTTCTCTGGCTTCACGCCCTTATACGAATCCTGATTGCCTTTATCATCATTAGATTCTTTTTGCGGATTTGATTCTTGCTCTGATTTATTGGTCATGTGTATCTCCTTTATCGATCCATTAAGAAATAAATATGACATCTGATCCTAAACATCAATATTATTTATGTTTCACATTCACTTTTTAGAAAAGCAAACTTTTCTGGAGGCGCTCTCACCTTTCACGACACTTGAAATTTAAATAATCAAATGAGCAGCGCTACCTGATTAGACAGCACAGCATGGAAATATCAGCTTAGGCGGGCATCGATTAAAAGAAAGTATCTGCCGATACATCAAAGCGCTCAGACAAGGCCTTGATATGACGGATATTCAGCTGACGTTTGCCATTCAATATTTCTGAAATTACTGATTGTGTCGCGACATCAGACAAGTCTGCTTGACTAAGCCCGTGTTGCTCCATCAACAAGGCCAAGGCCGTTCGTCCATCACCTTCTGGCATGGGTAGGTGTTCATGCTCATACGCCGAAACCAGATCACCCAGTTGATGAATAAGCCCCATTAAAGGATGTGATTCATCATCGCCGACAATGTCCAGAAGCTCATCCAGGGCTTCAGTTAGTGTATGAAAGTCATCTTTATTTTCCGGCTTGCTAAGCAATGGTGCAACATAACGCCAGTGATCAACGGCCTGTTTAATCATTGCATTCATTCTAACCTTCCTTCCAATGACCTTTATCATATTCATGGTGAGACGAGACATGGCGAATATAAACGCGTTTTGCCTGATACATCACCACAGCAATCAGCCGAAGCTTGTTTCCACCGATATCGAATATATGAAACTTTCCAACCTTATCTACTGCGGGAAAGAGTCTCTTCATCTCAGCAAAATCCTTAGGATGATTGGCCTTCATCAGTCGATACCAACCATCTAATGCCGTTCCAGCCTGTGGCCACTTTTGCGTTGCTTCAAGAATTCGAGCGTGGGTGATCACATGCATATATTTTATCGCATTTTGCTATATTTCTAGTATATATAAATTATCGCATTTTGCAATATATTCTTATCCGGCTATTTTAGTTCTCAATTTTAATCATTAATCGACATGTAATCCTATTTAAATCATACTCTCATAAAGTATAGACTGTGACCCGTATCATTTAAATCCAGTTGAGTTCAATCGTTATCTTGGATTTTTATTATAAAAATTTCACCCACAAACAAAAACCCCGCCAACTGATGATTGAACGGGGATTGAGCTTCATTAACACATCCGGTGAATTGGAGCATTATTCAATATCTTTCAAGCAATCACGACACTCTTTCACCTCTTCATGATCACAGGTGTAATTGATTTCAGTCGCACCATGAAGGCCAAATAAACAAAATATAAACTGGATCATGCTTTTCTCCTGAGTGTAACAAGCTTAATCAGTGATTAAGCTTGTATTGATTTTAAGACTCAATAACTCGATACGGAATAATCGGATCACGACCTGAGTAATAACTTAACCGCCTGAATACATTTCACAATTTAAGCAAAGTTAAGTTTCTGGTATTTAAGTTCGTCCAGGCTCTTCACTTTTAGTCTTTTGATCCTTCTTACAATGATCATTGCCCATCATATGACACATTTTTTCTTTGCAAGATTTAAAACAACAACCTACCATCACGCCCATGCCAAATGCACATATACATCTCATCATAGCTTTGCCCTGTCTTTTTATAAAAAGAGATATATAAATACCATCTATTCATGTTTCACTCTTGAGAGAATTTTCAGGCTTTATGTTGTATATGAAAACTTATGTGAAAGAGAATAATTAAAGTAAAAAGCTCTCATTGAGCAATCCGTGTTTATAAACAAGAAAAAGCCTGCTTAACTCTCCTAAATTAAGCAGGCTTTATAATGTGCTGATTTTCTAATTATTTTCATTAAGTTCTTGGAATGAAGCCAAGATATCACTGGCCCAGCAGTCAATCTGTGTGTGATATATAGAGGCTATGTTTCTAAATGTGCAATAAGCGTTACTTTTCTTAATTGAATGGCTTTAATTTAGGCAAAATATATTTTATTCGTTAAATTTTATGCTTAAGAGAAAACAGATGGACACTTTAGATCAATATGCATAACAATAAATTTGTTCATTTTTTAGGATAAAATTCCCTGTTGCTGTACTGTATGTGAATATCAGGAATTTTTGACTTCTTCTAAAGTTGGTAGATGACTGCTTTCTTTTTGGCTATTTCTCTCTATAATTTTTGATATGACAAATAACAAGATTTTGACATCATGATAAATCGTATACTGATTACTTTGTTGATAAGTCTGACAATAAGTGGCTGCCAAAAGCAGCAAGCCGACAGTTCAGCGGAACCTGATCAAGCCCTCAAAGCCCAATTTGAACAATCAGATAATCAACTCAGTGCTTATCTGGACAAACTAGATTCTTCCAGTATTAGTCCAGAAGAAAGAACACGCATACTCTGTGAACAATATCCTAAAGAATATAAAACTCGTTATATGCCGGCTTTATTAAAACTTATGCCTCAGGAATATACAGAAAAAGGACTGCTTACAGATTTAGACAATGCCTTAAGCTTTTATAAGCAGAAAGCCAATATCCAGTGTTAATTCATACTGATTAACTTCTATAACCAAATTTTACCCTAAAAAAACCGCCTGATTCAGGCGGTTTTTTCATGAACGTACAGCTTAAACAGAATTAACGCTACAGTTTTGGCAGATCTTATGAATCATACCCACGCTGCTGGTTAATTCTATTATGGCTGCTAGTTCTGTTGATTATTCCAGATCTTGTTGAGATTGCTGGTTTTTTTGCTGATTACGCTGTGGCTGCTGTTGTTGCTGCTGATCACGCTGTTGTTGGTTATTTTGTCCCTGCGGCTGTTGTTGCTGCTGGTTATTTTGTTGCTGGTTTGGGTTTTGCTGGTTGTTTTGCTGACGCTGTTGATCTTGCGTACCTTGTTGGTTTTGCTGTTGTTGCTGTTTCTGTTGGTCTTGCTGTTGATTATTAGCCATGGTGTAACTCCTTACTATTTGCTTTAAATTAATTAAAAGCCGATAGAGTTTCGACTTAATATCTACTCTACGCATTTTTCAGAATTCTCCAACCTATAACCTGTTACAGATTAATTCAATGTAAAAAATGGTAAGCCAAGTAGTTGAAATCAAGATTAATAAGCAACATAAATTACTTTATCCAATAAAATAGACACATGATGAAAGATAATATGTTTCGAAATTTTTATTATTCAATAAAAGGAATAACTTAACCTGAGTAAAATATATAAAAAAGACATTTAAAATATTTTAAAAAATAACAATATATTATCAAGTAAAATATATTAAAAACCTATGCTTATGATATTTATGCTTAAATTCAATAACTCAGTCTAAGCATTAATATTCTTCAAAATGGAATAAAACATGCAAAAGGTAATGTTCTAAACAGTTTTTTAATAAACCAACATACGATAAGCAACATTGAATCACGTATAACGACTAAGTTGTTTCCAATTTATCTTGATTTTAATAAAAGATATTTATCAATCAGACTGATATTAATTTTGGTAATTTTTTATTTTTAAAAAGCTTTTATTAACTTAATGTTAGCCAAATAATAAGCCTCTTAAAAAAAGAGGCTTATTCACTTTAAGGTTTATCTTAGATATTCACAACTTTAACAATAATCGTTTGGGTATCTTCCTGCTCTTCAGCCAGATGTAAACGTTTAAGCTCTTTGCTTTTTACTTTGAACTGTAAATTCTGATAAGAAATCGTGCTTGGAATCTGATCAAAATATTGACCATCAGCATCAATTTCTTCCTGAAATAATGGTGTACCCAATTGGTAGTCAAGACTTTTTAAGACTACATATTTTACTGTGGTTTTCATTCTAACGCCCTACTTTCACTAAGCACTTTATTTTTATTTTTACCACTGTTCAGCTTGAGAAGAAACCTCTATTTGAAAAAATAGTCTAAGCTTTAACCACTCAGGTTTTGTGATCAAATCAGTATCAAATTGTACTAATCCATGAAAAATTTTAACTTTCATAAAAATATAAATATACTCGGAGTTGAACGACAGAAAAAATCTGTCTAAATTAAGCTAAAACCACTCGGATCATAAAGAAAATATATAGACTATGATAAAGACCTGTTGTAACTTACTCGAAGAGAAAAATATAAAAATTGCCTTTATCGAAAGTGCAAGCTCTGGATATCTATGTAGCCAGTTTTCCATCTGTAAAGCTGACGGCGCCGAAATTCTGGCCGGTGGATTGGTCTGCTACGATGTTGGTGTGAAAACTTCGGTATTAAACATTCCCCAGGCTTTGATCAATAGTTACACTGCCGAATCCATGCCAGTTACTGTTGCCCTGGCAGACGCGGGTAAAAAGATGTTCCGGGATGCAGACTGGATTATTGCCTGTACAGGTTTGCTTAAACCCGGTGGTAGTGCGACACCAGAGAAACCGGAAGGGACTTTTTTTGTAGCAATTAATGATGGTACTCAAGTGCATCAATTCCAGTATTATTTGAAAGGTACTCCACTCGAACGTCTGAATAAACTGTCTGCCGTGGTTGCACACGATATGATTAATCTACTGAATCATTAATCTAGTTTTATAATTACGCCGCAACAAGCTTCATTATTTCTACTGTATTTTAAGATAGATTAGCATGATCAAATGCTAATCTATTTTTTGCGGGTAGAATAACCATGAATATTAAAACTGCGCTGTTTCTGCTCCCTCTTGGCTTGCCCAGTCTGGCTTTTGCTACGGTCGGTGGCCCACAAAATATTGAAATTCTAGGCTATGAAGTCAAAGAGCAAAAGCTCTATGTCATGCGTCATTACCTTGATGGTCGTGGGCGCTTGCCACAGCTGTATTATTATAATTTTAAATCCGCAAAACCGAATCAGTTGATTCAGGTCAACTCCTTATATATCAATCCAAAAACCAAACGTATTGATTATGACCAAGACAGTCGCAAGTTTGATCAGGACATTGCCAAAATCAAAAAGCGTTTAGTTCCGCTGAGTCCGATTCAAAGTTCAAAGCCACAACTTAAAATTTTAAAAACCACAACAGGGACGGCAGCTGCCTGGTACGATCCACAAGAAAAAGTGCCAAAATGGACTTATCAATATCAAGTAAAATCTGGCTCACAAAAAAGTCCGACTCATCAAGCGATCAGTTATCAGCAAGGTCTAAAAATTAGCCAGGCCTATAAAGTTCCTAAACAGAATAAAACGCTGGTGACAGTCAAGTATTTGGGGATTCCTTTTGAAACAGGCTATAGCATTGAAGATCCAGTCCTGTTAAGTCGATAAAAAATAAGGTCTCGATTGAGACCTTATTTTTTATTCAAGATATTAATAAATATTAAGCCGCTGTAGAACGCTCGGCGATCGGTACTACTTTACGCAGTTCAGGCCCAGTATAATCCGCGCTTGGACGGATAATACGGTTGTCTGCACGCTGTTCCATCACATGTGCTGCCCAACCTGTGACACGTGACATGACAAAAATCGGGGTAAACAGCTTGGTTGGAATGCCCATAAAGTGATAAGCCGAAGCATGGAAGAAATCGGCATTACAGAATAATTTCTTCTCACGCCACATCACTTCTTCGCAGCGCACTGAGACCGGATAAAGTACCGTATCACCGACATCTTTGGCTAAACGCTCAGACCAGATTTTGATGATGCCATTACGCGGATCATTGTCTTTATAAATCGCATGACCGAAGCCCATAATTTTTTCTTTACGTTCCAGCATGCCCAGCATTTCACGTTCAGCTTCTTCAGGCGAAGTCCAGTTTTCGATCATATCCATTGCAGCTTCGTTAGCACCGCCATGTAGAGGGCCACGCAAGGAACCGATTGCACCGGTAATACAAGAATGCATGTCAGATAAAGTCGATGCACATACACGCGCCGTAAAGGTCGAAGCATTAAATTCATGCTCTGCATATAGAATCAGAGAAACATTCATCACCTGTTCATGCAGTTCATTTGGCTTTTCGCCACGTAATAAATGCAGGAACTGTGCACCGATTGAATCATCATCCGTATTTTCTTCAATACGCACACCGTCATGGCTATAACGATACCAGTAACAGATAATTGCCGGTAAAGTGGCAAGAATACGGTCTGCAATATCCTGTTGCTGTTCAAAAGACAGTTCAGTTTCAAGATTGCCCAGCATCGATACGCCAGTACGCATTACATCCATCGGATGAGAATCGGCAGGAATCCGCTCTAGCACTTCTTTTAAGGCTTGAGGTAGCGTGCGCAAAGATTTTAATTTGGCTTTATAGGCAACTAACTGCTCTGAAGTTGGCAGTTCGCCAAAGAAAATCAGATAAGCCACTTCTTCAAACTGGCAATGTTCAGCCAGATCCTGCACGTCATAACCGCGATAGGTCAGACCTGCGCCACTTTTGCCTACAGTTGAGAGTGAAGTTTTCCCTGCCACTTGTCCACGCAATCCTGCGCCGGTGAGTACTTTTCCTTCAGCCATTTTTTTAATTCTCCTGTTTAAACAGTTTATCTAATGTGTCTTCGAAGCTGTGATAATCTAAAAATTCGTAGAGTTCTTTGCGTTGCTGCATAATATCCAGCACATTCACCTGAGTGCCGTGTTCACGCACCGAACGCATCACTTCAAGGGCTGCCTTTTGCATGGCACGTGTCGCTGATAATGGATACAGCACCATGCCAATACCCTGCTCTGCCAACTCATTTACCGTATAATACGGTGTATCACCAAATTCGGTAATATTTGCCAAGACTGGCACACCAACTGCATCGCATACGGTGCGATACATGGTGATATCGGTCATCGCTTCGGCAAAAATTGCATCTGCACCCGCTTCAACACAGGCACAAGCACGATCAATCACCGCTTGCAGGCCTTCTTTTTGTAGCGCATCGGTACGCGCCATGACCACAAAGTTTGCATCGGTTTTCGCATCGACCGCCGCTTTAATACGATCGACCATTTCCTGCTGTGACACAATTTCTTTATTTGGACGATGGCCACAACGCTTTTGTGCCACCTGATCTTCAATATGCACTGCGGCTGCACCAGCTGCAATCATCTGTTTGATCGTGCGGGCAATATTTAATGCGCCACCCCAACCGGTATCGATATCGACCAATAAAGGTGTATCAACACGTTCTGTAATCCTGCGTACATCTTCCAGAACATTATCCAGACTGGTCATGCCCAGGTCAGGCAAACCATAAGAATAATTCGCGACACCCGCACCTGATAAATAAATGGCTTTATAACCGACTTGTTTGACCATCATGGCAGCATAGGCATTTACCGTACCCATAATTTGCAATGGTTTCTCGACTTCAAGTGCTTGTCTAAATCTTAGACCTGCAGACATTTGTTCTGTCATCTTCCTTTTCCACAGTCTTGGCTATAATTATTGAAACTCGAGTATACTCATTTGGCTTGCTCATTCCACAATCTGATAGAACAAATACTCTAAAACTTTAGTCAAATTTTTAAGTTTTACTTTACCTAATCCGGCAAATACTGCGCTTATGCGGTGCAATTATGAAATATGTACATATATTTGCTATGATGGCGTTTCAATCTTTATTGACATGTTGATGTATTATCTCCTATGCAAGACCTCGTCCTAGAACCGCTCGCCAAAGACCTGCCGCAGACCAAACGTGGTCATGAGCGCTGTATTGCGCTGCTGAACAGTGCAACCGAGCTGTTTCTGGAACGGGGTTATGATGCTGTGTCTCTCGATGATATTGTTCAGCACGCAGGTGGCTCCAAGGCCTCCATTTATAAGTACTTTGGCAATAAAGAAGGCTTGTTTAAGGCCATCTGTGATTATCGTCGTATCAAGTTTTTTGAAGATATCAGCATTCCGATCGAACTGATGGCACTGGATTTTCGTAGTTATCTGGTTCACACCTTGCTGAATTTTTATCATCAGATCATGCAACCTGAAAACTCAGCCTTCATGCGTCTGGTTCTGGAACAGAGTCAGCGTAATCCAGAACTGGCTCAGCATATTCATGAACACGGTCCTGTACATGTCCAGAGTGCGATTGCCACTGCATTAGAACAGGCAGATGCTCAAGGCTTATTGCATTGTGAAAATCCGCAATATTCGGCTCAGCTATATTTTGGTATTTTGCGTAATCTGGAATGGCGCATCCTGATGGGAATTTCCATACAAGAAGATGATCAGGAAATCGACAAATACATCAGTTATTGTGTGGATCGCTTTTTAGACGGTCATCAAAAAGTCTAGTTTTTTTGCATTTTTCATTGCTTATAGTATATTAGCCGATTCCGTATTTTTTCTTAAACTAACCAACAACTGATTGTTGATCGAGTTTTTCGGCAATTATTGTGGAGTAACGAATGGCTCTCCGTCACTTTCTCACCTTACGCGATTTATCAACTTTAGAACTTAACCAGATTTTGCAACGCGCAATTGAGCTTAAGCGCAAACAGCATAACAATGAAGTGTTCCAACCATTTGTTGGTAAAGTGATGGGCATGATTTTTGAGAAATCGAGTACCCGTACGCGTGTTTCGTTTGAAGCTGGCATGAGCCAATTTGGTGGTAGCGCAATTTTCCTGTCTTCTCGCGATACCCAGTTAGGCCGCGGTGAACCGATTGAAGATTCTGCACGCGTGATTTCAAGCATGTTAGATATCGTGATGATCCGTACTTTCGGTCATGATATCGTGGAACGTTTTGCATCTTATTCAAAAGTTCCTGTGATTAATGCTTTAACAGATGATCACCATCCTTGCCAGTTACTTGCTGACATGCAGACCTATGTAGAGCAACGCGGCTCAATCGAAGGTAAAACTGTTGCCTGGATCGGTGATGGCAACAACATGTGTAATTCATATATTGAAGCAGCACACATGTGGGGCTTTAATCTTAAAATTGCAGCGCCAAAAGGTTATGAACCACAAGAAAAATTCCTGTCTGAATTTGCGCATTGTGTTGAACTGGTCGATACCGCGGAAGATGCAGCCGTGAATGCTGACCTGATTGTGACTGACGTTTGGGCAAGCATGGGCCAAGAAGAAGAACAAAAAATCCGTGAGAAAGCATTTGCAGGCTATCAAGTGAATGAACGCCTGATGGATCTTGCGCATCCGGATTGTTTGTTTATGCACTGCTTACCTGCGCACCGCGGCGAAGAAATTTCAGAAAACTTGCTTGACCATAAAAATGCCGTGGTTTGGGATGAAGCTGAAAATCGCTTGCACGCACAAAAAGCCCTGGTTGAATTCCTGATTAATGAAAATCTGAAAAAAGACTAAATTAAAAGCTGAATCTTCACAAATTAAGCACCAATCTCTGGTGCTTTTTTTGTCTCAGCTCTTATAATCATTGTTGAAATGGAATAAAAAGTGATGTTATACAATGCAAAAAAAATATTGGGCTTTGGCACTCTTGGCAGGTTTTAGCAGTGCCACCTTCTCCGTTCATGCTTCTGAATTTGACCAATATCTTCAGGAAAAAAATATTATTGACAGCAAATTTAAAATTCAGAAAAAAGCTGAACTGAATGAATTACTCGCGGTACTCAGTGCAGAAGATTCCAGAACTTTACCTTTACAGATCGATCAGAATACAATTATTGAACAATTACAGTTAAGTGCCAATAAAACCACATTAAAAGGTTTAATCACCACACCGGATTTTAGCCAATTTGAAAAAGATCTGGGCCGCAAAGAAGTGATGAAAATGATCCGTAATAATCTGCTCAATAATTGCGAGATTTTCTTTGAGCATCGCTATCAGATTGAAAACCCATACAAGGTCGAGCTCAGCCTGAGCTCGCAAACACAAACCTATAAAACTGACATTTCCCAGAAAGATTGCAAATTGAAATAGTCTAAAGAAATAAGATATTGGCTTTTATTCAGGATTAAAACATCAAGAAAACAAAGAGGTCGCTATAGCTACCTCTTTTTGATGAGGTTTGCTGTTATATCCTGCTAACGCACCAAACCTTGCGGCTGTAGAATTATAATCAGTGCCCCCAGTATTACCACCATCCCGCCAAGTAAATCCCAACGTGACAGCGTTACTTGATCAACGAAGCGCAACCACATTAGCGCCGAAAAAATATAGATGCCACCATAAGCGGCATAAATCCGTCCAGAAGCAGCCGGATGCAAGGTGAGTAGCCAGACGAAAGCCGCCAAAGCCAGAGCTGTTGGAATCCACAACCAGTGACTTCTTCCCTGATTTAAAATCAGGTAGGGAAAATAACAGCCTAAAATTTCCATCAATGCCGTGACCAGAAACAGGCAAAAAGTGGTGAGCAGCTTGGTAATTTGAATATCCATGATTTGTCTTTTGAACTGTATGAATGAATTTGATGATTTAAAATATGAGTGCATGAAAAAACCCGTGCTTGCACGGGTTTTATTTTTTCATATTGATTAAGCAGGTTCAGCAGTCTGGTCTTCAAAGACTTCAAGTTTTAAGCCAACAGCTTTACCATTTTCTTTCTTCACCGACACTGCAACATTACCGCCATTTTCAGCCAGTTCACCAAACAGGATCATTTCTGCCAATGGTTTTTTCAGGTGTTCCTGAATCAGACGCTGCATTGGGCGTGCGCCCATTAAACGGTCATAGCCTTGCTCTGACATCCATTCACGCGCACTCTGATCCACTTCCAGCATGACTTTCTTATCATCAAGTTGCGCTTGAAGTTCGGTCAGGAATTTATCCACGACATTTTCAATGATGCTGCTTGGCAATGCCTTGAACTGAATCACGCCGTCAAGACGGTTACGGAATTCCGGAGAGAAGGCTTTCTTCATCGCTTCCTGGTTATCGTTGCTATTGTCCTGTTCCATAAAGCCAATGCTAATACGTGAAATACTTTCAGCACCAATATTGGTGGTGAGGACTAGGACAACATTACGGAAATCCGATTTACGTCCGTTATTGTCAGTCAAGGAACCATGATCCATAATCTGCAATAACAGGTTAAAGACATCTGGATGCGCTTTTTCGATCTCATCAAGCAATAGCACGCAATGTGGATTTTTGTGAATCGCATCAGTCAACAAACCACCCTGATCAAAACCGACATAGCCCGGAGGTGCACCGATTAAACGCGACACCGCGTGGCGTTCCATGTACTCGGACATATCAAAGCGAACCAGCTCTACGCCCATCTGCTTAGCCAGCTGCTTGGTCACTTCAGTTTTACCGACACCGGTTGGGCCAGCAAAAACAAAGCTGCCCACAGGTTTATCTGGAGATTTCAAACCAGCACGAGACAGTTTAATGGCAGACGCTAAAGCTTCGATCGCTTCATCCTGACCAAAGACCACCCGTTTCAGATCGCGCTCAAGATTTTCCAGTACGCTCTTGTCATCTTTAGAGACCGTTTTTGGTGGTATACGCGCAATTTTCGACACGATATCTTCGATATTTTCTACCGTGATCAAACTGTCATCTTGTTCAGCTTTTAAACGGCGCTGCGCACCTGCTTCATCAATCACGTCAATGGCTTTATCTGGCAAGAAACGGTCATTGATGAACTTCGCAGAAAGTTCAACCGCAGATACCAATGCCTGATCGTCATATTGCACATGATGGAAATCTTCAAACTTCGATTTCAGGCCACGTAGGATATCAATGGTTTCAGAAATAGATGGCTCATTCACATCGATTTTCTGGAAACGGCGTGACAAAGCATGATCTTTCTCAAAGACCTGACGGTATTCCTGAAAAGTGGTTGAACCAATGCAACGTAAAGTGCCATTGGCCAATGCAGGCTTGATCAGATTCGATGCATCCATGGTGCTGCCCATACTGGAGCCTGCACCAATAATCATGTGAATTTCATCAATAAACAGCACAGCTTCAGGTTTCTTTTTCAGCGCATTTAAAAGCTGTTTCAAGCGTTTTTCAAAGTCACCACGGTATTTTGTTCCGGCAACTAATGCTCCAATATCCAGACTGAAAATTTCAGCATTTTCGAGTGGTTTTGGCGCTTTACCATTAACGATCAACCATGCCAAACCTTCTGCAATCGAGGTTTTACCGACCCCCGGATCACCGACAAGAAGTGGGTTATTTTTACGGCGGCGGCACAGAATTTGAGCGGCACGTTCAATTTCTTTTTCACGACCAATCAGTGGATCGGTCTTGCCCTTTTGCGCTTCGATATTGAGATTAGTCGTATACAGTTCAAGCGGACCTGAACTGGCTGAAGATGCAGACTCACCATCGAGGTCTTCAATTTCTTCTTCACCCTGTACTTCTTCTTTACGCGTACCATGAGACAGGTACTGAGTTAGCGTAAGGCGATTAATTTGATGACGTTTCAATAGATAGACGGCAAATGAGTCACGCTCAGAATACATCGCAACCAGAATATCAGCACCTTCTACAGTCCGATCACCACCGCTAGATTGCACGTGAAAAATCGCGCGCTGCAAGATCCGGTCAAAACTTTCTGTTGGGTGTGGTGCCTGATCACTATTTTCACCAAGCTTAGGGGTATGCTGTTCTACGTATTCTTCTAATTCCTTGCGCAACACGATAATGTCTGCGCCACATGCTTTAAGCGCATTTACGGCAGAGTCATTGTCAAGCAAGGCTAATAATAAATGTTCTACGGTCAGGAACTCATGTCTCTTTTGACGAGCCATGCTGACAGCCAAACGTAGTGATACTTCTAATTGACGACTGAGCATGTAACCCCCTTAATCTTTAGGCTCTATTTGGCAAAGTAATGGATGACCTTGTGATCGAGCATAATTATTGACTTGGTTCGCTTTGGTTTCCGCAATGTCTCGAGGATAGACCCCAGCTACACCCTTTCCTTCATAATGTACAGTTAGCATTACTTGTGTAGCTTGGTCAAGATTCATTGCAAAGTATTGTTGTAAAATTTCAATTACAAATTCCATCGGGGTATAGTCGTCGTTCATTAAAACGACAGCATATAAGGGCGGACGTTTCAGTTCTGGCGGTGCAGTCTGCACAGCAAGGTCAGAATCATCACCTTCCAGAGGTTCATTTGCTAAACGCGGGCTGATATGCCAATCAACAATTCCAGATTCATAAAAAGAATTTTTGATATCACTTAAACACATTTGACGTTTATTGCTTGGCATAAGATTTATATTTCACACTTAATTTGCATTTGCTTCGGTTTTCGGAATTTCTGACAAGGCGGCAGACTGATTTTCAACTGCTTTGCCCTGTTCCCAGCTAAAACGACGGATCACCGGTTTGGCACCGCTGAGACGTATCTCAATAAATTCTGGCTTAAAGCCTTTTGGCATGCTCCAGCGACCTGTTAAACGCTCATAATTTTCAAAATTAAAGTTTTTGTCTTCCAGTGGCACCACCAGAATTTCAGTCCCTTTAATCAAGCGTAATTCAATACTCCCGGAGGCACGACTTTTGCCCGGACTAACTTGAACCAGATCAATCTGATATTCAAAGGCATTTTCAGGCAAAGGCTTAATCGACAGGTTTTGCACGGCCAAAGCCAAACCGCCACGCTGACGTAAGACCTCGCGATAAATGGTTCCGACACTTTCAGCCTGCACCTGTTCATCACGCGCCTTGGTCATGGCCAGATAGAGATCATTGGCATTACTCACCGCCAGATCACGCTCCTGAACCGCAGTATTCAGATTCTTATTTAATGTTTCCAGACTGGCTTTTTGTGTCTGTACCACATCGACCAGTTGCTCTGCATCTGCATCATAACCCGCCGCAGTCAAACCCTGACGGTGTCCTACGGTATATCCGAGCACACCACTGCTCAAGATCAATACAGCCGCACCAATGACCAAGGGCGTATTGCCTTTCATCAAAGATTTTTTTGCAGCTGGTTCCTGAGAAATGGTCGTATTTGACTCGTTATTCGGCATTTTGATCTCTTGTTTGCTTTATTCAAGACACACATTTAAATCCAAATCTAAATGTGTGTGAAGTTCTAATACGTTTCTTATGGTAATAAACCAATATTATTTAAGCCAGCATCTTCGGCAAATCCGAACATCAGGTTCATGTTTTGTACGGCCTGACCTGCTGCACCTTTCACCAAGTTATCCTGTACAACCAGGACTACCAGCTTGGTCGGTTGCGGCTTGTACAAGGCTATACGCAACTGATTGGCACCACGCACTGAACGGGTTTCTGGTGAGCTGCCTGCTGGCATGACATCGACAAAAGTTTCATTGGCATAGAACTGTTCATACAATGCTTGTAAATCTGCTGCTTGTCCTGCTTCGGTGAGATCGATGTAGATGGTCGACAACATACCACGGATCATTGGCACCAAATGCGGAACAAATAAAATGTGATCAAACACATCTTTTTGACCTGAGATATTTTCCAGGGCTTCGACAATTTCAGGGTGATGGCGGTGACCTGCTACGCCATAGGCTTTAAAGTTATCGGCATTTTCAGTATAGATGCCGCCCAAGCTTGCTTTACGACCTGCACCCGACACACCTGATTTCGCATCAATAATAATGCTTTCAGGTTTCACTAATGCGTCACTTGATGTTAATACTGGCGCCAGACCTAACTGAACCGTGGTTGGATAACAACCCGGGTTTCCAACTACATTGGCCTGTTTAATTTGTTCACGATTCAATTCAGATAAACCGTAAACAGAGTCTTTTAACAGTTCTGGACAAGTATGTTGCATGCCATACCATTTTTCAAACTGTTGCAGATCTTGTAAACGGAAATCTGCAGCCAGGTCAATGACTTTGGTCTTTGCAGCCACAAGCGCTTCGGCATGTTTCATTGCAACACCATGCGGCGTTGCAAAAAACACGACATCACATTTTTTAAGTTCATCGATATTTAAATCTGAATATTGAAGATCGGTATGTCCGCGTAAACTTGGGAACATGTCATCTACACGGCGACCATTTTCGGTACGTGATGTTAGTACATTCACCTGTACATTTGGGTGTCGTAGCAAAAGACGCAACAATTCAACGCCTGTATAACCTGTACCACCGACAATACCAACAGTAATCACGATCACTACCTCAAATCAAAGTTTCCATTTCGTAACTGCGTAGTATGACAGGAAGTTGAGGTTTTCTAAACTGTTTCAGCGGGGATTACTGGTTTTTTATAAGTACTGAACACAATTTCAAAATTAAAGAGAGATGGAAAAGTAATATCTATATTGCTTAGGCTATTTTAAGCCTTTATTTCCCTCTCATTCTCTATTCAGTTCAATTTTAAGCTTCCCACCAATATGGCAACGGCGTATTTTTTAGCATTTTCCGATGCTGTTGAAAATTTGCATCATGTTTCTGAACTTCCGCCCAAAAAAGTGAACTATGATCAAAATATTGGGTATGTGCCAGTTCATGTACCGCGACATAACGGGTAATTTCTTCGGGAAATAGCACCAAAGCACTATTCAGCATAATGTCATGCTGAGCAGAACAACTGCCCCAGCGGGTTTTGGGTTGGCGAATATTGCACTTTTTAAAAGGCAGATTGCATTGCTGTGAGACAAGATTTAAATATAGGGGAAGCTGTTCTTTGGCATAGCTGATGACAAAGGCTTTTAAATATTCTTCAGGATGTCGATCACTGACACAGAGCTGTAACTTCTCAGAATCGAAAACAAAGTTATGTTTCTGGCTTTGATAATGAATCTGAACTGGCACGTTTAAATTAAACAACTGCAGCTCAGTTGGTAGCGTTCGGTCTATTTTTTGGACTTTTTCCTGCTGCGATTGCCAGGTTTTAATCAGCCATTGTTCTGATTGTTTTAAAAATTCTTGAACTTGGCGCTGTGTACAAAACTGCGGCACAGTTAATTTAATTTGCGTCGGCTCTACACGCAGTCTCAAGCGTGTTGCGCGTAATTTTCGAGTGATTTGGATTTCAGGGAGGTTTGGGGTCATTTATCTATAATTTTATAATTTAAATCTCCCCTCCTTATAGAAGTTCACATCTCACATTTTTAAGAGAAGTTTTAAAGGAATTCTAAATTTCAATAATGGTAGTGGAATTAATATTGAAAAGTCCCTTCTCCCTCAGGGAGAAGGTTAGGATGAGGGCATTCTTCATATACATCCTCTCCCAAACCCTCTCCTTTCAAAGGAGAGGGAACTTCCATTAGAAATTAAAATATAAATCGAAACTCAATTTACATAAAAAGTTCATATAGATTAAACCGCAGTACGTTCTTCAATACCGTCATTGGTTGCCACAATTGCGATGTCCGCTTTATTAATCGCAAAAATTCCGTTACAGACCACGCCAGGAATATTGTTAAGCGTTTTTTCAAGCTCGAGTGCATTTAAGATATTCAGATTATGCACATCTAAAATCACATTACCATTGTCAGTCACGACACCTTCACGATATGCAGGATCACCGCCCAGAGAGACAATTTTACGTGCAACCGCAGAACGTGCCATAGGAATCACTTCAACTGGCAGTGGGAAATCGCGTCCCAATTGTCCGACCCATTTTGAATCATCGACGATGCAAACGAATTTCTTTGCAATCGATGCCACAATTTTTTCACGTGTCAGTGCTGCACCACCACCTTTGATCATATGCAAATGACGATCAATTTCATCTGCGCCGTCGACATAAGCATCTAGTCCGCCGACAGAGTTCATATCGACCACTTCAATGCCTAACTTCTTAAGACGTTGCGCCGTTGCTTCAGAACTTGCCACAGCCGCTTCTAACTGAAGTTCTGGCAATAAATCGATTAAAAAGTTAACCGTGCTTCCGGTACCTACGCCTAAAATGCCGCCTTTTGGTAAGTGTTTCAGAGCAGCACGGGCCGCTGCTTGTTTTTTCTCATCTTGGGTTGCATATAGACTCATGGCTTCACTCAACTATTTTGGACTTTTGCAGTATTTTCGAACCGCAAAGCCGTATGGTTTGTTACAATAAGCGCCTATTTTAAACTGTTAGATGGAAAATTAACATGCTGTCTCGTTTGGTTCGACAAATATTACAAGCAACGGTCTACGATGTTGCAATCGAAACTCCACTCGAAGCAGCACCACGAATTAGCGAACGACTCAATAATAACATCCGCTTTAAACGTGAAGATTTACAACCGGTTTTTTCATTCAAGCTACGCGGTGCTTATAACCGCATTAGTCAATTGCCTAAATCTCAACTGGAACGTGGTGTCATCACAGCTTCAGCAGGCAACCATGCGCAAGGCGTGGCATTATCGGGTAAAAAATTGGGTATTCGCGCCATTATCGTAATGCCAAAAACAACACCAGATATTAAAGTCCAAGCGGTAAAACGCCTTGGGGGTGAAGTTGTTTTACATGGTGACTCATTCGACGTTGCCAACAAATATGCAATTCAACGTGCTCAAGAAGATGGCATGACTTTTATTCCGCCTTATGATGATGAGCTGGTGATGGCGGGTCAAGGTACCATTGCCAATGAAATCTTGCGTCAATGGCGCGATGTCGATTATGTATTTGTAGCGGTAGGTGGCGGTGGCCTGATCGCAGGTGTGGCAGCCTACCTGGGTGATGTTGCCCCGCATGTCAAAGTCATTCCGGTGGAATATGACGAATCGGCATGCTTAAAAGCAGCTTTAGAGGCCAATGAACGTGTCATTTTACCTTCTGTGGGTTTATTCGCTGACGGTACAGCCGTCGCACAAATTGGTGAAAAACCATTTGAAGTGATTCGCCTGCAAAAGTCAGATAATTCTGGCCCGATCGTAGAACCACATGTGGTACTGGTCAATACCGACGAAATTTGTGCAGCCATTAAAGATACTTATGACGAATGCCGCAGCATTGTCGAACCCTCAGGTGCTATGGCATTGGCCGGCATTAAAAAATATGTCGAAGAACATAAAATCGAAGGTAAAAATATGGTGTCGATTGTGTGCGGCGCCAACATGAATTTCGACCGTTTACGTTATATCGCCGAACGTACCGAACTCGGTGAACGTAAAGAAGCGATTTTTGCCGTGACGATTCCAGAACAGAAAGGTTCATTCCTCAACTTCTGTCGCGCTTTGCAAGGTCGCAATATTACCGAATTTAATTACCGTGCCAGTGATGTCTCTGCTGCTCAAGTATTTGTTGGGATCAGCTTAAAAAATGGTGAAAAAGAACGTCAGGAAATTTATGAAACGCTAAAATTCCAGTATGACGTCGATGACCTGTCTGATGATGAAGTGGCAAAACTGCATATTCGTTACCTGATTGGTGGTCATGCCGATATTGAAAATGAACGCCTGTTCCGGGTGGAATTTCCAGAACGTCCTGGTGCTTTATTAATGTTCCTGGAACGTCTTGGCCCAACGCATAACATTACCCTGTTCCATTACCGTAACCACGGCGCTGCGGAAGGGCGTGTTCTGGTGGGTCTGGAGGCGACCGATGCGCAGCAGAATCCGGATGGCTTGATTGAAACCCTTGAAACCATTACATATCCATATCAGGAAATTACCAATAATCTGGGCTATCAGCGCTTCCTGAAGTAATTGTTAAAATATAGACCGCCTTTCGAGGCGGTTTTTTATGTGCAACTCAAAATCATGATCATACTATTTATCTCGGCAGAGCTTGCTGAATAGCAGCGCAATTTTTACGAAATTCTCTTACACTAAAATTGAGATGTAATAAAAATAGTTAGGACAATATTCATGGCATTATTTGCAGTGATTGGGCTGGGTAGTTTTGGTGCGACTGTGGCCACGCAACTGATCAGTCTGAATCATGAAGTGATCGGAATCGATCTGAATAAAAAATATGTAGAAAATATTTCTGATCAACTGACCCATGCTGTAATTGCCGATGCAACCGATGAGCATGTGCTAGATGAACTGAATGTGCAGCGTTGTGATGCCGTAGTCGTGGCGATCGGAGAAGATATTGAAGCCAGTATTTTGTGTGTATTGCACCTGAAAAATATGGGCGTCAAAAAAATCTGGGTAAAAGCCAAATCCAAATCCCATCACATGATTCTGACTCATCTCAATGTCGAGAAAATCATTCATCCTGAAGAAGATATGGGCGTGCGTGTGGCTCAGTCTTTAAGCTACCCGATGGTCAGTCGTTATATGGCACTGGAAGATGATCATTATATTGTCAAAATTGAGATTCATGCCGATCATCATGCTACGCCGCTCAACCAACTGATGAAGCACGCCCCTGAAATCACCACCTTATTACATAAGCGCGGATCAGTGGTGCAATACCAGGTCGCATCCGACCTGATTCTGCAGGAAGGCGATATTCTTGTGGTTGAAGGATTACTGGAGCCTTTACGCCATCTCGCCAGATATTTTAAAGCGCTATGAGAAGTTCTGACTTAAAGCAACATAGAACCATTAATCTCAGCCCGCCGAGTTTATTGGCCTTGGGTTTTCTCGGATTAATCCTGATCGGTTCACTGCTACTGATGTTACCTATTGCCCATCAGGGTGATATCAGCTGGTTGCAAGCCATTTTCACGGCTACTTCTGCGGTGACCATTACCGGACTGTCCGTAGTGAATGTCGGTGAAGCCTATACGGTATTTGGCCAGATTGTCATTATGTTTCTGCTGCAATGCGGTGGACTGGGTTTTATGACCTTTGCCATTCTGGCAGTGATGAGTCTGGCACCCAAGATGGGGCTCAAACAGCAAGTCATGGCACAGGAATCGATTGGCCAGACCAGCCTGAAAAAAGTCAGTTTTACCATTAAAGCGGTATTTTTATATTCCCTGTTTTTTGAAGCTATCGGTACGCTGATTCTGACCTTGTCCTGGCTCAGAGAATATCCGTTCAGTGAAGCACTCTTTTATGCTGCCTTTTATAGTGTGTCAGCGTTCAATAATGGTGGATTTTCGCTTTTTCCAAATAGCTTGATGAGCTTTTCAGGGCAGTATCTGATCACCTTTACCATCAGTATGCTGTATATCATTGGTGGTATCGGCTTTCTGGTGCTGATGGATGTCAAGCAACATAGACGCTGGCGCAAGTTAAGTACCAATAGCAAGCTCATTCTTTCGACGATTCTGGGGCTCAATCTGAGTGCGTTTATTGTGCTATGGCTGCTCGAAGCCTCTAATCCGCAAACTTTGGGCCTGATGAGTCTAGGCGATCAAGCCGTGAATGCCTGGTTCCATGCCACTGTTCCCCGCTCTTCAGGCTTTAATAGCTTACCGATGGAGCAAATGAGTGATGCATCGACCCTCGTCACCATGTTTCTGATGTTTATTGGCGGCGGCTCCTTAAGTACGGCGGGCGGAATTAAAGTCGGCACGTTTATTATTGTATTGATTAGCGTAATCAGTTTTTTAAGACGTGAAGATGAAATCCGTCTGTTTAATCATTCTATTCCCGAAAAAACTACGTTTAAGGCACTGGCTGTGGTCTGTATTACGGCAGCCTTAATTGTGATGGGTTTTATGAGTTTATTAATTCTGGAACCTGAACATGAATTTCTCGATCTGTTATTTGAAGCCGTGTCAGCAGCCTGTACGGTCGGCTTGACCCGAGGAATAACCGAAGAACTGCAACCTGCCAGTTTGATTATTTTGATGCTGTTAATGTTTGCAGGACGTTTAGGGCCACTGACTTTAGCTTATTTCATTGCTACCCCGAAAAAGAGCCGAATCAAACATCCGCCTTCAGAAATCCAGATTGGTTAAACCACCCAATAAAAAAACCATGCTACAGCATGGTTTTTTTATATTAATTCTAAAATGATGAAGCCTGGAAACTTAGAACCAGTTCATTAAGGAAACACCCAAGCCCACATAAGTGGCACGATGGTTATAATCAATCAGACTTTCGCCATAGCCATCAAAAAGCTGGAATTGACCACGTAAACGGCCACTGATCGGGAATGACCAGTCAAACTGGATTGCACCACGATTGTCATCACCGCCTTTTAAGGTATGACGCAGCATCAAGGAAAAATCATGCTCGTTATGACGATAAAAAGCCGTCATGTCGCCGCGTCCAATATAGTTCTTGATCTCGGGATTGTTATCGTCGTCACGATTCTCTTCAAAGCGATACCAAGGGCGAACCATCAGGGCAAAATTGTCTTTTTCAAAGCCCAGATTCAGCATGACGCGGTTCCAGCTACGCGACAACGGGTCAGAACGGCCATTGGACTGATGATTAATGGTTAGTCCCAACATACGCCAGTTAAGACCAAAAAGGTCATAATTGGTACGCAAAACAAAACTTGCTTCGGGTTCATAATTGGTTTCACGAAACGGACGTGACTCTTCCGAGTTATAGACCTGCCAACGTGAAGACTGAGTATAACCGAGCCAGAGATCCCCATTATTCCCCAGAATATTTTCAACCGCCTTGGTCTTTAAAGACAGTTGAAACTTAGCTTCAGTTGAGGTGAGATTCTGTTTCTCTGTCTCTATATTGTTGGGATTTTCACTCTCGGGTAATTCATTTTTCTTTGAAGTCCAAAAACCGGGCATCAGATAAATTGGCTGATAAGAACGGATGTTCCAGGTACCCAGTTTACTTTCCGGAGACAATTCCCAGCGACTATCCAGCAAAGACAGATTTGGTGTCAGCTTTGATCCTTCAGAAGCATAAATATTGGAAACGGTTTGTCCAATCTTGGCTTTTAAATTATCAGGTTCAGGCGCAATTTCTACTGCTGCACGACGTTCAGAAACGATCACCGGCTTATCGGTAATCGCTATTTTAAACAAGCTATCATAACAGGCCAGACGTTCTGCACTGATTTCCAGTGCTGCACAGGCTTCAGCCGTTGCCGGCATGGGACTATTCACCACTATTTTTTCTTCCGCATTCACTTGCGTCCCAACTGTACAGCCCAGCACAACGCTCAGCTGCAGAGTTGAGCGCCTAAACGAATTAAGCGCCATCCCTTATCCTCATTTTTTTATTTATAGAACTTGTTGAATTACAAAACCAAGCTGCTCCAGCGTTTCACGTTTTGCCACTGGCGCCACGACTGCCTTAGTAGCCTGCTGCTCAAGCAGATAAGTTTGTGCAACACGCTTTAAATCATCCAGTGTGACATTTAACAGACGTTCACGTAATTTCTTACGGAATGCTGGTGTACGCTGATGCAGATAGGCATAACATGCAGTGATTGCCTCGCCCGCTGGTGAACCCGGTTTATCCATACTGGCAATCAGACCCAGAATCGCTTCTTCCAGTTGATGCGGCTGTTGCGGCGCATTGAGTAACCACTGAATACTGGCATCAAAGTCCTGAAAGGTTTCTGCCAGACGCGGGTCACGGTAGCTGTAGAAACGGAATGAACAGGCATTGCCGTCATAGCTGGCACCACCGCCATAAGCACCACCTTTTTCACGGATTGCACTGTGCAGGAAGCCATTACGTAAATAACCCGCCAGCACCATCAAGGCAGCAGCATCAGGATGCGCCACTTCGACCGCCGGATAAGCAGCCGCGCAGAACTGGACATTGGCCTGAATTAACCAGGCTTCATGCTGATCATGCGTCACTTTTTCGATTTGAGTCAGTGCAACCGGTGCAGGATCAACCGCCAGTTTGTCCCAGACATTCTGGATTTCTTCAATCAAGCTATCAGATTGCGGCTCTTCACACACCAGCAGGAACTGCTTCGAGGCTTGCAACAGGACACGATGAATTCGTTTTAACTCGTCAATCAGCAGATCATATTCAGCCGGATCTTTTTCAATTTTAGAGACCAGCTCGATCAGCCAGTTTAATGCACCCAAACCAGTATTGTGATAATCACGCAATGCCAAGGCACTGTGCTGACGAGATGCAGATTGCATCGCATAGCTATGCCCCGAACCGGAAACACGTGACTGCCAGCGTGTTTTACGCTGTTGTAACAGTTCAATAATACGGTCTTTTTCATCAAAACGTAGCTGTTCAAAACCGATTTTCAACAGACGAATGGCATCTAAATGATTCACCAGTGATTTGGTGGTCAGTGTCAGCCAAGCCGTGATCTTGTTTTTGTCATCGACTTTAGAACGCAACGATGCGCCCATACCCAGACCGCCACTTACCGCTGTTTGCAGTTGCTGGAATTCCAGATAATCATATTCACCCGCACCGACTTCGCCCATCAAAATCGAAAGCAGATTGAAGTATGGCGACTGCACCACGTCATCTGGAATATTCACTAAAACCTGTTGATAATAAATACCATTGGTACCGGCATGATACAGGTTCAACGGCGTATCGACCTGATTACAGATAATCTCGCGTAACTGGCCCTGAACAATCTGTAATTCCGCAGGTACATCTTCCAGACCGACTTTTGGCAATAAGTTCAAGTCATCCGGTGTATCCTGACGCACATTCAATGCTTCAGTCTGGGCAATAATGTCAGCTTTCTGCTCTTCGGTTAGATTCTTGCCAATTTCAGCCAGACGGGCTTTTTCATCGGCCGCTTCTTTGGCAGATTTGGTCGCATCCGGAACCAGGGTCAGTTGTACACGATGCGGATTATCCAGCAGATGCTCTTGAATCAGGTTGGATAACCACATTGGATCTTGCAGTTCTTCTTTCACCGCAGCAATCGCGGAATCCACATCCCAGACTTCCACCGGATCACGGTGATGAATCGCACTGCCCAAACCGCTCAGAATCAGGCTCAGACCATAAGGCGTGCCATCCCCATTGATTTCACGCTGATGCAGTTCAATTTGATGCAAAATTGCATCGACCATGTTCTGATCGACCGGTTTAGAGGCGACATCTTCTAAAACTTTAAACACGCCATTTTTAAATTCTTCCGCATGTTCAGGATTTGAACCCTGTACCGCACAGTAGAAGGTCATTTCAAAATTAGAATCATCCACGCCCATAAATGGACCACTAGACTGTGCATAGTCACAGGTTTCCAGATAATGACGCAGTGGTGATGCTGAATCTTCCAGCAAAATCCCTTCGACTAAACGCATACCTAAACGCAGTTTAATATTGCTGGCTTCTGGCAATAACCATGACAGCACATGATAGGTTTTGTCCTGCAAATCTTCAGCATCGACCGCATAGCTGTCTGTCACAGTCAATGGTGCAGTCAAACGGGTTTCAGGCGTTGGATATAAGGTCTGACCTTGCTCAAATTTGGACAATGCCAGATTTTCAAACTGCTCTTGTAATTCAAAAGCGGTTTTATTGCCAAAGGTCATGAACACTGCATTACTTGGATGGTAATGTGACTTGTAGAAATCAACTAACTCTTGGTAAGTCAGGTCAGGAATGTCTTTAGGATCACCACCAGAATTATAATGATAAGTGGTATGCGGATATAAATGATGCGCCAGCGTATGATAAAGCTGGTCTGAAGGCGAACTCATCGCCCCTTTCATTTCATTAAAGACCACGCCTTTATAGACTGGCTCGCCATTTTCCAGCTCAATGCGAATGCCTTCTTGTGCAAAATCCAGTGGATTCAGGTTCGCAGCAAATGCCGCGTCCATATACACTTCAAGCAGGTTTTGAAAATCTTTGCTGTTTTGCGTTGCAAATGGATAAGCCGTCCAGTCTGCCGCAGTAAAGGCATTCATGAAGGTGTTCAATGAACGGCGGATCATCAGGAAGAATGGATCGCGCACCGGGAACTTTTCTGAACCACAAAGTGCCGTATGTTCCAGAATATGTGCTTCGCCTTTAGAATCCATCGGCTGGGTACGAAACGCCACCAGAAAGACATTTTCATCGTGATTGGTCGCCAGGTGATAATGTGTGGCACCAGTCACTTTATGTTTATATTCAGACACAAAAATGTCTAAAGCTTCAACATGTTGTTGACGTAACAACTGAAACGCAGGATGTACAGTTTGAGAAATGGTTTCAGTGACATCTACAGTCATGCGATCTCCTAATGCTTTAATTAAAATAACTAAGGACATTATAGCTTTAGTTATCTGAATTATTCACGTTGAAAACCGAGGATTTTGATCAAATTAAGTAAACTTGATCATTTGAAAATTAAATCATCAAATTTACTGGCTAAGTCTGGCTCAACAGCCGCAAGATCACGAAATCAAATATTTGAAGTAGTTATAACTTGGATTATTTTCCACAAATACATAATTCTGTTTTTGATAGAAGCTGGCAGCCAGTCGGGTATCTGTTTGCAGACATAAGGCCGAATAATGCGGAGCTGCCAACTGTTCCAGATAAGCCAGAAGCTGTTTACCGACCCCATGCAGCCGATATTTTGGATGGACATAAAAACGGCGCACACGACCAATCCGCTCTTCAATGCCATTATCGCCCCATTGCTGGTTTAGGCCACCACAGGCAATCAGTTTTTTGCCATCATGCGCGACCAGTAAATGTTCATTGGCTTGAGCAAAGCAGTTTTTACCGGTGCGATATTCTTCAATTAACTTATCCAACACATCTAAGCCTTCTTTACGCGCAAGGGTCGCTAGCGTTTCGACTTGGTCAGGAAGTTGTTCAACTTTTACAATTTTAATATCCATATACGCACACTATTTGAAATGATTGTGAAGAATGATCTTCGCAGAACGACTTTAAAGTATCATGTCGAACGCGATATATCCTTATAAATAAAATTTGATGCTTAAATCAATGCTACAGCAACGTAGTGCATAAAAATAAGTCAAATCTTAGACCAAAGATAGTCACTGAATAAAATACAGCATTTTTGGAAAATATTTGAAAATGATTCAGCAAACTACAGCAATCCCAAGCAATCGTGTAAACTTGGCACTTTCATTTTTAATGTGATATTTGAACATGGCAAATGTTGATCTTTTTGCAATTGGTAATGCGCTGATTGACCAAGAATTTAAAGTGTCTGACGACTTTTTAACTGCACATCACTTGCAAAAAGGCACCATGCAGCTGACAGATGGTGATACTCAGGCCAGACTTTATCAAAATCTTCAAGCGACTCAAGTTTATAAGGGTCAGGCTTCAGGCGGTTCAGCAGCCAACACTACCGTGGCATTTTCTGCACTTGGCGGTTCTGCATTTTATGGTTGCCGTGTTGGTAATGATGAACTGGGGCAAATCTATCTGAAAGGTTTAAATGATGCAGGCATTCAGACCACAATCCAGTCGATCAGCGAAGGTGTAACGGGAACTTGTATGGTTCTGGTGAGTCCTGATTCTGAACGTACCATGCATACTTATCTAGGTATTACTGCTGAACTCACGGATCAACAAATTGATTTTAGTGCGCTAAATACTGCGAAATGGCTATATATCGAAGGTTATTTATCGACTTCTGAAACAGCACGCCATGCCGTCAAACAGGCACGTGCAATTGCCCGCGCTAACGGAGTTAAAATTGCTTTAACTTTATCGGATCCTGCCATGGTGCAATATGCGCGTGCCGGTCTGGATGAAATGATTGCAGAAGGTGTCGACCTGTTGCTGTGTAACCAGCAAGAAGCCCTGATGTATACAGAGACCGATAATATTGACGCGGCTCTAGTTAAATTAAAAACACTCAGTCAACACGTTGTCATTACATTGTCAGCCGAGGGTGCACTTATTTCGGATCACGACAATACATTTAAAGTGCCTGGCCGCAAAGTTACTGCAGTAGATGCGAATGGTGCCGGTGATGCATTTGCCGGGGCTTTCCTGTATGCCTTGAATGCCAACCTAGGTCTTAAAACTGCGGCTGAACTGGCGATTTTAATTTCCAGTCAGGTGGTTTCGCAATTTGGCCCACGTTTAGCGATTGAAGACTATGCGGCATTATTACAAGACTTTCAGAAGGAATGTGCTTAATGTTTAAAATTTGTATGACCGAAGATGTTCCAGAGCGTGAAGCACGCTCTTTTGAACTGGACAATGGGGATATTATTTTTATTACCCAGCGCGATGGAGCCTTTTATGCCTATCAAAACCTGTGTCCGCATTTGCAAGTCGAGCTGGAATTTCTGGAAAACCAGTTTTTGGATCGTGATCAGGAATTTATTGAATGTTCAACGCATGGTGCACTGTTTTTGGTAGAAAGCGGTGAATGTATTTCCGGGCCTTGCCAAGGTCAGTCACTTGAAAAAGTAGAAATTACCGTGCATTCTGATGGCGGAATTTACCTCACAGAATAAGACCTAAAACGGACTTCACCATGCCTGCATTTTTTCTAGACTATAATCTGATGCCTTTTCATCTCAGTTTATTGGCGATTATTTTGTTTGGCGTGGTGAAAACCATTGGTTTCTATTTTGGACTCAGATCCAGCAAATTTTTGCAAAAAATTTCACCTTATAATTTTCAACAATTAGACCTGTTGAATGTCAAATTCTCCAAAACCCTAATTGTATTTTTCTTTCTGATGAATTTCAGCTTTGCTGGCTATGTTTTACAATTCCTGATCTATTCTCAGGAGTTTGAGTTTCTGCCGGCTTATTATCTGATTATTCCAGCTTTAATTATTGCCACTTTTTTTACGATTTTTATGATTCATTGTCTGGATCAGGTCATTCCACCCAAATATAAAAAGAATAATGTCAATTTGCTCGGCCGTCTGGCAACGATTTCAAGTGGCAATGCCCGCCCTGGATTTTCTGCTCAAGCGCGGGTTCGAGATGAATATGGGCAACTGCATTATGTACAGGTAGAGCCAGAGTTTGGTGAACTGGGTTTTCAATCGCAAATTATTTTAATTCGTACCCGAAAATCTCATTATATTGCCAAAAAAATCTGTGACTCTAACCAGCTGTTTAGCCTGAACCTAGATTAGCGATTTTAAAGTCTGCATAGCATTAAAAATCCCGACTCAAATCGGGATTTTTACATGATGGAATTTATTTTTTGAGAAGCCCTGAGACCATATTCAAGACATTTTGAATATCATTATTGGCTTCCTGCTTACTGGTCTGTTCACCCTGTGGCGTAAGTGAGTCAATAATCTGCGGCAAAACTTGTGAAATTGCACTATACACATCCTGCTTCGGTGCATGGGTTTGCTGTGCGACTTCTTCCACCTCCTGATCATCAAACAGGTTTTGTACCTGCTGAGGGTCAACATTGGCATTTTCACCAGGACCGGTAGACACCCAGTCATCCACCTGGCTACTCAGACCCTGACCTTTGAGCTTATCCAAAGCGCCCTGTAAACCACCCTGTTTTTGAATCCAGGCCAATACCAATGGCAGCACTGCAATTAATAAAGTCTTGCCAGTCGAGCCACCGCCAAATCCTGAACGAGGCTGCGAAGTCGTTTGGCTGCTCTGTCCGCCCAGTTGACTCAGCACTGAACCCAGAATTGCTCCCAATCCATTTTGTCGATTCTGAGAACCGGACTGAGTTTGCTGGTTTTGAGTTTGCTGCTGATTCTGAGATGGATTTAAATGCCCCAATACAGTTCCCAGAATATCACCCAAACCACCTTGTGATGAAGATTGTTGTTGAGACTGATTCCCGCCCAATGCCTGCTTGGCCAATATTTCTACAATACTACTCAGATTTGTCATGTCTTCTATCCTGTATGCATCTCATTACAGAATACGGACTGTCTTTCTATTGTCTAGGCCTGTTTATGTTAAGATTTGCAATGGCTTTTCCGCCCATCTGAGCTTACCAGCGAAATTTATCCCAGTTTTCCGGATTGGCCCAGAACTTGGAATTAAACCAGTCTGGTACATGCTTATAAGTTAAAATATTAAATTGCCAGAGAGCAAAATCTGCCTCATGGGCTGTTTTGTCAATTAATTGAGTCAAACCCAAAGCACGTAATAATTTTTCATCTTGCAGTCGACTCACCACCACCAGCCGTTTAGCAAACAAATCACGTAATTTAACCAAGGTTTGACTGACCATCTGCTCAGATAAATTAGCTGTTTCCGTGGTATCCAGCATGACTACTGCCAGATCATAGCGTTGCTGAAAAGGCAGATTTAAAAACTCAGATACGCTAAAATAGTGCCATTGAATAGATGGCTGAAACTGGACTTGAGTCAAGTCCTGCCCAATACAAATAGCAGTATGAATTGGCTGTTCCTGTGCGAAATCGTCTAGCATTGAAGTAATGACATTCTGCTCAGCCATAACTGCATCCTTATGATTTAAGTGAGTAATTTTTATGGAACTTCAGGGCATTTGTCATAAAATGCACGTCGGCCTCAAGGACCTTAGTGTAACTGATCAACAGATACAACGGGCAAATGTTGAATATAAATTAATTCTGGATCGTGCAGAAATTGATCTTCCGTTTAATTTAGGCCAAGACATCGAGATTGAATGGACGGGGAAGATTTATTGCGTATCTTGTGGCAATAAAACCTCAAAATCTTTCTCGCAAGGTCACTGTTTTAAATGTTTTAAGACCAATGCTTCATGTGATATGTGCATCATGAAGCCAGAAACCTGTCATTATCATTTAGGCACTTGCCGCGAAGATGAATTTGCCCAGAATGTCTGCTTTCAACCGCATATTGTCTATCTAGCCAATTCCAGTGCATTGAAGGTCGGGATTACCCGTACCAGCCAAATGCCGACCCGCTGGCTGGATCAGGGCGCAACCCAAGCCCTGCCGATTATGAAAGTTGGCTCACGTCGCCTCTCTGGCAAATTGGAAGTCATGTTTGGTACGCAGGTCGCAGACAAAACAGACTGGCGCAAGCTGCTCAAAGGTGAAGCAGAACCACTGAATCTGATTGAAGTCCGTGAACAGCTGTTAGAAGAATTTGCACCTAAAATTCAAAGCATTCGTGAAGAATTTAATCAGAATCTTGAGTTTAATGAAAATATTGAAGTGCTTGAGCAGGAATTGGCACGCGAGTTTATTTATCCGGTCGAGCAATATCCAGAAAAGATTAAATCACATAATCTGGATAAAACTCCGGTGATTCGTGGCAAATTACAGGGTATTAAAGGTCAGTATTTAATTCTGGATACCGGTGTAATCAATATGCGTAAATATACCGGTTATGAACTGATTATTCGTGCTTAAACCCTCATTTGGCTAGAGCATAAAAAACCAGCCCGCAGGCTGGTTTTTTTATTCAAGATCGTCTTATTTGATTTTTGCCTGAGATTTCAGGTAGCGCGTATAGTCATCAAATTCTTGCTGACCACGAAGTTGCTGATACAACTTCACCAACTCACTACGTTGCTCTGCACTCAATACATCCACCGGGTTTTTCTTTACTTCTGATACCGCAACCACGACCAGCTCATTTGGCATTTTCGCTGTGGTCACTGACCAATGGCCTGCTTTTGGTGTCGGAAGACTAAAAGCGGCACGTTGTACATCACGTTTTAGCAAACCTTCAGCACGGGTATACACGCCAGCATCTTCAAAAATCAAAGCACCTTTGGCGACTGATGCAGCAGGTTTGGTTTTGAACTCATCCAGAGCTTTCTGAATTTTTGCTTTTGCCAAAGCAGCGGCTTTGTCTTCAATCAATTGAGCCTGAACACGCGGTTTCGCTTCTGCCAGTGTTTGTTCACCAGCTGCATGATAGTCACGCACCTTGATCCAGGCCACATCACCATTGGCCAACTGAATGCTTGATGAAGCATTACGATCACCATTTTTGACATCATCATTAAACAGTTTGACTTTAAGGTTGGCATCGCTCAACACTGGGTCACGGGTTGAAAGTTTTACTCCTTGGGCTTTCTGAACCTGCACGCCTTTCACTTCTTGTGTAACAACCTCCAGAGAATCACTTCCCACCACCATATCATTCAAGCTATTCACCGTATCGGAGAATGCATTGGATTTTTTAGCAGCCAAAACCTCTTCAGATAAACGTGCTTTTTGTGACTCAAAAGATGGCACAGCCACATCAGGTGATTGCACAGAAATAATATGATAGCCATAATCTGTTTTCACAGGAGCAGAGACCTGACCTGATTTTAAAGAGCTAACAGTCTGGTCAAATGTGCTACCAAATACGCCAGTTTCATAGACTGCAATTGCTCCGCCTTTAGACTTGGATTCAGGATCTTCAGAATATTGTGCTGCAGCCTGTGCAAAAGTGTTACCGGCTTTAATTTTCGCTGCCACTTCTGCAGCCAGTTTTTGTGCTTCAGCATCACTACGACTGTCCGCCGTAATCAAAATATGCTTCACCTCTGGTTTAACTGCCTGTTTTTGTGTCGCAACAAAGGCTGTATACGCTTCCTGAAGTTCAGCATCTGTCACTGCCAAACCCTGTGCTTGAATATCACTTGGCTTCAACACCACATAGTCTACATCTACACTGGTCGGCTGTGTAAACGATGCCTTGTGCTGTTCATAATAGGCAGCGACTTCAGCATCGCTGACTTTGACATCTTGTTTATAACTGTCCAGATTAATACTGGAAATATGAATATGACGCTG
Organism: Acinetobacter sp. YH12102; assembly: GCF_013419125.1. Lineage (NCBI taxonomy): Bacteria > Pseudomonadati > Pseudomonadota > Gammaproteobacteria > Moraxellales > Moraxellaceae > Acinetobacter > Acinetobacter sp. YH12102. The sequence continues at coordinate 300,783 of NZ_VPAS01000004.1, read as the reverse complement.
TTCAGTCTGTAAATCGGCAATTTGCTGCATTTCGACCGGACTCACCAGTGGATAGTCCAGGAATGTCGAAGACAGCATTTTCAGCGCATGATCTTTACGCAAACTTTCGACTAAAGCACGATTGGTCATGCCAATTGATTTAAGATAGTTCTCATATAAAGCATCAGAGAACTTACCATCTTGCTGGAAAGTCGGCTGCTGGGCAATCATCTGTACAATTTGCTGGTCACTCAGGCTGATGCCTAATTCTTCTGCCTGTTGTAGCAATAAGGTACGTGAAACCAAAGTATCCATGGCTTTCTGGTCAATGAAGCTTTGATTCAGCAAGGTTTCATCGCCATTGGCATAACTGAGATATTGTTCTTTAAATGATTTCGTCAGTGACTCTAATTCTTTTTGAGATATTTCAGTTCCGTTCACGGATTTTGCCGCATCAGAGCTCCCGCCGCTAAAATATCCTTCAATACCTACAAGCGCTAACGGGGTCAAAAACAGAACGAGTAAAACTTTACCCAACCAACCCTTAATAACTTTACGAAAAGCTTCCATAAGTATTCCAATATTTTATTTGCAAAGGATTTTAACCGAAAATACCCATTGAATGAATGTGTTAATCATCACAATTTATTTTATCAATAAAAAACGCGCCAAAGAAGGCGCGTTTCATCGCTGGGTAAGCTTAAGCTACAGCGTCTTTTAAGCCTTTACCCGCTTTGAAGCTAGGCACTTTGCTTGCTTTGATCTCAAGAGTAGCGCCAGTCTGTGGGTTACGGCCAGTACGTGCAGCACGTTCTTTTACACCGAAAGTACCAAAACCGACCAAAGTAACTGTATCACCCGCTTTTAAAGCTTCAGTAACAGAAGCAATTGTAGCATCTAAAGCTTTACCTGCGTCAGCCTTAGATAATCCCCCTTTCTCTGCAATTGCATCAATTAATTCTGATTTATTCATGAAGATTACGTCCTCTTAATATCGTTTATTTAAGGTTCAAGAATTTGTTTAACATGCCATAACGCCTTTATAGCAATGCTTTAGGTATAAACGCAATACTTAAGAACCTCTTTTTTTTCAAAAAATATGCGAAAAAAACATTGAATAATAAATAAAGTCATTTTATTTGTGTTTTTTTCGACAATTCTTCCTGCATTTTTTCTTGTTCCGCAGTCAACTGATCAACCTTGGCATGTAACTGAAGGATTAAACGTTCCAAATGTTGTACATCCTTGAGTGTGACTAATCCTATACGATTCAATGAGTGATGAACAGAGTTGTCGATCAGCTTTTCTACTTTATCTTTGGTCTCTGTGACCGACTCTTTGGCCTTTTCTGAGACCTTTTCTACAGTTTGATCTGCAATATCTGCAGTTTTAGACTCCAGTTCTTCTCCAACCTTGACCAGTGAGTCAAACAGTTTATTGCCTTCTTCTTCGGCACGTGAAAATGCTCCCAGTCCAGCCAGCCAGATCTGTTTGGTATATTTACGAAAATCAAGAGCCGATTTGCGCTCCGAGGCAGATTTGGACTTGGCTTTCATTGTTTTCTGGTTTAAAGCTTCAGCTGAGTCTTGTGCTGTTTTTGACTTGTCCATGTGCACGGCTCCTGTTTATTTTCTGCGCAATTATTATAAATTATTCTACAAAATCACTGCATAATAGCAAATTTAGTACTTGATAGATTTGCTAAACTGTTCTACAAAGCAATTTATTTCAAGTCTAATTTGATTTAACCCTGAAATCTCTTCACAGGCAGGAAGCTTTTTCACTTTATATTTCAGGTAAGGATTGGTTGTATATGAGCGAATCGCAACAAAGTCAAAATCAACCGCATTTGTTGCTTACGATGACGTTAATTGTTTTAGAAACAATATTTACCTTCATTCTCAAGCATGATCGTGTCGTTGCATTACAAGCCAAGAAGTTTGTAGATGAAAATATCTCGATTAAAATCAATAGCTATATTCCATATTTCGACTTTTATGTGCAATTCACCACAAATGGTCTTTTATTTGACCATAAAGCACCGGGTCGCATTGTAGATCTGGATGTGCGTACCACACTTCCCGATCTGATCAAAATTTTTATTTTTGGCAATCGTCGTAGCATTCGTAGTATGCGCATTGATGGTCATCAGGTTTTGAAAGACGAATTTCGTGATTTATTAACCGTATTCAGCTTGCCAAAAGTATTAGCCGACTGGAAACACTGGCTGTCTGAAACACCCACTGATGAAACGGAAATTATTGCGTCCAAAAAGCGTATAGCACCACTCTTAAAGAAAATTGAAGAGCAGCGTTCCAAGATCAATACCTTGCAGGTAGAAGTCAAACAGTATAAAAACCGCCTGAAACGGATCGAACGCCGTCAAAAGCGCATTAATATTGTTTTTGGCCTGAGTAGCATACTTTTGATTACGTTATTAGTGTATAATTGGCTCAGTATCTAAATCTTTCATTATGAAAAAATTAAATCCCACTAAGGTCTACTAAAAATAACTTGACTAATTTAGTCGGGATTCTTAAAATCGACACATCTAGTCTAACCATGTGTATCGAATCATGCGCCTAACCACTCGCGGTCGCTACGCTGTGACTGCTCTACTTGATCTAGCTTTGCAGCCTTCTGAAAAAACGATTACGCTCGCCGAAATTGCGGCACGTCAAACTATTTCTGTTGCCTATCTTGAGCAGTTGTTTGCGAAACTCAAGCGCCATGGCTTAGTTTCAAGTGTTCGTGGAGCAAATGGTGGATACCATTTAGCACGTAATGCAGATGAAATTACTGTGTTAGCAATTATCGAAGCTGTAAACGAAACAGTTGATGCGACTCGCTGTGACCATAAAGGCAACTGCCAGAATGGTGCGATGTGCTTGACTCATGATTTATGGCAGGAACTCTCCCACCACATTGCCGATTATTTAGCAAAAATCTCGCTTGCTGATCTGGTTGCACGTGACAATGTACAAACAGTGTCATTACGCCAAAATTCAGCACCCTTTGATTCAGCCCTTTTATCGGTTACAGGTATTTGACATGAAACGTCCGATTTATCTTGATTATGCAGCTACGACTCCGGTAGATCCTCAGGTTGCTGAACGTATGATGGAATGTTTAACATTCGAAGGTACCTTCGGTAATGCTGCATCTCGTTCACATGCTTATGGCTGGCAAGCAGAAGAAAAAGTTGAATATGCACGTGAACAGGTCGCTAATTTAATTAAAGCTGATCCACGTGAAATCGTATGGACTTCAGGTGCAACCGAATCAGACAACCTTGCGCTTAAAGGTGTGGCTCATTTCTATGCATCGAAAGGTAAACATATCATTACCTCTAAAATCGAACACAAGGCAATTTTAGATACGTGCCGTGAGTTAGAGTCTGAAGGTTTTGAGATTACCTATATTGAACCACAACCTCAAACCGGTTTAATTACTCCGGAAATGGTTCAAGCAGAAATTCGTCCAGATACGATTCTGGTTTCACTGATGATGGTGAACAACGAAATCGGTACGGTTACTGATGTTGCAGCGATTGGTGAAATCACTCGTGCCAACAAAATTTTCTTCCATGTCGATGCAGCACAAGCGGCAGGTAAAGTTGAAATTGATCTTTCAACTTTAAAAGTAGACCTGATGAGCTTCTCTTCGCACAAGATCTACGGCCCCAAAGGTATTGGTGCCCTGTTTGTACGTCGTAGCCCACGTGTACGCCTTAAAGCTGAAATGCATGGTGGCGGTCATGAACGTGGTATGCGTTCAGGTACGCTGGCAACGCATCAAATCGTGGGGATGGGTGAAGCATTCGAACTTGCAGGCAAGAATCTGGAAGCTGAACAAACCCGCTTACGTGTACTTCGCGACAAGCTTTGGAATGGCGTACAAGACCTTGAACAGGTGTTCTTGAATGGTCATCCTACACAAAACGTAGCGAACTACTTGAATATCAGCTTCAACTTTGTTGAAGGTGAATCACTGATGATGGCCTTGAAAGATGCTGCGGTATCTTCAGGTTCAGCATGTACCTCTGCAACACTGGAACCCTCTTATGTACTTCGTGCATTGGGTCTTTCAGACGAGCTTGCACACAGTTCGATCCGCTTCAGCTTTGGTAAATACACCACTGAAGAAGATATCGACCATGTATTGAGTATCACTAAAGCTGCTGTTGAGAAGTTACGTGAACTTTCTCCGCTTTGGGATATGTTTAAAGAAGGTATCGACCTTTCTAAAGTTGAATGGGCTGAGCACTAATCTTCATTCTGAGATAGTGACCAATCGGTTGCTATCTCATTGAGAAAAGTTTTTTAACCCCCATATTTAATAATACTAAGGCTGACCCCGAGGTTTGGAGAAGCAACATGGCTTATAGCGAAAAAGTAATTGATCATTACGAAAACCCTCGTAATGTTGGCGTTTTAGATAAAAATGCTGAAAACGTTGGTACGGGTATGGTTGGTGCACCCGCATGTGGTGACGTGATGCGTTTACAGATTCAAGTCAACGATGCAGGCGTAATTGAAGAAGCACGTTTTAAAACTTATGGTTGTGGTTCAGCAATCGCATCAAGTTCTTTGGTGACTGAATGGCTCAAAGGTAAAACTTTGGATCAAGCTCAAGCAATCAAGAATATCGATATTGCAACTGAACTGGCACTTCCACCAGTAAAAGTACACTGCTCTGTTCTTGCAGAAGATGCAATCAAAGCAGCTGTAGAAGACTACCGTAACAAGAAAGTTAAAGCTTAATTGTTCCACGTTTTTAAATTTTAACGGAGTTTTCATGATCCATTTAACTGAAAATGCTGCAACTCATATCAGCAATTATTTAAAAAATCGCGGTAAGGGTGAAGGCATTCGCGTTGGTGTGAAAACTTCAGGCTGTTCTGGTCTGGCTTATGTACTCGAGTTCGTTGACGAAGTCGATACACATGACCAAGCATTTGAGCAGTTTGGGGTTAAAGTATTCATTGATCCGAAAAGTCTGGTTTATCTTGAAGGTATGGAGATGGACTATGTTAAAAACGGCTTGAACGAAGGCTTTGAATTTAACAACCCCAACAAAAAAGGCGAATGCGGTTGTGGTGAATCCTTCACTGTATAAACCCGGCAGTTATTCTCTTTTGACATTAAAACAGTGTGTTTCACACTGTTTTAATTGCATTTATACAGTTATTTTTGCACATTAATCGCGGACCCCATCTCCCATGAATCATTTTGAGCTGTTCAATCTTCCAGTAGCACTCGATATTGATTTGGCAACTTTAAAAACTGAATTTTTAAAGTTACAGCAACAATATCATCCCGATAAAGCTGAAGACAAAGATCAGGCCCTGATTAAATCAAGCGATATCAATCAGGCTTTTAAAGTTTTGTCAGCGGTCGATAGCCGTGCAGCGTATTTATTGTCCCTCAAGAAACAGGATTATCACTTAGATCAATCGATCAGTGATTTTGAATTCTTGCAGGACGCTCTGGAAATTCGTGAACAACTCGACGATGCCACCTCTGCTGAAGATTTAACTTCACTGAAAGTTGAAGTACAGCAATGGATTGACGGTCTGGTTCGTGAGTTTAAAATTGACTATACCGATGAAGACTGGGCTGAAGCACGCGATACAGTGCGTAAACTACGCTTCTTTGTTAAAGTCATGGCAGATATCGACAAGGCGGAAGACCGCTTCCTGGACGATGACAGCTTTGACCTTGATGATGATTTCTAATTTTTAATATTTAACGTGCAAAGGATGTAACACTATGGCTCTCTTGCAAATTGCAGAACCAGGTCAATCAAGTGCACCACATGAACACCGCATTGCGATTGGTATCGATTTAGGCACCACCCACTCTTTGGTTGCCACGGTTCTTTCAGGTAAAGCCAAAGTGCTGAATGACGAACAAGGTCGTGTGCTACTTCCTTCTATCGTGCATTATGCAGAACAGCAGACTCAATATGGTAATGAAGCCGCGCCTTTTATTACCAGCGATCCTAAAAATACCATCGTTTCAGTCAAGCGTTTCATGGGGCGCTCTCAAGCGGATATCAAATTCCAGCATCCTTATGCCTTGGTCGGCGAAGCGAATGAAATGCCGGCTTTTGAAACCGCACAAGGTCGTAAAACTCCGGTTGAAATTTCTGCAGAAATTTTAAAGCAGCTCAAAGATCGTGCTGAAGCAAGTCTGAAAAATCCGGTGAATGGTGCAGTGATTACCGTTCCAGCGTATTTTGATGAAGCACAGCGTCAGGCAACCCGAGATGCTGCCCAGCTTGCCGGTTTGAATGTTTTACGTTTATTGAATGAGCCAACCGCTGCTGCTGTGGCTTATGGCCTCGATCAGGAAAGCAACTTGAGTACAGATCGCAACTATGTGATTTATGACTTGGGTGGCGGTACTTTCGACGTTTCGATTTTGCGTTTTTCGCAAGGCGTGTTTGAAGTGCTTGCGACTGGTGGCCACACTGCCCTCGGTGGTGATGACCTGGACCGTTTAATTTTGAAATGGGCCAAGAAACAGCTAAACATCGAAACTTTAGATGATGCTGAATATGCACATTTTATTGTGGCAGCACGTAAGGCCAAAGAAGCTTTGTCTGATGCAGATTCAGTTCAACTCAAATTACTCGATCAAGTTTTAAACCTTGACCGTCCAACCTTTGAAGAAATCATTAAAGTTGCTTTGGACAAAACCATCAGCGTATGTAAACGTGTGATGCGTGATGCCAAGCTTGAACTGGATGACATTCAAAATGTGGTTCTGGTGGGTGGCTCAACCCGTTCTTATGCCGTACAAAAAGCAGTTGGTGACGTATTTAGCCAAGAACCGCTGTGCACGATTAACCCGGATGAAGTGGTTGCCATTGGCGCATCGATTACAGCAAACCAACTGATAGGCAACTCGACTGATGGTTCCTTATTACTGGATGTTACCCCACTGTCTTTAGGTTTAGAAACCATGGGCGGACTGGTGGAACGTCTGATTTCACGTAATACAGCCATTCCTGTAGCACGTCGTCAGGAATTTACTACCTATCAAGATGGCCAGACTGCCATGTTGATCCATGTGGTTCAAGGTGAACGTGATCTGGTTGAACATTGTCGTAGTCTGGGTCGTTTTGTCTTGCATGGCATTCCACCAATGACAGCCGGTCAGGCACGTATCGAAGTAACTTTCCAGGTCGATGCTGATGGTTTGTTGACGGTATCTGCCAAAGAAACAACATCTGGCGTGCATGCGCAAATTGATATTAAGCCATCTTATGGCTTATCCGGGGAAGATACTGAGCGCCTATTACTTGACGGTTATAAATTTGCCGAGGAAGATAAAAATCTGCGTCATTTGAATGAAACCAAAGTTGAAGCCCAGCGTGAGCTAGAAGCACTGGTTCAGGCACTAAAAGTAGATGCCGCTCTGTTGACTGAAGAGCAACTGGCAGCACTGCAAACTGCACAGGCACAACTTGAAACCGAGCTTCAAGGTTCAGATATCAAAGCGATTGAATCTGCAGTTGAACTGCTTAAAATACATAGTGATGCTTTTGCAGCAGCACGTATGAATCAACATATTGATGCCGCTCTTAAGGGCACTAAACTCGACGACTGGTCAAACTCAAACTAATTTAAGGTAACGACTATGCCACGTATTAAAGTTCTTCCACATGCGCAGATTTGCCCCGAAGGTGCTGAGTTTGAAGTCGAACACAATGCCAACCTGTGCGAAAGCCTACTCAAAAATGGCATTAAAATCGAACATGCCTGCGATATGTCAGCTGCATGTACAACGTGCCACGTTGTGGTACGTCAAGGCTTCGACAGCCTCGAAGAAATGGATGATGTAGAAGCAGATTTACTGGATCGCGCTTGGGGTCTGGAACCTGATTCACGCCTTTCTTGTCAGGTCACACTGGTCGATGAAGATCTGGAAATTGAAATTCCAAAATACACCATCAATCACGCTTCGGAAAATCATTAAGATTTTTCTTGAAAGATCATATAAAAAACCACGCTTAGACGTGGTTTTTTATATTTATGAGAATGATTAAATTACTTTGGAGTCTTTGAGTGATTCAAATTCGTCTTGTGGCTGGAGATGCTCAATCACTTCATCTTCAAGTTTAAGCTTGACGATGCCTTGAGAGTTGGTCAATTTCTGCTGAGTTTCAATGCGTTTAATCATTTTTTCCAGTACATGAATCAATTCTGGATATTCAAAGTTTTGTACTTCGTCCAGATTGAGCAGTAAATGAAAGCCTTTATATTCATAGTCGAACCAACGTTGATACTCAACTTTCTGCGATGCATATTTTTCCATTAGCTGCCAAGTTCTTACCGGTGCTTTAATGCCTTTCAAGAAAATTGGTTTCTTCGGCGCACATAAATAATCATTTTTGATCAGATTATGAGTATCTTCTGAAATCAGGATTTCATCCACTTCAGCTGCGCTCTGTAAGCGCGCTGCCAGATTGGCATCCCGTCCTACAATGGTATAGGCCATCCGATGCGTCGCACCATAATTCCCGACGTGGCAATAACCGGTCGAAATACCCATACGGATATGCAGTGGCGGATAACCCATTTTAATCCAGCGCTCACGCAGCAGTTTCATTTGCTGACGCATGGCAATCGCCATTTCCATACAGTTCTTGGCATCCTGCTCTACGCCTTCAGAGTTTGGATCACCAAAGAAAATCAGGATGGCATCCCCCATGAATTTATCGACAGTCGCTTCATAATTCTTGGCGATTTCGGTCATATGCCGCAAATAATCATTGAGCAAGAATGCTAAATCATCTGGAATAAGCGTTTCAGACAGTTCTGTAAAGCCTTGAATATCCGAGAAGAAAATTGTTAATTTTTTACGTTTATATTCAATTTTTGCTTCAGATTCACCTTTCATGATGGATTGCCACAACTGCACAGGCGCATAACGACTCAGCTGATTGGCAAATTCCATATAACGGTTCATCTGTTCAAAATAATGATTTTTCTTTTGGGTCATATATTGCACACGACCACTTTGATAAAAACTTCCGACACCAAAATAGGTAATCAGGCAGATGAAGCCTAAAACCGTCAGTTCACTGCTGGTCGGTTCAAAATAAGTCCCAAAACCAAAGACCAGAATATTGGCCAGATAAAAAACGGTGATCCCGACCAGACTGGCCAGAGAAGCCATCATCAATGAAATTTTATTACTGATTGCGGTATAGAGTATTGCCACCAAACCCAGCAAGGACAATACCAGATCCAGCTGTACTGCGGCCAAAACCACTACAATGACAATAACATCAATCAGAAAAAGAACATTGCGCCGAATACGATAATCATGGCGATAGATTAACCAGCGCGAAAGTTTCGAGCTAATCAATAAAATCAGGAATAAAAACACAGGAACAAAGAGCTGATACTGGGTATCCGGTTCAGTGTAATGAAAGACGACCAAAACCAGAGACAGCATGATATAGCCCATCAAGCGATGAAAATATTCAAACTGTTGTGGTTCTTTTTGAATCCAGTCGTCTAATTGCATTCAGTCACTCCCTGAAATCCGCAATCGTTCATAGATCTCGGAATACTTGGGGCTAATCAGTCCATACGCCAGTCAAATGGCATATCGCCTTGACCACGTAGCGCCAGCATGAGTGTTTGACGCATATGTGCTAATACTTCACTGCTATAAGGAACAGCTGGTGTACCCCAAACAGGCTTCGGCCATGCTACATCGTTCTGATAACGAACCACATGATGAAAATGCAATTGCGGAACCATATTGCCCAATGCCGCGACATTCATTTTATCCGCACGGAAAACACGTGCCAGCTGGCTTGATAACCAGCTTGATTCACGTAAAAACTGCTCTTGGTCAGCTTGGCTCAATTCATATAATTCAGAGACACCCGGCACACGTGGAATCAGGATCAGCCAGGGAAATTGCATATCATTCATCAAACGACATGTTGACAAAGGAAAGTCGCCTACAAAAAAAGTATCTTGAGCAAGTTGTGGATGCAAACTAAACATATCTTTATAAATGATGCAAAATTAGAATGATGGCTAATACTAACATATCCAACCGAAGCTGAATATTGAAAGCAATGTGTTTAAAGACAAATTCTCATGATTTGTTGCAAGGCGCATCACGAGAATTTGTTCGAACATTTCATTAAAAAATCTGGTTTATCATTCCTGAAAATTTCAATGAAAATGAAATGTATCATGAAGTTTTAAACTGATTTAGTCTAAATCAAATTAGCCCACTTCTTTCAATAGACTGTCCAGCAAATCCTGAATAAACTGAATCCGCTTTTGGTAATCTTCCAGCATGACCATGACCTTAAGACGTTGCCCGCCATTCATCCGGAAATAGGTTGGATGTTTCTGCATCATCTGGATAATGGTCATGGCCTGAACCGGGGTATCTGGCGCGAATTCCACATGCCCACCTTGAGCACTAATATCAATTTTGGTGATGCCAAGCTGCTCGGCTTTGAGACGAATCTGATGTACGGCAAAGAGCTGTTTGACCGGTTGTGGCGGTATGCCAAAACGGTCGATCAATTCCATCCGGATATTGTCCAGCTTCTCCTGAGTATCAGTATTACTGATACGCTTATAGAACAACAGACGCTGATGCACATCTCCGAGATAATCATCCGGAATGAGCGCTGGCATATGCAGGGTAATTTCTGCGGTCAATGACAAGGGTGCATCGAAGTTTGGGGTTTTACCTTTTTGAATGGCTTTGGTGGCTTTTTCCAGCATTTCCATATATAGGCTATAACCAATCGCCTGCATTGAACCGCTCTGCTGTTCACCGAGTAATTCACCTGCCCCGCGAATTTCCAGATCTTCGGTGGCCAGCATAAATCCGGCCCCCAAGGTCGAAGCACGCTGGATCGCATCCAGACGTTTTTCGGCATCGCCTTTTAAGGCTTTTAAAGACGGCACCATTAAATAGGCATAGGCCTGATGATGCGAGCGCCCGACTCGGCCACGGAGCTGATGTAATTGTGCCAGGCCCAGTTTGTCAGCACGTTCAATCAAAATGGTATTGGCATTTGGGACATCAATCCCGGTTTCAATAATGGTCGAACAGACCAGAACATTGTATTCCTTGTGATAGAACTGCTGCATCACCTGCTCCAGTTCACGTTCACGCATCTGGCCATGTGCCACAATCACCTGGGCTTCCGGCACCAATGTACGAATATGCGCTGCGGCACGGTCAATCGTATCGACTTCATTGTGCAGGAAATAGACCTGACCACCACGCAACAGTTCACGCAGAATCGCTTCTTTAATGGTGTCATCGGTATGTTCTTGCACAAAGGTTTTCACCGCAAGACGGCGTGCCGGCGGTGTGGCAATAATCGATAGATCACGCATGCCACTAAAGGCCATATTTAGTGTACGCGGAATTGGAGTGGCTGTCAGGGTCAACATATCGACATCGGCACGCATCGCCTTGATCCGCTCCTTGTCACGTACTCCGAAGCGATGTTCTTCATCGACAATCATCAGGCCAAGATTTTTAAACTGGACATTTTCCTGCAAAATTTTATGCGTACCAATCACGATATCCACTTTCCCTTCGATCAGGTCGTCAATGGTCTTGCTATGTGCTTTGGAAGAACCGAAACGTGACAGCACTTCAATCCGGACCGGCCAGTCGGCAAAGCGGTCTTTGAATGAATCATAGTGCTGTTGTGCCAGCAAGGTGGTCGGCACCAGAATCGCCACCTGCCGGTTATTCTGTACCGCAACAAATGCAGCACGCATCGCCACTTCCGTTTTACCAAAGCCGACATCACCACAGACCAGACGATCCATCGGCTTGGCTTGTTGCATGTCATGCAGCGTGGCTTCAATCGCATTGGCCTGATCCAGCGTTTCTTCATAGGCAAAGCCACTGGCAAACTGCATATACAGACTTTGATCAATTTCAAAACTGATGCCGGGTTTAGAGACACGGCGTGCCTGAATATGCAGCAACTCGGCCGCAACATCATGAATCTGTTCCAGCGCTTTATGTTTGGCTTTATTCCATGCATCTGTCCCGAGCTTATGCAATGGTGCCAGATCCGGATCACCACCGCTATATCGGCTGATTAAATGCAGATTGGTCACCGGCACATAGACTTTGGCCGCATCGGCATAATCCAGCTGCAAGAATTCATGATCCTGATCATCAATACTTAAGGTGACCAGACCGGCATAACGCCCCACTCCATAATCGATATGCACCACAGGCGCGCCCATGGTCAGTTCAGTCAGACTGCGAATCAGAAATTCTTCTGAAACTTCCTGCTGACGTTTACGGCGGCGTTGTACCACGCGATGTTCATAGAGCTGGTTTTCAGAAATGATGCTGACACGATCGGTCAGCACCAGACCACGCTCTAATGGCGCATTGGTAATCGCAATCGCATACAGGGAGGTGATAAAACTCTCAAAGTTATCAACCGTCGGAATATCACCCAGACTTGGTCGTAACGCATCTTTTAAGCTTTCACGGCGTCCGGCACTCTCGGCCACCAGCAGCACCGGATGATTGGCCTGATCGATATATTTTTTGACTTCAATAAATGGTTTTTCACGTTTTGGATCGACAGGCAGACGTGGTGGCAACTGGGTATCGAGGTTCAATACGCCGGCTTTTTGGTCAAAAGGCGTTTGGGCGGCAATAATACGCGCAAATTGATTCAGCTGCTCCAGAACCTGATTGGTCTGAAAGAACAGGCTGTCTGGGGGGAGGATCGGCTGATCGATATTGTGACGGCGATCTTCATAACGGCGCACCACATCCTGCCAGAATTGGGTCAAACTCTCGTCTAAAGCCCGATCTGTAATGACAATGCCATTCTTAGGTAAGTACGAAATCAGCGAACTTTGACCTTGCATGGCCTCAGCACTGAAAAACAGCGGTAAATAAAACTCGATTCCCGGTGAAACAATGCCCTCCATCACATCCTGATAGATCGGATTTTTCTTTGGATTGGCAGTCGGGAAAAATTCGGCATAGCGGTCACGGAACGTCGCACGGCCTTCCTTGAGCGGAAATTCCTGTGCCGGCAATACGGTAAACTGTTGCAAACTTTGTGTGGTGCGCTGAGTTTCGGAATCAAAAAATTTCAGGCTTTCAATTTCATCATCAAACAGGTCAATCCGAATCGGTGCTTCCTGCCCCGAGGCATAAATATCCATGATACTGCCGCGTACCGCAAACTCACCCGGATCATAAACCGTATCGACCAGATGATAACCGGCCTGAATCAGCTTTTTCTTCTGTTGTTCCAGATCGAATTTCTGTCCGACGTGAATATCAAAATGTTCACCCAAAACCCATGAAGTCGGTGCGACACGCTGTGCCAAGGTTGAGGCAGAAAGTAACAGCACGCCAGTTTTTGGCATATTGGATAAAATCGCCAGACGTTCCGAGACAATATCCTGGTGCGGAGACAGGCGGTCATAAGGCAAAATTTCCCAATCTGGAAAAATCGTGGGTTTAATCCCATAAAATTCCAGTTCACTTTCCAGTTGACCCAAATGCTGGTTATTGCGTGCAATCACAATAAATAAACGCGATTGCTGCTGCACGATTTCTTTGAGCAACAATGCCGTCGAGGAACCTTGCAGATTGCCTAACCAGCGTTTCTCGCCTGCTTTGAGTTGTGGTAAATTGAGTTGAGAAATTTCTTGTTGGAACATGGATATAGCTTTAAAGTCTAAATAACCTGAGGCTTATACTAGCACGATGATCTCAGGATATTTTGTTATTTTTATGCAGTCTTGCCACATCCATACGCTTCGATTTCAAGCCACTTTTAACACTTATTTTTTCTCTCGCAGAAAGTTACGATAATAATCATTTAACTTCTTGAGGATCATTTTAAATTGCAGCAGGTTTTCTTCGGTATTTCCCAAAGTCACATTAAAACGCTGATGGGCAATTTCCAGATCAATCTTTTCATTGATCAGCATCGCGGTGTCGTATAACGCTTTTAAATCATCAAACTGTTTTAAACGGCGATTGGACAAATATTCTAAGCGTGCGGCCAGTTCCTGATTTAAATCAATGCCATCCACGATATAACCTGTGCCTTCGACATGCTGGATATTCTGCTCGTCTAAATATAGCTGTGCAGCAGTCGGTTTATTAGTTTTAAATAATGCACTGATTTTATCAAACATCGCCATTTACCCAGCCAAATAAAGTTCAGACCCTAGTCTAGATGAAAATGCCTCAAATCCACATATCGAACTTGAGGCAAATTGTCAAAATCACAACGATCAGTTGATTTGAGCTGTTTCAAGACAATTTATGCTATCAAGAAACCTGTTCGAGCTGACTCTCTGCTACAGGTATTTCAGACACCAGATTTTCAAATGCAAAGATTTCTTCTAATTGCGTTGCGCTTAATAAACCGAGTTCCAATACCACTTGCGGCACGGTTTTATTTTCACGCATACATTGTTTACCAATTTCATCACATTTGGCATGCCCCAGAATCGGCTCAAGTAAGGTCACAATCCCGACACTGCGCATGACCGAACTTAAACAGATTTCTTCATTGGCCTGAATGCCAGCAATACATTTCTGATTCAGGGTTTGCATGCCTTGAGTCAACAATTGAATCGACTCATTCATGGTCAGGGCAATCACAGGTTCCATCACATTCAGTTGTAACTGCCCAGCTTCCGCTGCCATAGTAATGGTCAAATCATTACCGATGACCCGGAAGGCAATCTGATTGACCACTTCCGGAATCACAGGATTGATTTTTGCCGGCATAATTGATGAGCCTGCTTGCAATTCCGGTAAGCGAATTTCAGCCAGACCTGTACGTGGTCCCGAGCTAAGCAAGCGCAAGTCATTACAGATTTTGGACAGTTTCACTGCCAGGCGTTTTAAACTGCTCGACAAGATAATAAAGACACCACAATCACTGGTGGCCTCCACATAATCTTCTGCACCTTTTAAAGGCAGCCCCGTCAGGTGCGCCAAAGTTTCGACGACTCGCGTCGCATAACCTGGCGGCGTGTTTACCCCAGTCCCGATCGCCGTTGCACCTAAATTCACTTCCAGCAATAACTGGCGCATCTGCTCAATCAGTTTTAAATCTTCCTTTAATAAAGTCGCAAAAGCCCGGAATTCCTGCTCCATGGTCATCGGGACTGCATCTTGCAACTGGGTACGTCCCATCTTGATCACATACTGAAATTCGGCTGCCTTCATATATAAACAGTCAATCAGTGCTTTTAACACTGCCAATAATTCATTCAGGCTGCTATAAGTTGCCAAACGCAAAGCAGTTGGATAGACATCATTAGTCGATTGCGAAGTATTCACATGATCATTCGGATGCAGGATGTGATACTCACCTTTATGATGCCCCAAGAGCTCTAAGGCGATATTGGCAATGACTTCATTGGCATTCATATTAATTGACGTACCAGCACCGCCCTGATAAGGATCAAGTGGAAAGGCTGCTTGCCAGTTTTCAGGATGCTGAATCAATTCATTACATGCTTTTTGAATCACAGTACTGGTTTGCTCGGATATTTTTTGAAAATGCAGGTTGGTCTGTGCCGAAGCTTTTTTGACCTGGGCCAATGCACAAATAAAATGTGATTGTTGCCCTATCGCCAATCCTGAAATCTGGAAATTTTCGATGGCACGTAAAGTGTGAATCCCATAATAGCTATGCAACGGGATCTGTTTTTCCCCCAATAAGTCACGTTCAATGCGGGTCGGTTCGATTTGCAGCATATTGTCCACTAAAAAATACTCTTGGCGATGCACCGTATTTGGTGTGGTCTCAATATGAGCAAACAAATACAGAGCGAATAGGAGGACTTTAACCTAAATTTGCTAATATTTATTACCAATACAGTAAAGCTGTGAGTTTTGTAAGATCATGTAAATAAAAAGCTAAAATTTAAATATTTTAATTGCTTATTCTAAATTAGCTTGTTTTGCCTCAATCCAATACTTTATCTCTCTGTGTTAAGTGGCTTAACTTTCCTTAAGTTCCATCTAGTTAAATTGGTATTTACAATAAACATACATAAAAGCTGTGTAAATGTTACAGAGTGTAATTTTTAAACCGTGCTTGAATCACTGCCTTGTGATCTCCGTACAAAAAATCATCTGGAACGATGGTTTCCATATTTACAGGATGCCCTGCCTATGACTTATTTAAATCCGACCCTGATTACCTTCATGTTTTATATTATCGCCATGATTGCCATCGGTTTATATGCTTACCGTGCAACCTCCAATTTTGATGAATATATTTTAGGTGGACGTAGTCTGGGCAGTGTCGTCACAGCTCTTTCCGCAGGTGCATCAGATATGAGTGGCTGGCTGCTGATGGGTCTTCCGGGCGCAATTTACCTGTCTGGCCTGTCAGAAGCCTGGATTGCCATCGGCCTGATTATCGGAGCGTGGCTAAACTGGTTACTGGTGGCAGGTCGTCTACGGGCGCATACCGAATACCAGAATAACGCCCTGACCCTGCCAGATTATTTCACCAGCCGTTTTTCCGACCGCAAACGCATTTTACGGGTCTTGTCTGCCTTGGTGATTTTGGTGTTCTTTGCAATTTATTGTGCCTCGGGCATGGTCGCAGGTGCACGCCTGTTTGAAAGCCTGTTCGGCTGGAATTACACCACGGCGCTTATGATCGGTGCGATGGCGACAATTTTATATGTGTGTATTGGTGGTTTTCTGGCGATCAGCTGGACGGATACGTTTCAGGCCGGTTTGATGATCTTTGCACTGTTGCTGACCCCGATCATTACCTTCCTGGCCTTGGGTGACAATAGCCAGCAAGTGAGTGTCATCCTTGAATCTGCCCGTCCACATGCGTCCAGTATGCTTGAAGGCTTAAGCGTGGTGGCGATTATTTCCAGTCTGGCCTGGGGTTTGGGTTATTTTGGTCAACCGCATATTCTGGTGCGCTTCATGGCAGCAGATTCAGTGAAGACCATTCCTGCTGCACGCCGTATTGGCATGACCTGGATGATTCTGTGTCTAGGCGGCGCAGTGGCAGCTGGTTATATCGGGATTGCCTATTTCACCGTTAATCCAGCATTCGCCTCGGTGGTGAACCAGAACCCTGAAACCGTGTTTATGGAATTGACTAAAATCCTGTTTAATCCATGGATCGCTGGCATCGTACTTGCAGCTATTCTGGCCGCGATTATGAGCACCTTGAGCTGTCAGCTTCTGGTCTGTTCAACCACCCTGACTGAAGATTTATACAAGAGCTTCCTGCGCAAAAATGCCTCACAAAAAGAACTGATCTGGGTCGGTCGTGCTATGGTTTTAGTAATTGCGTTAATTGCGATTGCCTTGGCGATTAATCCGAACAGCAAGGTTTTAGGTCTGGTGGCTTATGCCTGGGCAGGCTTTGGTGCAGCATTTGGCCCCTTGATTATCTTGTCTCTGTTCTGGAAGCGTATGACCCTCAACGGCGCGATTGTCGGCATGCTGGTCGGTGCGGTGACGGTAATCGTCTGGAAAAACTATATGGGTGATACCGGCCTGTACGAGATTATTCCCGGTTTTATTCTGGCTACCCTGAGTATCGTGATTGTCAGCTTAGTGGATAAGGCACCGAGTGATGATGTGGTACATCGTTTTGAAATGGCCAAAGCTGAATATCAAAAAGAAATGGCTGAAATGAAAAAATAGTCTGGATATTCAATACAATAAAGGGACTTTCGAGTCCCTTTTGTGTTTTTTAGATTAGTCGTTAATACGCTACAAATTATTTAGATTTTCCCGGTATTTTTAGATGGATCTGCTGACTTTCTTTAATCACCTCCATCACCGGATAACTGCGTGTTTCCTTGATCCCGGGCAGTTGCCACAAGATTTGCCCGGAAATTTTACGGAATTCATCCATATTGGCGCAGCGGATTTTTACCACGAAATCAAAACCGCCACTGATCATATGACATTCAATAATTTCTGGAATCTGCCGGACTGCATGGGAAAACTCATCTAAAACATTCGGTGTGGTTTTATCCAGTAAAATCTCTACAAAAACCACAAAAGCGTTATTGAGCAGATTTGGATTCAGACGGGCTTCGTAGCCCAGAATATAGCCTTCTTTGCTCAGTTTCTGCACCCGCGCCAGTGCCGCGGTCGGCGATAAATTTACCAATTCAGCCAGTTTAATATTGGATAATTTGGCATCGGATTGTAATAAACTCAGGATACGAATATCTATACGGTCTAGGCTTAAATAAGGAGGCTGCATTAGAATTATCCTCTAAAAAATGTAAAAACTATAGTGAGATATTCGTCAAATATTCTGTGATTATAGATTAAAACTCGTTAGCCCCGCTAGATCTGATTGCAGCAGTACAGGATGTCACTATGCCGACCACACTAAGCCCCACCTATGGTTCAGATGCCATGAAGCAGCCAAATTATATCGCCGAATTCAAAGATAAAAATGAGTACGAACAACGTATCAACACTGCATGGCGCCGTGCGGAAACTGAATGCGTCGAAGAACTCTTGCTGCATAGTGAAATTTCCTCCGAACTCAGCAACAAGATTCAAGCGCTTGCCTTTGATCTGGCGCATTCCTTGCGTGAACGTAAAAGTTCAGGCGGTAAAGCAGGCATCGTACAAGGATTGTTACAGGAATTTTCCCTATCTTCTCAGGAAGGCATTGCCCTGATGTGTCTGGCCGAAGCCTTGCTGCGGATTCCAGACAAAGCCACGCGTGACCTGTTGATCCGCGACAAGATCAATCAGGGCAACTGGAAAGAACATCTCGGTCAAAGCCAGCTGATGTTTGTCAATGCCGCAGCCTGGGGCTTGATGCTGACGGGTAAATTAATGGAAACCCCACAGCAAAAAAGCCTGTCCAGTTTATTAACCGGCCTATTGGCGCGCAGTGGTCGCGGCATTATCCGTAAGGCTGTCGATGTTGCCATGCGCATGATGGGCGAACAGTTTGTGACGGGTGAAACCATTGATGAGGCGCTGAAAAATGCAGAACGTCTGGAAGAAAAAGGCTTTCGTTATTCCTATGACATGCTTGGTGAAGCAGCACTGACCGATCCGGATGCGGAACGCTATTATCAGGATTATCAGCAAGCGATTCATGCCATCGGGCAAGCCTCGCAGGATAAAGACGTTTATGATGGCCCGGGCATTTCCATCAAACTCTCTGCCCTGCATCCGCGTTATCAGCGCGCGCAGGTCGATCGGGTACATAATGAACTGTATGGAAAAATGCTTAAACTCGCGGTCTTGGCGAAACAGTACAATATCGGTTTAAACATTGATGCCGAAGAAACTGACCGTCTGGAAATTTCCTTGCAACTGCTTGAACGCCTGTGTTTTGAGCCGCAATTACAAGACTGGAAAGGCATTGGCTTTGTGATTCAAGCCTATCAAAAACGCTGTTTCTATGTGGTAGATTATATTGTTGATCTGGCCAAACGTAGTCAGAAACGCCTGATGATTCGTCTGGTCAAAGGTGCCTATTGGGACAGCGAGATCAAGAAAGCACAGATTGAAGGCATGTCGGACTATCCGGTATTCACTCGTAAGGTGCATACCGATCTATCTTATATCGCCTGTGCGCGTAAATTATTGGCTGAACCGGATTATATCTATCCGCAATTTGCCACCCATAATGCACAAACGGTGGCCACGATTTACCAACTGGCGCAACCTGAGCAGTATTATGCGGGTCAATATGAATTCCAGTGTCTGCATGGCATGGGCGAACCCTTGTATGAAAATGTGGTGGGCGACAAATCGGCGAATAAACTCGGTGTCCCTTGTCGCATTTATGCGCCAGTCGGCAATCATGAAACCTTATTGGCTTATCTGGTGCGTCGTTTGCTGGAAAATGGCGCAAATACGTCTTTTGTCAACCGGATTGCCGACAAAACCCTAAATATCGAAGATTTGATTGAGAATCCACAACAAACGATTTTAAAAGCTGCACAGCAGGAAGTCATGATCGGTGCCAAGCATCCGCATATTCCTTATCCGCAAGATCTGTATGGCACACGTATTAACTCATCGGGTCTGGATCTCGCCAATGATGCAGAGCTGAGCGCCTTAAATGAAGTCGCTGCCAGCCTGAAAAACACACAATTTCAGGCAGCAGCCATGGGAACGGCGTTTACAGGAACCGACACAAGTAACGCAGTGCAAATCATCAATCCGGCACAACATCAGGATGTAGTCGGTACAGTCTATGAAGCGACCCAGGAACAGGCTGAAATTGCCTTAACGCAAGCTGTCAATGCACAAGGTTTCTGGGCCAATTTGCCGAAAAATGAGCGAGCAGCCTGCTTAAATAAAGCTGCGGATCTGATGGAACAGCGTTTGCTGACACTGATGGTGATTCTGTCCCGTGAGGCTGGGAAAACCTATACTAATGCCATTGCCGAAGTCCGGGAAGCGGTAGATTTCTTGCGCTACTATGCCGGTCAGATGTTGGATTTAGCTGAAAATACACAGATTCAACCTTTAGGTACCGTGCTGTGTATCAGTCCATGGAACTTCCCGTTGGCGATTTTTACTGGTCAGATTTCAGCAGCGCTGGTCGCGGGCAATACCGTCATTGCCAAACCGGCAGAACAGACCCCGCTGATTGCTGCACAAGCGGTGCAGATTTTATGGGAAGCGGGCATTCCGCAAGACGTCTTACAGCTGTTGCCGGGTCAAGGTGAAAGCATTGGTGCGCAGCTCAGTGCGGATTCACGCATTCAGGGCATCATGTTTACCGGCTCAACCGAGGTCGCCCATATTCTGCAAAAAACTGTAGCGGAACGTCTGAACCAGTTTGGCGAAAGTGTGACCCTGATTGCTGAAACCGGCGGTCAAAATGCCATGATTGTCGATTCATCTGCATTAACTGAGCAGGTGGTGCTTGATGTGGTTAATTCTGCCTATGACAGTGCCGGCCAGCGTTGTTCTGCTTTGCGTGTGCTCTGTGTGCAAGAAGATAACCTGGATGCTGTGCGCACGATGCTCAAAGGTGCCATGCAGCAGTTAAGAGTCGGCAATCCGATTTTATTAAAAACCGATATTGGCCCGGTGATTGATCTTGAGGCCCAGCAAAATATTCAGACGCATATTCAGCAGATGCGCAGCAAAGGTCACAAAGTCCATCAACTGATGTTTCACCAAGATGAGACTGAATTAACCCAAGGCACCTTTATTCCGCCAACATTGATTGAACTTCCAAACCTGAACGATCTGGAGCGTGAAGTCTTTGGTCCGGTGCTGCATCTGATCAGCTATAAATATGGTGAACTGGAACAGTTATTGGAACAGATCAACAGCAAAGGCTATGGTCTGACCATGGGCTTACACACACGTATTGATGAAACCATGCAAACCGTGATTGCGCGAGCAGAAGTCGGTAACTTGTATATCAACCGCAATATCGTCGGTGCGGTTGTGGGTGTTCAGCCTTTCGGTGGTGAAGGCTTGTCCGGTACTGGCCCTAAAGCTGGTGGGCCGCTTTACATCTACCGTTTAATGCATCAGCTTTCCGAGAAGAAACTGGCGCAGCCTTATGCCATGCGATCTGATCAAGCCCCTATTGAACACAAACCAGTCCAGGAATTTAAGGCTTGGGCCTCTAAAACTTTCCCCACAATCTCCTTAAAAGCACCTAGCCAGATTGCGACCGGACAAAGCTTTAGTTTGCAAGGTCCAACCGGCGAAGAAAACCAGTACATGATCTTGCCACGTGAAAGCGTTCTATCTTTGGCACACACCGAGCAAGACCAGATTCAGCAAATTTTGGCCATTTTATCGGTTGGCAGTCGCCCTGCGGTATTGGCTGAAAATACTTTTATGCTGAAATATCTACAAACAATGCCAAAAGCAGTTGCTGCCCGATTCAAAGTGATTCAAGATATTGAAAGTGGGGAATTTGATACTGTATTACATCATGGTGATGCTGCGGAATTGATTGATTTACAGAAGCGTATTGCGGCTCGAAAAGGCCCCATTGTAGGAATCACGCATTTAAACTCAGGCAATCATGACATTCCGGTGGAGCGATTGGTGCTTGAACGGGCCATTAGCATCAATACGGCAGCAGCCGGTGGCAATGCCAGTTTGATGACAATGAGTCATCTCTAAATTAGTCGAATCATCTTGTCATTTTTCTGTTCATGATTTCCTCTTTATGGCCAAATTTTTCTCCTCAGAGGGTTTGGTCTTTTTTATGCAGTTTTTAAAGCCGCTCAGCCACAATAGGCTTAGGCAGATCAGCAATTATTTGCTACCATTTGCGCTTTAAAATATTTGCGACTTCTTACTGCATATGACTTCATCTTATCAGCAACAACTCGATGCCAAAATTGAACGCATCAGCGCTCAGTTTGCCGAATATCAACCACCTGCCCTCGAAGTATTCCAGTCTCCTGAAAAATATTTCCGCATGCGTGCTGAATTTCGGATCTGGCATACTGAGGATGACATGTTCTATGCCATGTTCGAGCGCAATGAAGATCAACAGAAAAAAGTCATCCGCATTGATGAATTTCCGGTTGCAGACCTCAGTATCAATCAGTTGATGCCTAAATTACTGCAAGCGCTCAAAGCAGATCCAGTATTATCGACACGTCTGTTTGAAGTACATTTTCTGGCGACCTTAAGTGGTCAGGTTCTGGTTTCTCTGATTTATCATCGTAAATTGGATGAAAGCTGGGAACCGGCAGCCAAAGCACTGGCAGAACAGTTAAATATCAAGTTAATTGGCCGCAGCCGTGGACAGAAGTTTGTCCTGTCTGATGAATATGTGGTGGAAGAACTTTCTGTTTTTGATCGTACCTATCAATACAAACAGATCGAAAGCAGCTTTACCCAGCCGAATGCCCAAGTCTGCCAAAACATGCTGGAATGGGCATGTGATGCGGCAGAGCAATCTGATCAAGATTTGCTGGAATTATATTGTGGTAATGGTAACTTTACCCTGCCACTCTCGACCAAGTTCCGCCGTGTTCTGGCAACCGAGTTAGCCAAATCTTCAGTCTATGCGGCTGAGTGGAATATTGAGCAAAACCAGATTGAGAACATTCAGGTCGCGCGTCTTTCTGCAGAAGAGTTCACCCAAGCTTACAACGGCGAGCGTGTGTTCCGCCGCCTGCAAGAAGCCAATATTGATCTTGCGACTTATGACTTTGATACGGTATTTGTCGATCCACCGCGTGCCGGTATTGATGATGAAACGCTTAAACTATTACAGCGCTTCCAACGCATTATTTACATTTCTTGCAATCCAGACACATTGCATGACAATCTGAAACAGTTGTCTCAAACCCATAAAATCAGCAAATTCGCTATGTTTGATCAATTTCCATATACACACCATGTAGAAACGGGCGTATTGTTAGAAAGAAGATAAAGAATTTGTTTCAATTTATTTTCTTGTTACAAAAAAGGAGTTTTTCGAAATTCCTTTTTTTATATCTTAAATCATTAACTTAATAACAAATTATCATTTGTACAGCTAAAAATATCGTTAGCTCTTTGAGCTTCAATCGGAAATTTTAAAGACTAACTGCTGCTTTTATCACATAGGTCCTATTGCTTTATTTATTTAATTGGCTATATTTCACTCTATGTTAGGTTGTTGTATGAAGGCTCTATGAGTTTTTGGCAAAAGTTGTTTTCTGTGGAACAACACAATGAACACAAGAATCAGATTGCTTGTGTAGAAAATGATTGCTCTTTCAAGACAAATGAACAGCTTCTTGAAGCTTTGTCTAAAGCAACTGATGAAGAGATCATCATCGGAATCAAAAAGGTTCTTGTATCACGCGGCTATAGCCGTAAGGAACTGAATGAACTTCAACACTTGCCCTTGCAGTAATCGGCAAAGGCTCTAGCCTGATCAAAAAAAGCACTTGTGTAACCAGGTGCTTTTTTTATATCTGTCGCTTTAATTACATTGAAGAAGAACCAAACTTAGAGAGTTCAATTGTATAAATCCGACTACACAACCTTCTGCCTTCTGTTGAGTAATTGGTAATAAATCTGAACACTTCTTCCTCTCACTTTTTCTGATTTTATTGAAATGTAAAAGTTAGCTTAGGCTATTTATAGGTGTTACTGAACAGATGTTCATCTGAATTCTGCCATACAGGTGATCAAGTCACTTGCTGCATACGCCTATTGCTTGTCTGCCTAAACTCAAGCAAAGCGTCGATTAATTTAGCAAAAGACAGTACACTTGCTATTAAACTACAATGCTTTTTTAAATGGCTTAATTCTGATATGCAACAGACTAAACGGTTTCCCATAGGAGCGCACCTTATGGTTAAACATTTCGGTTATACCCATCATGGGATATACGCTGGACGTGGTCGTGTTATTCATTATTCGGGCTTTGCACATTTATTTAAGAAACGCCCCATTGAAATAACCTCTATTGAAAAATTCAGTCATGGCAAAGCGATTCATGTGCAACATTATGACTCGGCGAAATATAAAGGCCGTAAAGTTGTGCGTCGCATGCGTTCCAGAATGCATGAAAATAATTATCATTTAATTATCAATAATTGCGAACATCTGTGTACTTGGGCGATTACTGGCGTAGAAAGCAGCCCGCAAGTGATCTATATGATGAATCGCCTGACCACGATTGGTTATATCAGCTCGATGATGAGCTTCATGAACAGCATGTTCCTGACCCTGACCACGACGAGTTTTGCCTTGGCCTTGTACATCAAGAAGAAGCTTAGAGATAAAGCCAATCTGCGTTTGCAACAATACCGTGAATTGCAAGATCAGGCTAAAACGAAAGTGTCAGACCTGACTAATCTTAAACATCGTTAATTTAAAGCTCAGCCTGCCGATGATTTTTTGTTAGTAAGAAATTTTGAGTTCGGGTTTAAACTTTGATATTAAAAGGAACAGATCAGGTTAAATAACCTTTTTTGGCCTGAATCGCTTCAGGTAAACCTTTACCCAAAGAGCTTAAGGTTTCCCGTTCTACCAGTCGTACCATTGAATCGAGTGGCAGATCATTATCCTGTAGCCCAAAAGGCTCTTCTAGCTCAGCACTGAGCTCATCTAGGCCTAAGAGCATATAAGCAATCAACCCGACCAGAATCGGCGTCCACAGGCCCAGATTGGCCTGCAAACTAAAAGGCAAAATAAAACAGAACGAATACACTGCACGATGTAACAGTACCGAATAAGAAAATGGCAATGGCGTCGACAGTATCCGGTCACAACCGGCCTGAATATTGCCCAAGGCCACAGTATGCTGATTCAAATTGTTATAAATAATATCGCTGATGTTGCCCTGCTTATATTGCTGAACCAACTCCTTTTGCATCTGTTCCAGCACCCATTGTGAAGGATTGATTTGCACGAGCAACTGATCGAATGCCATATTTTCAAAATGCGTGGTTGTTTGGTAATGCTGAATACTTTGTACTTGCTGTCTGAGCCGGTCACGCAACAGATGGCTAAACAGCATCATGCGATATAACAAGACCTCGCGGGTCTGATCATCCAGCACATGGCTGTCCCGGCATAAATGACGTGTGGTGGCGATTAGCGCTCCCCAGAGCTTACGCCCTTCCCACCAGCGCTCATAACATGCCGTATTTCTAAAGCTGAGAAAGATCGAAAGAATCACACCAAAAATGGTAAAGCCGATTGCGGGTACGGCAGGAAGATTCACAAAATGTGCCTGACTCAAATAGACCAGTAGGCCGGAAATAAAGACCACCAAGACTAAAGCCGGCAATACCTTAGGCAAAATTGTGCCCTGCCAGGCAAACAGTAAACCGATACTATTGTTTTTATCACGCACAATCATGGCATTTTCCCTGCTGTATTGAAAAAGCCCAACCGAAGTTGGGCTTTTAATATCTGATTTAAACCTGATTATTTGCCTGGCTTGAAACTGTCTTTCAAGTCAAGAATACGGTTAAATACTGGTTTCTTGCTATTATGATCGTATTGATCGGCAACGAAGTAACCTTCACGCTCAAACTGGAAGCGATCTTCCGGTTGAGCTTGCGCCAATGCCGGCTCAATCACGGCTTGAACCACCTTTAATGATTCAGGGTTCAGGTTGGCCAGGAAGTCATCACCCACTTCAGGATCCGACTCAGTGAACAGACGTTCATAAATACGGACTTCGGCAGGCACACCTTTAGTCGCAGATACCCAGTGAACCACGCCTTTCACCTTGCGGCCTTCAGGGTTCTTACCCAAAGTTTCAGGATCAATCGAACATTTCAGCTCAACCACTTCACCATTTTCATCTTTAATGACTTCATCACATTTGATCACATAGGCATGACGTAAACGTACTTCACCACCTGGAATCAGACGTTTAAAGCCTTTTGGTGGTTCTTCCTCAAAGTCTTTACGGTCAATAAACAGCTCAGTGGTTAAAGGAATCACGCGTTCGCCCATGTCCACGTTCGGATGACGTGAATGGGTCAGATCCATATCGGCTGGCAAGTTGCTTAAGGTCACTTTCAGTGGATTTAACACGGCCATACCACGCGCTGCGGTATTTTCCAGAGACTGGCGGATGCAATATTCCAGCATCGCGACATCGACAATACTACCATCCACTTTCGATACACCGACACGCTGGCAGAAATCACGCAGACCTTCAGGTGTAAAACCACGGCGACGCATACCGACTACAGTTGGCATACGTGGATCGTCCCAACCATTCACATGAGCACCTTCAACCAGTTTACGTAATTTACGTTTCGAGGTGATGGTGTAATCCACGTTCAAACGGCTAGATTCATACTGACGTGGCACAGATGGTGATTTAACCTTTGCCACCACCCAGTCATAGAACGGACGGTGATCCTGGAACTCTAATGTACAAAGCGAGTGGGTAATGCCTTCAATCGCATCAGACAATGGATGCGCATAGTCGTACATTGGATAAATTTTCCATGTATCGCCCGTCTGATGGTGCGCTGAATGCAAAATACGATACAAGATCGGATCACGCATATGTACGTTCGGTGAGGTCATATCGATTTTAGCGCGTAAAACAGCCTGACCTTCAGCATATTCGCCGCTACGCATCTTCTCAAAACGTTCCAGATTCTCTGCAACAGTTGCATCACGTTGTGGCGAGTTCTTACCCGGCTCGACAAAATTACCGCGGTTTAAACGGATGTCTTCGGGGCTTTGTAAATCCACATAGGCATCACCCTGTTCAATCAGCTGAACCGCCCATGTATAAAGTTGATCAAAATAGCTCGATGCATAGCGCGGCTCGCCCTCCCACTGGAAGCCCAACCATTTCACATCATTGGCAATACCATCAACATATTCCTGTTCTTCAGCATCCGGATTGGTATCATCAAAACGAAGATTACACACCCCCTGGAATTCTTCAGCAATCCCAAAGTTCAAGCAAATTGCTTTCACATGGCCAATATGTAAGTAGCCATTTGGCTCAGGCGGAAAACGCGTGACGATCTGTTGGGTACGACCAGCGGCTAAATCATCCGTAATGACCTGACGTACAAAGTCCAAGCCCGGTTGTTGTTCTTGCTGCTGCACTGAATCGACTGCATTGTTCTTTTGGGTCGGGTTCTCGGGCAGAGATGTCACAACATCATTTGGCTTCATGATCAATCATTCACTTCTAAAGTTAAAAAGGGATTAACGAATATTTAATCGCACAGGTTGTACGCATATTCATTATCAAAGTTCCTTAGTTTAACTAGAGGTGAATAATCTCTCAACCGCTAACTATGGTATTTGATTTCAATTCACCCATTTTAAAAAATGAAAATACGGCGAGTTGCCTGAAACTAAAATATCAGTGCTTGTACAAGCAGTAAAATCATTAATTTACGCCAATTCAAAATAGGGTGCCTGATAGGGCAATATCTGAAATGCCTTGATAAATCAACGTATAAATAAGGTACTATTTTTATGCTTTTAACAAAGAAAATAATGTTTTTACTTGCCTAGTCGATTGTAGTTTGCTTATGCTTCACTCATTCAGAAAAAACCATGGCACTCGTCCATGATTAGGAGATTACACAATGAGTTTTCCTCAAGTCGAATTAAACACCAATAAAGGTCGTATTGTTCTTGAACTCAATGCTGAAAAAGCACCTAAAACAGTGGCTAACTTTTTAGAATATGTGCGTGACGGTTTTTATGACGGCGTAATTTTCCACCGTGTAATTGATGGTTTCATGATCCAGGGTGGTGGTATGGATGAAAACTTCAAAGAAAAAGCGACCCGTGATGCAATCGAAAATGAAGCAGACAATGGCTTAACTAACGATTTGGGCACAATTGCCATGGCGCGTACGCAAGCTCCACATTCTGCATCTGCTCAATTCTTCATTAACGTTGGCAACAACGCATTCCTTAACCATTCTGGTAAAACAGCACAAGGTTGGGGTTATGCAGTATTTGGTAAAGTGACTGACGGCATGGACATTGTCAACGAAATTAAAGGCGTTCGTACTGGCAACCGTGGCTACCACGCTGATGTTCCACTAGAAAATGTAGTTATTGAGTCTGCAAAAATCATTTCTGAATAAAAAACGTCCTCTCCGTTCTTTATGAGTTTTAAAGCGATGCTTTAAAACGGTGTAATGGAAAATCCCTCATATAAATGAGGGATCTAGAGAGGAATAAAAGGAAAAGATTCGTGACCTATCTGTTTATCTCAGATTTACATTTGTCACCTGATCACCCTCGACTTGTTCGGGGGTTTTTAGATTTATTGACCGAATATCAAGATCAAAATACCCGATTGTATATTTTGGGTGACTGGTTCAATGCCTGGATCGGTGACGACTATACAGCCCCATGGCTGGACGAAATTGTCACTGCCTTAAAACAGTTTATTCAGGCTGGTAATCAGGTATATTTTCAGGCAGGCAACCGGGATTTTGTTCTCGGCAGCAAGTTTTTAGCTCAATTTGGCGGAAAGCTACTTCCTGAGATAGACCAACTGAACATTGCAGGAACACGTTTTCGCCTGGAACATGGTGATGCACTGTGTACCGATGACATCGCTTATCAGCACTTTAAAAAGATTATCCGGCATCCACTTCTGCTAGGCTTATTAAAGCGTGCACCGCTGTCTTTCCGTAAAAAATTAGCCAATGGTTTCCGTCAGCAAAGTCATCAGGCGCAGCAGTTTAAAAGCTATGAGGTGATGGATGTCAATCCACAGGCTGTTGAACTGGCATTAACAGATGTAGATGTTCTGATTCATGGCCATACACATCGTGCAGCCATTCACCAGCTAGGACAGAAAAAAAGAATCGTACTCGGCGACTGGAAAGAAGATCGTGCAGAGATTCTAGAAATTCAGGAAAATCAAAGCTTTGACACCCTAAAACTAAAAAAGTGGCGATATTAATCGGCCACTTTTTTAAGACATCTATTTGTTTAACACAAGCGATAAAGCTGGTTTACACCAGTATAGAAACTTTTACCATCAAGATTAAACAGGATTTCTTCACCAGTTTGCAGCTGGATCATTTTTCCAACTTCGACCCAGATAAAACCATCCTGAGTGTTTTGTTTACGCTTTAACGGAACCAGTTTAACATTAATTTCGCCACCATTTACGGCAGTGGCGGTATGCCATTCATTTAAAATATTCAAAATAATTACTCATAAAATGAGCTTTTTGTGACTGTACAAAGAGATTAATAAAACCAAATTTGTATAATAATTCTGTAGTTACTAGATGTTATCCAAGCTCAAAGGCTTGAACCAAAAGTGAATCACAATTAGCTAGAAATAATAAAAGCGAGAACTATACTCGCTCGAAGTGTTATCACTATACACCTTATTTTTCATGAAAGCAAACATACATTGTCATTACAAATAATGCCTGCCTGATTTTTAAAACAATGATTGTGCAGAAATTTTATGAAGGTAATTGTCTTTGATAGATATCACTTTTATAAATGATTCACAGCTGCTACAAGGCCATTAAAACAAATAGCAGACAGCAAAAGTTCAGTTCTGCTCTTCTCATCATTCAGGAAAGAAGCATATTACGCCTTATGTTAGGCCAAAAAACAGACAATCATCTTGTTAGATTTGAATGAATAGATCATTGCAGACAAGTTCTGATTAAAAATCATTCAGAATCTTATCTAATCCATTCATTCAGACCTGATAAATGATTAATATCCCGTATTTGTTTTAATTACATTTATATCTGTTTTATATTTTCCCAACAAATCCCGCAATGAATTCATCAGAACGCTGGTATCAACGCCTACTGCAACAAATTCAGTGCCAAGTTCCAGATACTTTTGTGTGACTTCATGCTGAGTTGACAGAATACCAGCGGCTTTACCTGCAACACGAATCCGCTGAATTGCATCCACAACCGCGGCTTGCACCTCTGGATGATTTGGATCACCCTGATAGCCCATGGTAGCAGACAGGTCTACGGCGCCAATAAATACCCCGTCAATTCCATCAATCTGAAGAATAGCATCCAGATTTTCCAATCCGGTAACCGACTCAATCTGGATCAGCAAACAGATTTCTTCATGCGCAGTCTGATAATAATTCGGAATGCTGTTCCAGCGCGTGGCACGTGCCAGCGCAGCACCAACGCCACGAATCCCTTCCGGTGGATAACGCACTGCCTTAACCATCAGTTCCGCCTGTTCCACTGTTTCGACCATCGGAATCAATAAAGTCTGCGCACCGATATCGAGCAGCTGCTTGATCAGCTGTACACTGCCAACCGGAGGTCGTACCACCGCTTGCGACGGATAAGCGGCAATACTTTGCAGTTGCGACAATGTGATTCTCAAATCGCTGGGAGCATGCTCACCATCAATCAGTAACCAGTCATAGCCGGCATTTGCTGCAATCTCGGTACCATAGGCATCTGCCAGCCCAATCCACAACCCGATTTGCTGCTGGGTTTTAAGTTTGTGTTTAAAATAATTGGTAAATTGCATTTACGGACCTATTTGCATGTTACTGGCGATACTGCTTATTAAACGCTTCTTGTCCAAAAGTGCCAATAGACAAAAACTGCATTGTTATCTAATTTAATGCTAAGTTTTACTTGCATTTATATCAAGATCATTCAACAACAGACTTTGCCTGAGGTATTTTTATTGTAATAATCAGGAGATCTCAAAATCTTATACCTGCAAAACCGCTATCCTCTGTTTATTTAAAAAGATTGGAGTCCATTAATGGATTTACTCAAAATCACACAGACCCGCTATGCCACTAAAGCCTATGATCCGAGCAAGAAAATTCCGGCAGACCAGTTTGAACGCCTATTAGAAATTTTGCGTTTTGCCCCGTCTTCAATCAATATTCAGCCCTGGCATTTTTTTATTGCCGATCATGAGGCAGCCAAACAGCGAATTGCCAAAGCGTTGGTCGGCACCTATGCTTATAATGCACCTAAAGTTCTGGATTCTTCACATACCATTTTATTTTGTACCAAAGCCGATATTAATGAGCTGCATCTGGAAAACTTGCTGAATCGCGATGATCTCAGTGGTCGCTTTAAAGATGAGTCGGCCAAAGAAGGCCAGAAAAACACCCGTGCAGGCTATATTCATTATTATCGTAATGAAAAAGGTGATATTCAGCGCTGGGCTGAAAATCAGACCTTTATTGCGCTCGGTCAGATGCTGTTGGCTGCCGGAATTGAAGGTGTCGATGCCACACCAATTGGCGGCTTTGATGAAGAGATTATCACTGAAGAATTAAAACTTGCAGAACAGGGTTTAATTCCCTCTGTGCTGCTGACTTTGGGTTATCGCAGTGAAAATGACTTCAATGCCAAACTACCGAAATCCCGCCTGCCTGCTGAAGACATTTTCACCAAACTGTAAGGATCTTATGCTATAAAAGGGGCCAGGCGCCCCTTTCCATATCAGTTCGGGCCTATTTTTTGCTTTATTTAATTTACCATCTAATAGAATAACAATAGAGGTCATCTATGTCGCTCCTTACCTCCAAATCCCTGAAATTTGCATGCCATCATTGCGATAAAATTTATCTCCAACACTATAAAGATCAACAGCATCGTTATCCGCACTGTCCAGACTGCCAACAGGCCGGTTTATTGCTTGGACTGGCCGAAGCAGGCGACCTGCTGCGACATCCGATTAAATTTGCATCGTCTTATGTCAAACAGACATTGCATAAGCTAGGCAAATCACACTAGTGAGACCTAGCAGTAAACCCGCGGCACTTGCAGGTTTGAGTCGCTCTTTAAAGAACATCAGACCTGCAATGACTCCAAATACCACCACCAGAATATTCATGCCAGCAAAGACAATTGCCGGCGAATCCTTGAGCAGCATATGGGCTTTGACATAAAACGCAATATTGGCAAAATTCAGCACACCCAATAACAGACCAGCGCCTATATTCTGTATCGACCCCAAGCTTTTATATTTAAACAGCAGATAGCCCATCGACATGATCAGAGCGCAAATAAACATCAGATTGAGTGCAACGGCGAACTGCAAACCTAAACTGGTTGTATATTTTAATAATACATCAATCAGTGCATAACCCACCCAGACCAGCCCCAGATACAACATGCCCTGACTGCCCTGTCCTGTACTTTGTCGATGTGAGAATAAAATACACAGCACTGCGCCAATACCTAAAGCGATCCCGAGTATTTTCAGCTGATTAAACTGTTCCTGAAAAATAAAATAAGCCGCCGCCAGTGACAAGACTACAGAAAGCCGCTGGGCGATTTCTGTTTTTAAAATTCCAGCGCTTTCCAAGGCTTTGGCCAGCAACAGAAATACGCTCGGAAGCAAAATACCCAATGCCAGAATGAGGAACCATGGTGTCTGGCTTGGCGAAATATGCTGGATATCCAGCTTAAACCAGAAAAAGCACAACAAGCTGGCGGTGGCATAATTCCAGCTAATCATGTGGATCGGACTCAGCCCTCTGTTTTTGGCGACTTTTAATAATATTGAGACCACAACGCTACACAGCGCTGCTGCGAAAATCAGTTCCATATGCTGCTCTTATTCTTGGTATTTATCAGTCTACAAAAAAGCCCACATTCGCTGTGGGCTTTTTCTATAAATGATTCACTGGGAATTATTTATTATAGTACGACACCATTTTCTCTAAAGAAATTGGGCGAATCTTGTCTGCATTACCGGCAGTACCAAATGCTTCATAACGATCGATACAGATTTGCTTCATGGCATCAACCGTTGCGCTGAAGAATTTACGAGGATCGAATTCGCTTGGTTTTTCTGCCATCATACGACGCATTGCACCTGTAGATGCTAAACGCAAGTCAGTATCGATGTTGATTTTACGCACGCCATGTTTGATCGCTTCAACCAGCTGCTCAACCGGAACACCATAAGTTTCCTTGATGTCGCCGCCATACTGGTTAATTACTGCCAACCACTCTTGTGGCACAGAGCTTGAACCGTGCATAACCAAATGCGTATTTGGAAGTGCCGCATGAATTTCTTTAATGCGGTCAATCGCCAGAATATCGCCTGTAGGTGGACGCGTAAATTTGTACGCACCGTGTGAAGTACCTACAGCAATCGCCAGCGCATCCACATTGGTATCTGCAACGAAACTACGTGCTTCTTCAACTGAAGTCAGGAGTTGAGAATGATCCAGTACGCCTTCTGCGCCCACGCCATCTTCTTCACCCGCCATACCTGTTTCAAGGCTACCTAAACAACCGATCTCACCTTCTACAGAAACGCCACATGCATGTGCCATTTGAACCGTACGACGAGTCACATCAACGTTGTATTCGTATGAAGTTGGGGTTTTGCCATCTTCACCAAGTGAGCCGTCCATCATCACTGATGAAAAGCCGAGCTGGATTGAACGTTGGCAAATGTCAGGGCTGGTTCCGTGGTCTTGGTGCATTACCACTGGAATATGTGGCCATTCTTCAATTGCAGCCAGAATAAGGTGACGCAAGAACGGAGCGCCTGCATATTTACGCGCACCCGCAGATGCTTGTACGATAACAGGTGAATTGGTTGCATCTGCTGCAAGCATAATTGCACGCATTTGTTCTAAGTTGTTTACGTTAAATGCTGGTACGCCGTAAGCATGTTCGCCGGCGTGATCCAAGAGCTGGCGCAATGAAATAAGAGCCATAATATCCTCCCAGTGAATGCCACATATTCTACATGTTCAAAGGTTTCAATTCAGCAACAAATAACACTATTTAAAAAAAATCCCTGCTTTTGCAGGGATTTTTTCTCACATGCACTGGATTAAGGTGCTACAGGCTCGGAAGTCGCTGTAACTGACTGGTCTGCAGTGGCTGCGTCTGCTGGCGCATTGGCAATTTCAGCTGGAATATCGGTATTTTTTTCATCTAAAACTGGCTGGTCAATGGCATCAATCGCGGCTTGCTGTTCTGGCGTTATAGTCTCATTGGCCACTGCTGCCGAGCTTTCTGTTTCAGCGACCGGTGCATTTTCCTGTTTCGCACATGCAGTCAGTGCCAATGATGCAGCGAATAAAGCTGCCAAAGTTAACTGTTTTTTCATCACGTGATCTCATCATTTGGTGATTTAATCTCTGCATCTTATGACAGATTTATTGCATTTTCATGACGAAGCCATGAAGGGTAAGTTTTCATTGTCAAAAAAATGACATAAAAAAGCTGGCACTTGGCCAGCTTTTTAGCTTAGGACATGCAATCAAGCACGTTCTAAGAGTACCGCAACTGCAGGAAGGGTTTTACCTTCAACGAATTCGAGGAATGCACCACCACCCGTAGAAATATAGCCAATTTTATCTGCTACTTCGTACTTGTCGATTGCAGCCAATGTGTCACCACCACCCGCGATCGAGAAACCGGCAGATTCAGCAATCGCTAAAGATAAAGTTTTGGTACCTTCGCCGAATTGATCGACTTCAAACACACCCACCGGGCCATTCCAGAGAATGGTTTTAGAGGTTTTCAGGATTTCTGCAAATGCTTTTGCAGTTTCTGGACCCACATCCAGAATCATGTCGTTATCAGCAACATCGGCAACATTTTTCACAGTTGCTTTCGCAGCAGCCAATGAACCCAGGAAATCTTCAAAGTTGATTTCAGAAGCATCGGCAACCACAACGTCAGTTGGAAGTGGCACTGATACTTTTGCAGCAATGGCTTTTGCAGTATCGATCAGATCTTTTTCACACAGTGACTTACCAACGTTATAGCCTGCCGCAGCAAGGAAAGTATTGGCAATACCACCACCCACGATCAATTGATCGCAGATGTCAGACAGTGAAGTCAACACATCAAGTTTAGTCGATACTTTAGAACCCGCAACAATTGCCACCATTGGCTTTTCAGGTGTCTTAAGTGCACGGCCTAGTGCATCAAGTTCAGCTGCCAATAAAGGACCTGCTGCTGCAACTTTAGCAAGACGCGCTACGCCTTCAGTCGATGCTTCTGCACGGTGCGCTGTACCGAATGCATCCATCACGAATACATCACACAGCGCTGCATATTTTGCAGCAAGTTCAGGATTGTTTTTCTTCTCACCAACGTTAAAACGGCAGTTCTCAAGTAACACAACTTGACCCGGCTGAACCTCAACGCCATCTAGGTAGTCGGTAAATAGTTTTACGTCTTGACCCAAAGCTTCAGTCAAGTAAGCCGCTACAGGTGCAAGCGATTGTTCAGCTTTAGGCTCACCTTCAACCGGACGACCAAGGTGAGAATACACCATTACTGCAGCGCCTTTTTCAACTGCTGCTTGAATGGTTGGCAATGCTGCACGAAGACGCGCATCGCTGGTGATCACACCATTTTTAACAGGAACGTTTAAATCTTCACGGATCAGAACACGTTTACCTGCTAAATCGAGGTCAGTCATACGCTGAAAGTTCATGTAGAGCTCACTTTATAGATATTAAAACCAGCCGATTTTAAATGATTATGCAGAAAAAGGTTAGCATCTTTTGCAGAAAACATTCTGAATGCCAAAGTTTTGTTATGATAGAAAAAAGCTTCTTTTAGATTCAGTGCCTATGTCGATACATCCTGATCCAAATCTTAACCGTTTGAACGTGTTAGGTGAGCCTTTATCAAGCTGCTGCTTCGATCCGATTACCGGTTATTTCCGCAATGGCTTTTGCCATACTGCGACCACTGATCTGGGGCAGCATACGGTATGCGCGCAGATGACGTCGGAATTTCTCAATTTCTCGCAAAAAGTGGGCAATGACCTGATCACACCTTTGCCAGAGCTGGACTTCCCTGGCCTGCAACCCGGTGATTTCTGGTGCCTCTGCGTGACACGCTGGGTCGAAGCCTATGAAGCAGGTCAAGCCCCCCCGATCAAGCTGCAAGCCTGCCATAAAGCGGTGCTGTCTTATGTACCTTTAAATATTCTTGAGGAATATGCTGTCTAATGAATGCTGTACAGATTATTTTGGCATCCTCCAGCCAAACCCGTAAAGAGTTGATGGATCGCCTGCATATTGATTATATTTCTCTAGTACCGGATATCGATGAGTCTCCTCGCGGTGAAAATCACGCAGATGATTTGGCCAAGCGGCTGGCTTTTGAGAAAGCCAAATATATTGCTGAGAAAAATCCTGAAGCGATTGTGATTGGTTCGGATCAGGTGGCATGGCGTGAAGGCGCACCAGATATTTTTATTGGCAAACCTTTAACTCCTGAAAAAGCCATTCGCCAGTTACAGGCCAATTCGGACAAGATTGTCTATTTCAGTACTGCACTCAGTGTGCAACAGCAGGCTACTGGTTATGAACGAACGCTGGTCGAGCACTATAAAGTCAAGTTCCGTAAACTGTCCAAAGCCGAAATTGAACGCTATGTCACGATTGAACAGCCACTGCATTGTGCCGGCAGTTTCAAATGTGAAAGCCTCGGCATCAGCCTGTTTGAAAAAATGATCGGGCAAGACCAGACCACTTTGATGGGCATGCCGATGATCAAGCTGTGTCACATTCTTCGTGAATTGAAAATTTTAGTTCCTTAATCTCCCCTTAATTCAGGCTGTAATCTATGTCTCAACCTTTAGACGTTTTAGGCGGAATCACCGCTGAACAATTTTTGAGTGAATACTGGCAAAAAAAACCGTTACTGGTGCGTAATGCGATGCCTGAAATCGCCAATCTGCTTGAACCTGATGACGTGATGGAACTTGCGCTTGAAGAACACGTCACTGCGCGTTTAATCAAGCAAAAAGATCGCGATCCGAATCAGTGGAGCGTGAAATCTTCGCCTTTACTTAAAGCTGATTTTCAGAAAATGCCCAAGCTGTGGACACTTTTGGTTCAGGCGGTAGATCATTATTCATTTGACCTGTCGGAAATGTGGAAAAAGTTCCCGTTTATTCCGCAATGGCGCCGCGATGACATCATGGTGTCTTATGCACCTCAAGGCGGCTCTGTAGGAAAGCACTTTGATTTTTACGATGTCTTTCTGGTACAAGGCTACGGGCATCGTCGCTGGCAGCTCGGACAAATGTGTGATGCCGAAACTGTATTGGTTCCGGGTCAGCCACTGAAATTATTGCCTGAAATTGAGGTGAATTTTGACGAAGTTCTGGCACCTGGCGACTTGCTGTATGTGCCACCTGGTTTGGCGCATTACGGCGTTGCAGAAGATGATTGTCTAACCTTTTCCTTTGGCTTCCGTATGCCAAATGTGAGCGATATGATGGACCGTGTTGGTGATAAATTTTCTGAGAATGAAAGTTTACGCAATCCACTGGTTGATATTATTCGTGACCAGGTCGGAGCCATTGGTGAAGTCAGCGGCAATGAGCTGGAATATCTAAAAGAACAGATCATGCAGCAACTGCATAATTCGAATGTTTTAGAAGATGCCATTATGACTTTAATGTCAGAACCCAAATATCCAGAGAACCTTCCGGAAGCGGAAGAAATCGGCACAGGTGATCTGGAAGAAGCACTGGATCAGGGTTATAGCCTGATGCTCGAACCGGCTTCACGCTTGCTCTACACTGAAGCAGACGGCGATGTTCTGTTCTGGGCCAATGGTGAAGGGATTGAGATCTCTGAGGCATTTACCACAAAACTCAAGCAGCTTGCAGACGGTGAAATCATATTGCTGGATGAAAACTTCGCTGATGAAGATATTCTGGAAGATGTCGCGGCATTATTAAATGATGCGGTACTGATGCTGGTTCCGCCAGCAGAACAAGACTAATTCTAAGCTAAAGCCAAATAAAAAGAGGATTAAATAATCCTCTTTTTATTTGCAAAGATTAGGGTTGATAGAGCTCCAATACGACCTGAATCACTGTATGCCCTTTCTCAGACTCAATCTGAAACACGCCTCCCATACGTTCGACCCGCATTTTCATGCTGCGCATCCCAATACTCAGACCATTTTTTTGCACTATTTCAGCATCAAACCCAACGCCATTGTCCTGAATACTTAAGGTGAGTTGATGTGGCAGAAAATATTCCAGACTGACTTTCGCCTGACTGGCCTGACTGTGCTTAATGATATTGGTCAGACTTTCTTCGACCACCCGAATCAGGGTCAAACACTGCAATGCGGTCGGTTCACGCTGCCAGACTTTTGGAAATAACCATTCAACCTCAATATTTATCTCTTCCAGCAACTGGGTAAAACGATAACGTACCGGGGCAATCCAGAGTAGCGGGGTTTCCGGTACTTTATTTTCGATAGACGAACCACTATCAATGATTTGTCTGAGATCATCTCTGAGCAATTTCAGCATGGAAAGAAACTGTCGGTTGGGAATGCTGTCAGTACTCTGATCGACCAGAATCATAGAGCGCACAATCGAGCCTCCTAGCCCGTCATGCAGTTCATGCGATAAGTTAATCCGCTCCTGTAAGCGGACATTATCCAGCTCCAGTTGATGTTTATCGTTCAGGCTTTTATTCAGATCAGCACCGACCTGCTGGACTTTACGTTCTAACTGGCTATTAAATTTTTCGATTTTCCTGACATTACGATTCAACCGCGTGGCCATAATCAGCACCACAAACAGGGTAATAATCGGTGAGGTATAGGGTGATAAAGGTGAAAAATCACTAATTGCCGTTTGACTTAAAATGATCAGATCTACGATTACACATAACAAAATCCCCCACAGACACAGCATCAAGAAAAGATATTCCCCATTGCGGGTTTTAAGTGCGTGATAGCTCACATAAATAATACAGCTTATAAATAATCCCACATAGAAAATAAATGCTGTGCCCAGTACCTGCCCCAGATAACCCAAGGAACTCATCACAATCAGCAGAGCAAATAAAAGCGTGATCAGGATAAATCCCCGCTCCACATATTTAAATCTCTGTTTTAAAAAGCGGATCAAATACAGACTAAAACAGTGGATATAGGCAATAAAACAAAGCATATTGGCTTTGCTGGCCGCGATGCTGGAGCGAAACGGAAAGCTTTCTGTGGTCAGCATATTGGAAATAAACAGAATCCATAGGAATGAACTGAGTGCCAGCCAGCCAGCCAAAGGTGGTTTCTGAACGTCGAAATTGCCAGACAATGAAGCAGATGATCCCAATCATTGCTGAGAAAATCATATTCATCTGAAACAGCGTGCGGCGATCCCAGATTTCGCCTAAATGCTTCTGGCTATTGACCAGCACATTATTAAATTCAATTTTACCCAGTCCGGCGTTCTGAAAACTATAACCCTGTACATAAACCAGAATTTCATTACTGCCCTTGTTTAAGCCACTGATGGGCAAAATCCAGTAACGCGGCATATTCCAACTTTTTGACAATGGCTCTTGCAGGTGTTGATCTGACCAGAGTAAATCACCATTCAGGAACACGGCGCCGGCCGAATTAATATAATCAATGGAAAAGGCAATCGGTTCTGCAAGACGAATATTGTCTTGGCATGACCAGTCCCAAACAATTTTATACCAGGCCCCACCATGATAATCTTTCCAGTTACGCTGCCAGTTATCCGGCAAACTGACACTTTGCCAGCCAGATGCAGGCATCTGGCTAGGATTTTGCACCTGAACCTTTTGAATGTAGTCAATCTTTACATCACAGAGATCATTAACCTGAAAATGGTCTTGCGCCTGACTCATAGCACTTAACAGACACAGCCAGCAGCAAAAGAGCAACATACCGATCCATTGCAATCTCTGTCGCTGCCTGCTTCCAGAACGAGCTGGATGCATCACAGAATTCCTAAATGCCGTGCGGTACTGACTGCCTTGGTACGCCGACTGACGGACAGTTTCCGGTAAATATGCTTGATATGACTTTCGACGGTATAACGTGACACACAAAGTTGCTCGGCAAGCTCTCGATTACTCAGGCCTTGTGCGACCAGTGACAGAATTTCTTTTTCCCGATGGGTCAGCACTTCCTGCTCGGCATCCGAATGGTTGCGTTCGACTGGTGGTGATGAAGCAGGTATAGAAATCTGCTTGAGAATTTCCCGCGCAATAAAAGGATCAATTGGCGCGCCACCCCGTAAAATACTGCGGATCGCCAAAGTGACCTCCACATCATCGCGTTCTTTTAATACATAACCGGTGGCACCCGCCTGAATTGCGGTAAATAAACTGTTCTGCGTACTCCAGGCCGAAACCACCAAAATCAGAGTTTGTGCGTCATTTTCGCGAATTTTTTCAATAATCGAAATCCCACTTCCATCCGGCAGCCCCAAATCGACCAATGCCAGTGAAATCGGCTGTTGTTTTAAAATGAAATATGCTTCTTTAAGATTATTGGCAAAGAGCAGAACATCTTCGCTATAGCCCAAATTGGTTAATATAATTTTTAAACGTCGTTGAATGACATACTCATCTTCAACGATTAATACAGGTACTGGCAAGACTGCCTCTAGTGCTGTCATAAGCACGCCCCTTATATTTATTGTTATGTCACCTTGAAGAGTAAAATATAACCAAAAAAACTCTAAAAATCATGATTTATTTCATTTTTATGCTATTTCTTTCTAGCCTCATAGGGATATTCTAAATACCGTCTGCTTAAAACCAGCATAAAAAAATGCCATCTACGCAGTGAATGGCATTTCTTAAGCACAATTTTAGAGTTTTAATAGGCTGAATATTTTAAGCGGCGCCGTATTGCTGTTTTAAATATTTTACAATCTCAGCTGATTCAAACATATTCACGCCTGTATTTGGATCGACCAGATAAGGAACCTGAATATTATTTCCCATCATTTCAAATAAATGTTCACGCTTCCCGCCTGGTAGTGGTTCATATTTCCCCGGTCTTAAGCGCAACTTGGCTGGCCCATAATCCTGCCAGCGTTCTTTGGCGACATTGTGAAAAATAAAGGGAACTTCCAGCTCACTCAACACGGCGCGTACGATCCGGGTATAAGGACTGGCCTCAAAACCCCATAATTCTAGTAACTGTTCAGGTGTTGGCCGATCCTTGATCTTGGGATTCACCATTCCTCCGCGTAAACCGTTGATGACTGTGCCAGCAATTGCAGCCACCGGAATTTTGGGATAGTGAGCATATTTTTTGGGTGTCTTGCCTGTTTTGCCATAGTGCTTGAACAGATGATGAATAATATCTTGCGATTCATAAAGTCGATCGCCCGTATTTTCATCTACCAGAAATGGAAACTGGAGTTTTCCGCCTAATTGCTGAACTTCGGGACGAAAATGAGTACCACCCCGTGGACATGGATAGACTTCATAATCCAGATTCAGCAAAGTCATGACTTCACGCACCCGGCGACAAAATGGCGAACCCTCATATTCATAGAGCTTTAAGGCTTTTTCAGGCTGATTCGGAAATGGTGTACCGACCATGCCACGTCCACCTTGAGCGACTGCAGAGGCCAAAGCTTGTGCAACTTTAATTTGATGACCCAACATAATATTTTCCTGTTTTTGTTTTATTCAACTGAAAGACAGAATGTAAGCATCCTGTCTTTCGCGGTATAGATCAGTTTTGTTGTTATTCTTTAATGTAACACTTGGCCAATTAAGCCACTAAGGCTGTTTTAGAGACCACAATGCCATTATTGTCTGCATAGACATAATCGCCAGCATTAAACGTGACTCCACCAAAACAGAGGGTGATATCCACCTCACCCACGCCCTTGCGATTGCTCTTCTGTGGAATAGCCGCCAATGCATGTACACCAAGGTCTAATTCAGCAATCGCATCGACATCACGCACACAACCATAAATAATCACACCATTCCAGTGATTTTTGACCGCAGATTCCGCAATCAGGTCACCCATCAAGGCACAGCGCATCGATGCACCGCCATCGACCACCAGTACCTTGCCTGTTCCATCTGTGGCCAGTAACTCTTTCACCCGGGAGTTATCTTCAAAACATTTCACCGTCACAATCTGACCGCCAAAAGTTTTCCGGGCCCCATAACTCTTAAAAAATTTACCGTCCAGACAAGGTGTCACCACTTGAAGCTCTAATTCCGGATGATCATCTAATAAGTCACAGGTGACAAATGCTGCTGTAGACACGGTGTTTCCCCTCATTTCATTTTTTGTATGCGTAAATTATCATAAATTTCAAATTTTACCGTCTGAGTCAGCGCGGCCTCGACCATAGTATGAGCTACCTGCTCGGCTGTCACTGGCTTATAAGCAAAACCATCCGGAATAAAACGCGATATTTTATGATAAACCTGCTGTGCGGCATCCTCCAAAAAACGCTGCTCGGGACGTTCGCCAATTAATAATGAAGGCCGAATCAGGCTGATTTTATCCAGACTCAAGGTCTGTACATATTCTTCTAGCTGGCCTTTAACCTGATTATAATAAAAATGAGACTGGGAGTTGGCGCCCATCGCACTCAACAGCAAGTAATGCGCTGAAGTCTGTTGCAGCAATTCGGCAAAATGGGCATTAATAGTATAATCAATATTATAAAAGGCCTGCTTGGATCCGGCTTGTTTCATGGTACTGCCCAAACAGCTAAAACCGTGACTGTGCTCGCTGACATCCTGATCATTCAGCATCAGAAAATCTTCAAGTACCAATTGCTGGACTTTATCCAAACTATTCAGATCATTTTGATATTTTCTGACCACTGCAGTAATCTGCTGGCAAGTTGGCTCGTCTTGCAGACGTTTTATCAGTTGTTTTCCCACCAAACCGGTGGCACCTATGACGATGGGATGAATCAGCGATTTAGTCATTTTTTATACGATCTCCTAGGTAGAATACTAATCTAACGTTTTCTTTAGAATTTTTCTGCATCTAAAATGTTGTCAAAGCATGTCAAGACTTGACTTCGGTGCTCAGTTTAATCAAAATATGGCACTTGTTTACGGGCTGGTGATAATTCCTCTGATGATGGTTTTCAGTTGAGTTTCAGCCCGCCCAGACCAATCTATTTCAAGGAGTGCACGAGTGGCAAACTCTGCTCAAGCTAAAAAACGTGCTCGTCAAAACGTTAAAGCACGCAAACACAACGCAAGCTTGCGTTCTAT
Source organism: Acinetobacter sp. YH12102 (assembly GCF_013419125.1). Taxonomy (NCBI): domain Bacteria; kingdom Pseudomonadati; phylum Pseudomonadota; class Gammaproteobacteria; order Moraxellales; family Moraxellaceae; genus Acinetobacter; species Acinetobacter sp. YH12102. Next base: position 257,338 of record NZ_VPAS01000004.1, on the reverse strand, counting down.
GGTTCGTACCTATCTTAAACGTACATTAGCTGCTATCGGCACTAATGACTATGCTGTTGCTACTGAAGCGTACAAAACGCTTGTTCCAGTAATCGACCGCATGGCTGACAAAGGCATCATCCATAAAAACAAAGCAGCTCGTCACAAGAGCCGCTTGAACGCACAAGTTAAAGCATTAGCTAACTAATTTGTTGCAATGAAAAAAGCCCTTTTTAGGGCTTTTTTTGTGTCTGCTAAAAAATGATTCTGTATTTTTCTCATTTTTATTTTCAATTTTTTACTCTGATATAATCCCATATAAAAATTATGGTATTCTCAATCATATTGCTTACATCACTATAATTTTAAGCTTGTCACTATTTTGCTGGCTGTGAAGGGAATAAAAACCATGATTACAAAATATTTGCCATCTTTAGAGAAGTTTCTAGCAATCGAACAGCAATATATTGAATACTTTAAGACCCAAGGTGAAAAAGACATTTTAGGCCGGGTGATTTCCAACATGAAAGGCACTGCTGGACTTCAGGCATCTCAAGGCGTAGACGCCTGGTTAGGCTATGGTGTGTATTTGCCCGCAGTAGAATATATCTTTGCCCGATATAACGGTGAAAATGAAGTAGATTTTTATATACGCACCAGCTATCCCCAACAAGTCGTTGCAGCTTACAGCCTTCCGGAACATGACATCGCAACACTGATCGCCGCCGACAAATATAGTCGCATTCATCAGCAACAGGTTCCAGTCAATAGTCCTCTTTGGCCGCTGAATGATACAGGTGACCTGCTTGATCTCAATGCCTATCCTCAGCGCTTAAAAGCCAACATTTAGAAAAAACAGACCTATATGTAAAAAGCCCAATCATATCTGCGATTGGGCTTTTTATATGATAAATGAATGACCTATTAAATTAAAATTACTGGGAACGCTTAAAATCAGCAATATCTAGCTCATGTACCTGACCACGCCAGATCCATTTCAGTTTTGATTCCAGAAAAACATCGCCCTCGAACCAGACAAACAGACCTTCCATCATTTTGGGCCAGTCTTCTCGGCTGATGTCCTGACGCCCGGACATTACGGCAATCATCGCTGCCAGAATCGTGTCATGACTGACTGCCAGACTCAGCCCATATTTATTTTGTGGATGGGTGTTGTAAATCAGTTCCAGTACATCCACCACGCCATGAATCGGCTGTTTCATCCCAGGCAAGGCATTATTGACAAAACTGTTAATAAAACCGAGTGCACCCTGCTTGGCAAAATAAGGCCCAGCTTTTTGAATATCCAGCACAAAGCTGCCAGGCTCCACCAGAAGTCCCTGTTCAATAATTTCAATACGATGGGTATTCTGCTCAGGGGTAACCGCATCTGCCCCTTCAATCATCAATGCAGCGGTATCAATACAACGCTGGATCGGACTTGAAATACAGTGATGAATCACACGATCAGTTTGATCAGCCAGATAAGCACCCCATTCCTGCGCCAGATCCCGCCCCTGATTGGTCAATTGCAGATCATAGCCTGCCAGACCTTGACCCGGAACATCTTCACGAACCGAATGGCGTGTGAATAAGGTGACAGGCGTCTGTACATCAGGCAATAAATCAATTGCACTTAACATACTCGGTGGAAGCAGTTTCAGGGACACGTGACAGCCAACTGGATTGGTAATGAGTTAATCATCACTATACCATGCTCAGGATTTTGCTCAATGCTCGGCCTGCATGTCAGCCACCGCCTGTAATGCAATATTTTTCATATTATTATTTTTATAGGCAATAAATCCGCCATTGAGCAAGGTATCGCGATGATTATAAATAAATGGCCGTCCTTTTAAATCGACCAAACCACCACCAATCCGTTCCAGCATACATTGACCAGCACTAGTGTCCCATTCCGAAGTCGGATGAAAACGTGGATAGATATCCACCTGATCTTCCAGCATCATACAAAACTTGTAGGCGCTGCCCGCTTTGAACTCTGTATATTCGGTAAGTTTGGCCAGATGCTGTAAATAGTCGACATATTTCGGTTTCTGCTGGCTACTTTGACTCAGACCAATCGCAATTCTTTGGTCTGTTGGCGCTGCTTCATAGCCAAACCACGTATCTCGCTGAATATCATATTTATAAGGCAGCCCCTGCTCTGCACAGAAATAAATCAGTTGCTGTTCTGGTACTGCCAATATGGCAAAAGTCGTCAAACTTCCACGAACCAAACTCAAATTGATGGTGAATTCAGGCCGCTGATGCAAAAACTCCTTGGTGCCATCTAGCGGATCTAATAACCAGAATTCTGGCCATGAACGACGCTCATGTTCTTTTCCTTCTTCTGACAATAAAGGCAAGTCTGAAATATCTGCCAAAGCCTGAGTTAGAAAAGTATTGACCCTCAAGTCTGCCTGAGTTACCGGAGAATTATCATTTTTTTGGATGACATCAAAAGCCGCACCAGAACAATAACGCTGATATTCTTCTCGCAAAATTTCACAGGCTTGTGTCAAAATGGGCACAAACTGCAAAATCATCGGATCTTGTGGTGCTGCTATTGCTTTAAACATAGAAAACCTAAATATGTCAAAATGCTCTGAAAAACCTACCATAATTTTCGATATGGATGGAACTTTACTTGATCTTGCCTACGATGATTTCATCTGGAATGAGTTGCTGCCTGTCCGTTATGCCGAGACACATGGCTGTAGCATGGAACACAGTCAGACGACCCTCTCCGCATTCTATCAGGAACATAATCATACCCTAAACTGGTACTCCTCACGCTTCTGGACGGCTAAAGTCGAAGTTGATGTTCTGGCGATGCAGATTGAACATAAAGACAAAGTCGCCTTACGCCCGTATTGTCTCGAATTACTGGATTATCTGAAAACGAATGGCTACCCGATCTGGCTGGCCACCAATGCCGATTGTGCCGGCCTGGCCTTTAAATTGGATCACTTAAATTTAAGCCATTATTTTGATGTGATTGTCAGTTCAGAAACGATTGGGCATGCCAAAGAATTTGTTGAATTCTGGCAAGGCTTGAATGCCATGCATCCCTTCGATCCGCAACATGCTTATTTTATTGATGATACCGAAAAAGTCCTGAATGGTGCCAAAGCCTACGGGATTGAAAACCTGCTCAGTATCCAGCACCCCTCCTCGGCCAAAGTCGCACGCGAGACTTGCAATTATCCGATGCTGCACCAATTAACAGATTTAATCACTTATTTAAATCAGGCTGAGGTAGAGAAAAAATATGCGTAAATCGTCTTTACCCGAAGATGCGGTAGGCATGCGTATAGACAAATGGCTTTGGGCAGCACGGTTTTTCAAGACCCGTTCCATTGCCAAACATGCAATTGAAGGTGGTAAAGTCCACCACAATGGTGAACGTGTCAAAGTATCACGCGAAGTTCGTGTTGGCATGGAACTGACGATTCAGCAAGGCATCGACAAGAAAACCGTCCTGGTGAAAGAACTTTCCGATGTTCGTGGGCCCGCACCTGTGGCACAAAAACTGTATGAAGAAACCGAAGTCAGTATTGCTCGACGGGAATTGATTACCTCACAAAGAAAGTTGCATAATCTAGCTCGTCCCGATCATCGTCCAAGCAAGAAAGATCGCCGGGATATCAGTAAATTTAAAAATGAAAATAGTCAGAGTTTTGATCAGTCATGGTCGTATAATGACGATTAAATTCAAGCGTCAGAATGTGTCGTACATGCGCTGACATTGATAGAACACTAGGGAAAATTCTGTCACTATACGCCTGTGGAACAAAGCTCTAATTTAAGACATCCACTTGAGTACTAACTGAGTGACATCGTATTGAGGTTGTAAGATGGATGAGAATAAAAACAAGGCGCTTAATGCTGCCTTAAGCCAGATTGAAAAACAGTTTGGTAAAAATACAGTCATGCGTCTTGGTGACAATACCGTTCAGGCTGTTGAAGCAGTATCTACAGGTTCTTTAACCCTGGATATCGCACTCGGTATTGGTGGCCTACCGAAGGGCCGTATCGTCGAGATTTATGGTCCTGAATCATCAGGTAAAACCACGATGACCCTGCAAGCAATTGCAGAATGTCAAAAAGCCGGTGGTACGTGCGCATTTATCGATGCCGAACATGCACTTGATCCGCAATATGCGCGTAAACTTGGCGTAGATATTGATAACCTGTTGGTATCGCAGCCCGATCACGGTGAACAGGCACTTGAAATCGCAGATATGCTGGTACGCTCTGGTGCAATTGACATGATCGTGGTCGATTCTGTAGCTGCTCTAACGCCACGTGCGGAAATTGAAGGCGAAATGGGTGACTCGCATATGGGTCTGCAAGCCCGTTTGATGAGCCAGGCACTGCGTAAAATCACCGGTAATGCCAAGCGTTCCAACTGTATGGTGATCTTCATTAACCAGATTCGTATGAAGATTGGTGTCATGTTCGGTAGCCCGGAAACCACGACTGGCGGTAACGCATTGAAGTTCTATGCATCTGTACGTCTAGACATCCGTCGTATTGGTCAGGTGAAAGAAGGTGACGAGATCGTTGGTTCTGAAACCAAAGTCAAAGTCGTGAAAAACAAAATGGCACCTCCATTTAGAGAAGCGCTGTTCCAGATTCTGTACGGCAAAGGCGTGAACCATCTAGGTGAATTGATCGATCTTGCTGTACAGCAAGAAATCGTGCAGAAAGCCGGTGCGTGGTATTCTTATCAAGGCGACAAAATTGGCCAAGGTAAGAACAATACCATCCGTTATCTGGAAGAGCATAAAGAAATGGCACAAACCATTGAAAAGCTGATTCGCGAGCAACTGCTGACCAAAGCCGTGATCACTGAAGAAGATAATAAAGAAGAAGCAGATCTTTTAGATGCCTAATCTATTATTTGCCTAGTCTTTAAACATCACGACACAGCGCCTTACGGGGCGTTTTGTTATTATGGGTAGATGATAAAATGCGAGAGAAAGATGTCAGAGGCAAAATTCAGCAAACTGCTCGATTATGAAACTTTAAAACAGCAATTTGGCGATGCTGATGATCAAGCGACCCAGCAAAACACATTGAAACAAAAACCCACTTTCGACTCAGAAGAGCGCCTGTTTGATACCCCTGATGATGAAAAGAAAAAACCGGGCTTAACTGGCTCGCGTTTGCGTTCGTATGCCTTTGCCGTACTGACCCGCAAGGAATATGCCAAAGCCGAACTGATCGAGAAGCTATGCCTATATGCAGAGGATCGCGATGAAGTGCTGGAATTAGTTGAAGAATTATCACGAGAGAATTATCAGAGTGATCAGCGTGTCGCAGAAACCATGCTGTCGAGCCAAAAGCGTAAAGGCAAAGGCCCCAATCAGATTAAAATGAAATTAAAAAACAAGAAAGTTGATACGGCTTTAATCGCAGAAGAACTGAAAGAAACTGACTGGGTGCAGCAAGCCTATGCGCTGAAAGTCAAAAAATATGGGGCGGAAGTTACTAAAGATCCGAAGCTCAAGGCCAAACAGATCCGTTTTCTGATGTACCGTGGTTTTGAAATGGATACGATTATTAAGGCGATTAACCGTAAAGTGGAAGATTAATTTGTATTCAGATTCATTAATAGACCCACTACAAAAGTGTTTGCAGATTGATCTTAAAATGAGAAAATCAGTTCGCTAGCAGAACGAATTATCGGGATAATAAAATATTAAAAATTAGCTGATATTAGAAGTTAGTTTTGAGATTAATAGGCTGGGATAAAATGTTTTTATTATTGAAAAATATGGTGGCAACCCTACCAGCAAAGCTCCGGCACATCATAGTTCTATTACCGTTGCTACCTTCCGGTCCTGGCGGGGTTCATAGAGTACAATTGCGAAGTAACCAGCAGGGCTACCATTACAAAAACAGAGTATAGAGATTTTTAATCAAGTTGCAAGCTTTGTTCCTTAAAATAATCCATCAAGCTATCCGTTTGATTATTTTAAAAACAATATTGATATTTCTGCTGATTTTCAAGCGATCTTCACAATCAATCCATCAACACCCAGATTCGCATGATCTTTGTAAAACCTTGTTGCAATTTCTAAAAATGCCGTTTTTAATGTGTGCAATGTATATGAATGATCTTCTTTAAAAGATGAGCAGCGGATACGTATCTCACAAAGAATTATGGAAATTTTATGATGTTTAAAAAGACCGTATTGTGTGCAGTGACAGCACTCTTTACCACACCGCTATTTGCCAATATTCCAATTGAATCGCGTGGCTTGAGCCAGACTGCCAATCAAGCGTCAATGAATACCCAGTCTGCGAGTTCTGCCGGCGTATCGACACCTGTGCAAACCAATACCAGCTGGCAGATTATGCAAAAAAACCAGCAACTGGAAAGTGATCTGCGGATCTTGCGCGGCAAAATGGAAGAACAGGAAAATGAAATTGCCCAACTGAAAAGCGAACTGACCAATCGCTATGCCGATCTCGATCAGCGCCTGGAACTGTTACAGCAAAAAATTGAACCGGCTGAAGAAAACCCAACGGAGGACAACCCACAGGATAGTTCTCCCAGTTTAAATGCGAATGAGATCAATACAGCGAGCAGCGGACAACAGCCCACCGAGCTGGACAAAGCAGCCTATACAGTAGCCTTAGATGCCTATAAAAATGGCGGTGCAGCCAAAGCCATTGCACCCATGCAGAACTTTATTAAAAACAATCCGAATAGTGTGTATATCAGCAATGCCTATTTCTGGTTAGCAGAATTCAATCTGGCCATCGATCCGCCAAATTTTGAAGAAGCAAAACGCAATTACACCATTGTGGCAGACCGCTATCCAAAGTCGACCCGTGCTTCGCGTGCGCTTTATCAACTGCATAACATTAGCAAGGACGTCGAGCAAAAACCGGCCATTGCCACCCAGTACAAGAACAAATTACTCAGTAATTACCCGCAATCTGAAGAAGCTAAATTTTTTAAGTAATAATCTTCTAGATAACCCTTAATTCAGCAATAAAAAAGACACCTTAAAGGTGTCTTTTTTTACTTGAAATATTTTAGCGCACAATACCACGCTTGGATTGTTCAAGAGAATCAATCAAACGTTGTGCTTCGGCAACTTCCGGCAAGATATCTTTACGAATCTGCTCGATTGCTTCCTGCGTGGTTAAACCTGATTTATAAATCAGTTTAAAGGCAGTACGCAAACCGTCAATTATGGCCTTAGACCAGCCCTTACGACGCATTCCCTCAATATTCATAGCAAAAGCGTGCGCAGGATTACCTGACACCATCACATAGGCCGGCACATCTTTCAAAATCAGTGATGCTCCGCCAATCATGCTATAAGAGTCAATCTTGCAGAATTGATGAATCCCTGAGTTTCCACCAATGACCACATAATCCCCGACATGAACATGTCCAGCCACACCGACATTATTGGCAAAGATATTGTGATCACCGACCATGCAGTCATGGGCAATATGGGTGTTGACCATTAGAAGATTATGACTGCCAATCTTGGTTAAACCCTGATCCTGAACGGTACCACGATGCAAACTACAATGCTCACGGATCTTGTTGTGATCGCCAATCTCAAGCCAGGTTTCTTCACCGGCATACTTAAGATCCTGACAAACCTCGCCTACACTGGCGAACTGGAAAATTTCATTATATTCACCTATACGCGTATAGCCACCCACCACTACATGTGAATGAAGTTTGCTACCCGCACCAATAGTGACGTTTGGCCCAATAATACAGTATGGACCAATTTCTACATCAGCAGCGATGACTGCTGATGCGTCAATAATGGCAGTTGGATGAATAAGGGGATTATTGCTCATGCCTGCTCGACTTTTTGATGCGAAACCATAATTTCCGCGGTTGTTGCGACGACGCCATCTACAGTGGCAATACAATTATATTTGTAAATGCCGCGCTTTTGCATCACCAATTCAGCTTTTAATACCAATTGATCGCCTGCAACCACCTGTTTTTTAAACCTAACCTTCTCCGCACCGGCAAAAAGGAACAATGAACCTGCACTTGGTGTTTCATTGTTCATCACAAAACCCAAGATTCCCGAGATTTGTGCCAGTGCTTCAACAATCAGCACACCCGGCATAATTGGATAATTCGGAAAATGGCCTTGCAAAAACTCTTCATTAATTGAGACGTTTTTATAACCAACAATGCCATTTTCGGTAATCTCGACCACGCGATCAACCAATAAAAATGGATAACGATGGGGCAAATATTCACGAATCTTTTGAATATTCATTGGCAATTCAGGTTTCGTGAATGTAGGCAAATTCGACTCTGTCATCATAATTATTTACGCAACTTAAATGTTGATTCAATGGACTCAATTTGAGATTGCATATGATCTAGTCGTTTCATCACCTGGGTCAATGGCACATCTGCTAATTGTTTAAAACGCACAGCAGCACGTTTCCAGTGCAAACTTTCTAACATAGGTGTGCCAGAAGAATAACTGCCCGCCTCAGAAATATTTTTTGTCACCATTGACATGCCAGTAATTGTGACATTATCTGCGATATTAATGTGGCCTACTACCCCCACCGCACCTGCAAATACACAGTTTTTGCCAATTGTAGTGCTTCCGGCGATTCCGCATTTTGCTGCGAGTGCGGTATTGGCACCAATCTTGACGTTATGCGCGATTTGCACAAGATTATCAATAATCACACCCTGTTGCAAAATCGTATCATCCAATGCACCGCGGTCTATACTACAGTTTGACCCGATACGCACATCATCAGCAATACGCACAGAACCAAGCTGGGCAATACGATGCCATTTACCTTGATAAGGTGCAAAACCAAAACCTTCGCTGCCAATCACGGTATTGGCATGAATACGAACGCGATTGCCAATTTTGGCGCCACCCGTCAGCGTCACATGCGCATCAATAAAACAGTCCTGACCGATTTCCACATCATTATCGACATGTACATGAGGCTGAATCACGGTATTGGCGCCCACAACACAATGCTCGCCAATCACCACATAGTGTCCAATATACGCATCATCGGCGATGATCGCTGAAGGATGAATTTGAGCAGTACTTTCGATACCACGCTGGGTATTTTTTTTCTCAAATACATGGGTCAGGATCGCAAAAGCCAGATAAGGATTTGCAACAACAATAAAGTTCTGATGTGACGTTATTTGTTGTTTCAGTTCAGCAGTGACAATTAAAGCAGCCGCCTGACTTTGATTGGCTTGCTCTACATATTTGTCTGCATTGACGAATGCCAAATCTTGCGATGTCGCATGCTCAAGACTGGCCAAAGCGCTCAAACGCAAATCTGCCTGACCTACGCACTCGCCTTGAACCAGGCGAGCAAGGTCAGCTAACTGAAGCTGTTGATGATTCATTGATTACTTAATTGCATTAACCTTTTGAATCATTTTATCAGTTAAATCATATTTAGCGTCATAAGCAAGTGCTGAATTTTTATTTAAAACCACATTCAGGTTATTTTCTTTACGCAATTGTTCAGCAATTTGCTTTACACGTGCATCAAATACCGTCCGAATCTGCTGAATCGAACTTTGAACATTACTCTGCACAGATTGTTGCAACTGATTCAATTCCTGAAATTTAGCCTGATATTGCGTAGACATCTTCTGCTTTTCAGCATCACTCAGTTTGGTATTAGACTGAGCACGCTGCTGCAAAGCTTCCAGTTCTTTACTGAGTTGTTCAATCTTGCTGGTTTGTGGCTGAATTTTTTGTTGAAATGCCGTGTTTTGCTGTTTCAGATAAGTACTGCCTTCGACTACACGCTCCAAGTCAATCACACCAATACCAGCTGCTTGAGTCAAAGGTGCAATACTTGCCAAAGCCAGGCTCATCGCCATGATCATTTTTTTCATATTCTTACTCATTCAAAAAAATTTGCTCATAAAGCCTCGCAACTTCATGAGCAAAATCTATATTCAGGATTAGCTAATAATCTTAGAAAGTACGGCCGATTTCGAACTGGATATTTTTGGTCTCATCACCGTCTTTCTTATTCAACGGATAAGCATAGCTCAGAGATAATGGTCCAATCATGGTAATCCAGGTGAAACCAGCGCCAACGCTATAACGCATATTGCCTGCATCGAAACCGAAGTTATCTTTACAGTATTGTTTTGCATCTACATCAGTATTTTGTGGATCAAGATATAAATTTCCACGCGGCACATCACAGTTGGTATCAAAAACTTGCGCACCTTCTGCAAAGATGACCGGACGAACCTGACGTGCCCAATCACCTTTAAATGGTACAGGCAGTACCAGCTCAGTACCAAACTGAACCAATGCATTACCACCCACTTCTTCTGGATCATTATCCCGGACACGTGATTCGCTATACGTTACCCCTGGGTATCTTGGCCCAAGTGTACTGTTTTCATAACCACGCACCGAACCAAAACCACCGGCATAAAAATTCTTATAGAATGGCAGGTCATTACCATAGCCCAACTTACCATAACCACGCAGAACAAAATCTTTGCCTAACGGGAAAAATGCCTGAGCATCATAGGTGAGTTTTTGATATTCAACATCACTGCCTGGCAAGGCTATTTCAGCATTGACACGATGTGACATCCCCGTAGTCGGGAACATTGGACGGTTTAGGGTATTATACGACCAGCCCAAGTTCAAGTTATAAGTTAAAAACTCTCCTTGGAACTCATCAGGAAAAGAGACCCAACTTTCATTATTTGGACCACAAGTTCCTTCTTCAGCATTCAATAATCCATCTGGACAATATCTACCTGGACTTCCTGTTTCCTTACCACCATTCGCCAATAAATAATCACGAACATAAGTAGAAACATAAGGCCCAGTCGTTACTTCTGTCTGGTCAATATTCAGGCCTAGGCTAACACTCTGGTTTTCATCAATTGGATAACCAAAGTTAATCCCACCACCAAAACTGTCCGTCACGTAGTTGTTGACGTTATAGTCATCGTCTAGCTTGGTCTTGCGGTAGTACATGTTATAACCGCGACGCACACCATCAATGGTGAAGTACGGGTCCATCACACTCAGGTTATAGTAATCTTGGGTTTCAGAACGTGACAGGTCAATCGATACGCTATTACCAGTTCCCAGGAAGTTGGTTTGACTTAAACCTGCCTGGAAGGTCACACCACCACTTTGCGAGAAACCGACAGCCAGAGTACTGGTACCCGAATGCTGTTCTTCAACCGCAACATTCAAGTCCACCTGATCTGGCGCGCCCGGAATACGTGCAGGCTTGATATCGACAGTTTTAAAGAAACCGGTACGCTCCAGACGGACTTTGGACAGATCAATCTTTTCATTACTAGCAAGTGCACCTTCCATTTGGCGCATTTCACGACGTAATACTTCATCTGCAGTTTTCGTATTCCCAGTGAAATTAATACGTCGTACCGTGACTTGCTGACCTGGGTTGATATAGTAATTTAGATCAACCAGTTTGGTTTCGTTGTTAATTTGAGGAACGATGTTGACTTCTGCATAGTAATAGCCTGCATTACCATACTTACGCTGCAATAATTGCTTAACCGCGTTAACTTTTTCCTGCGAATAAATTTCGCCTTCTTTGAAGATTTGTAAAGCCTGTAATTCTTCAGTCTGATAAAGCGCATCACCTAAGTATTTGGTTTGACCAAATTTAAATTGCTCGCCTTCATCTACAGACACTTCAATAAAGACATTCTTTTTATCTTCACTCAAGTTCAAACTGGAATTGGTAATATTAAAGTTAATATAACCCTGGTTCAGATACATAGCACGCAATGCTTCAAGGCTTGCAGCCATTTTTTCACGGGCATAACGGTCATTACGTGAAATCACCGAGTTCCAGCTACTTTCTTTAACAGCAAATGCCTGTTTAATATCTGATTCTTTGAAAACAGTATTGCCAATGATATTGATATCAAAAACTTTTGCGGCTTTACCTTCAATAAAATCAATCAGCAATTCAACTCGGTTATTCGGTCTTGCTGTCGTCGTGACGGTAACATCCGCATCATAGCGACCTTGCTGCATGTATTGCTGTTCAAGCTCGGTTTCGACTGTCTGTAAAGCAGATTTTTTCAGCACTTCACCTTCAGCCAGACCCATTTTTTTCAGGCCATCTTCAAGTGCTTCCTTTGGAATCAGCTTATTGCCTTTCAGTTCGATTTTCGAAATGACTGGGCGCTCTACCACCTGAAAAACTAGAGTATTGCCTTGCTGAACAGCTTTGATGTCATCAAATAAGCCTGATGCATATAAACTGCGAATTGCATTGGCAATGACCGGATCATTGACCCGATCACCACTGTTAATTGGCACGAGGCCATATACATTCTCAGGAGTTAAACGCACTAATCCATCAAATTTTATATCTTGTACAATGAATTCATCTGCTGCATATACTTGTTGTGCTACTGCCATTGCACTAACGAGTGCCAGAGGCATAAATAAATGTGTGTGCTGCATGCCAGTCTTTTCCGCTGTTAATTTATTCCATCTACGTTGTTATAAACGCATAAAATCATTAAATAATGCCAGAAGCATCATACTGCCGAGCAGTACCATACCAATTTTTAGTCCAACCAATTGTATTTGTTCGGAAACAGGTTTACCACGAATTAATTCAACAAAATAGTAAACCAGATGTCCGCCATCAAGCATTGGAATCGGCAGTAGATTTAATATTCCTAAACTTACACTCATTAGCGCCATAAAGGAAATAAAAGTTTCCCAACCCATTTCTGCGCTTTGTCCTGCGACTTTGGCAATGGTGATCGGTCCAGATAAGTTATCCAGTCCAATCATGCCACGTACCATTTTGACAATCGAGTTCAGAATCATCGAAGATAAGTGCACCGTTTTATCAAATGCCATCACCAGTGCTTCAGCTGGATTGTAGTGAATGGTCTGCTTATATTCTGTGGGAATCGAGATTTTACCCGGATCACTTTGTACACCGAGCATACCCGTGACATTGCCCATATTGTCACGCTTGCCCTGTGGCATCACTTCAAGTTGCACCACCTGGTTTTCGCGCAATACATCCATCTTCAGTAATTTTTCTGGTGATGCCTGTACAATTTGTACCACATCAAACCAGTCTTTCATCTGGACACCATCAATGGCCAGAATTTTGTCACCTTGCTTCAGGCCTTGGCGAATTGCTGCACCATCTTCAGTCAGCTTGCTAATCACAGCCGGAATTTCCGGTCGATAAGGCAAGAAGCCCAGACTGTCTAACGGAGATTGACTCTGGTCTTTTAAATAGTCCCGAATCGGTAACTGGAACAGCTTGTTTTCCCCGGCACGTTCTGCCTGAATAGACACTACACCGGTTTCACCCACACGATCCACCAGCGCATAACTCAGTTTTTCCCAGGTTTCGACTGGAGTCCCGTCCACAGCAACAATTTTGTCACCCGGCTGCATTTGTACTGTTGCAGCCGGCGTATCTGGTAAAACTTTACCAACGCGGGTATTCAGCTGCTCTTGTGCCGGTAAAAACAGCACCCAGAATAACAGCACCGCAAGAATGAGGTTGATCAATGGTCCCGCTGCCACAATGGCAATCCGTTTCCAGGGATGCTGACGGTTAAATGCTTTGGGCAAGTCTTCTTCAGCAACATTGCCTTCACGTTCATCCAGCATTTTCACATAACCGCCTAAAGGTAAGGCGGATAGCTGATATTGAATGCCAGATTTTTTTGAGGTCCACTTTAACAGCGTTGGTCCAAAACCAATCGAATACACCAACACTTTAACGCCCAGTTTACGCGCCACAATATAGTGACCAAACTCATGAATCGCAATTAAGGGACCGAGTAACAGGATTGCGGCTGCAATAATAAACAAGGCGTTCATGTCTTAACTTCCTTTATTCACAACATACTGCTGTGATAAACCTCGTGCCATTTGATCTGCCTGCAAGATAGCCTCCAGATCATTTGCCGGCTGATTATCCATCTGATTCAGGACATGCTCAACCACTTGAGGGATTTGGGTAAACCTAATTTGCTGATGTAAAAATGCGTCAACTGCAATTTCATTGGCCGCATTTAAAATCGTGGGTGCAATCCCGCCGCTCTGCATCGCCTGACGCGCCAACTTTAATGCAGGAAACCGAATCACATCCGGTTCCTGAAAGTTAAGCTGCGAGTGCATAAACAGATCTAAGGGTGGTACATGCGTACTGATTCGCTCAGGCCATGCCAATGCATGTGCAATAGGTGTGCCCATATCCGGATTACCCATTTGTGCCAAAGTTGAACCATCTACATATTGAACCATGGAGTGAATAATACTCTGTGGATGCACCACGACTGTAACAAATTGTTCTTGAACTGCAAACAAATGACAGGCTTCGATCAATTCCAGACCTTTATTCATTAAAGTCGCTGAATCGACCGAAATTTTTTGGCCCATTGACCAGTTGGGATGCTTGCAGGCCTGTGCAGGCGTCACATCTTCAAGCTGTTGTAGACTATGATTGAGAAACGGCCCACCAGATGCAGTTAACAAAATTTGCGAGACACCCAGCTTGGGCTTGCCATGACGCTCTGCCTCAAAATAGTGCTGTGGTAAACACTGGAAAATCGCATTGTGTTCAGAATCCACCGGAAGCAACAATGCACCATGATCGCGTGCAGCCTGCATCATGATGTCACCGGACATCACCAAAGCTTCTTTATTGGCCAACAGTACGCGCTTGCCTGCTTTTACTGCAGCCAGTGTCGGCAACAATCCGGCAGCACCGACAATGGCAGCCATGACAATATCGACATCCGCATGTTCAGCCACAGCAATTAAACCGGCTTCATCTTGCAGAATTTCAATATCAGCCAGACCATGTTGCTGAAGGAGTTTTGAAAACTCCTCCACTTTTGCCGCAGGCACCACCGCCACTTTAGGGCGATATTGCTGGCAAATCTTGACCAGCTCATCAATACGACTTTGCGCGGTTACAGCAAAAACCGAGTACGCTTCAGGATGTCGCTGCAAGATTTTTAAAGTACTTTGACCAATAGAACCTGTAGCACCCAGTATACAAACCGCTTGTGACATTTATAAATCTACACCAATAAGTTTTAGAACAGCAATACCTGCCGCAAAGATTGGAGCTGCAGCAAGCAAAGAATCAATACGATCCAGCACCCCACCATGACCCGGTAAAATACGGCCCGAGTCTTTAATACCGGCACGTCGTTTGATCATGGATTCAAACAGATCTCCCAGTACTGAACTGAAGACCGTGATCACCGATAAGGTCAGGAATAAAATAAGTTCTGGCCAGGTCATCTCCAGATAAAGCAAAGCAACTGCAATCACAATCAGCATTGAGGTGACCACACCACCATACAGCCCTTCTACAGATTTGTTTGGGCTGACATTTGGTGCAAGTTTTTTCCTACCGAATTTACGGCCAACAAAATACGCACCGCTGTCTGCGCCCCATACCAGTAAAAACAGGTACATCAACCACCACGGTGAACTTTGCCAAACCGAGAAAATTGCGGTGACAGCAGCAGAAATCAGCACTACACCAATGCCATTTAGGCTTGTATTGTACCAGCCGTCATACTCAGGATAAGACTTGACCCAGTAAATACTGAGTAACCAGGTAATAATAGAAGCCACCCATAACAACAAAGCGACTTCAGCAAAATACAATGCCAATGCTGATAGAGCCGCGGTCAGCACCCCATATCCCCATGCAACGGGCTTGATGACCTGCTTAAATTTTCGCGGCATGAGTTTAAACCACTCATAACCGGCAACCCCGGCAGCAAGAACCATCAATACAAACATTGGATAATGTGATTCAGTAGCAAACATACAGCTCAGTACAACTGCTACCAACACCAATGCGGTTATAATCCGCTCAAACATGTATTAATTCTCAAGTTTTTCCTGATGAACCTGCTCTGATGTTTTACCGAAACGACGTTCACGCCCACCAAATACGGCAAGTGCATCATCAAGTTCTTCAACGGTAAATTCTGGCCACAGCGTCTCAGTGAAATAAAGCTCTGCATAGGCTGCCTGCCATAACAGAAAATTCGACAGACGGAAATCTCCGCCAGTACGAATCAGCAGATCAACTGCTGGTAAGTCACCGAGGCTGACATATTGACCAAATACATCAGTATCAATTGCATCAAGATCTAATTTATTTGTTAAAACATCACTGGCAATTTGCTTTGCAGCTTGTGCCATATCCCACATACCGCCATAACTGATTGCAATAGTGAGTGTCATACTATTGAAATTAGCAGTCCTTTGTTCGGCTTGCAACATGAGTCCCTGCAATTCAGCGGACAAACGGCTGCGATCACCGATAAAACGTAAGGCAATATTGAATTTTTCCATGCGGGGGAGTTGCTCATGAATCGTGTCAAGCAGGAGTTTCATGAGCAATTCGACTTCAAACTGTGGACGATTCCAGTTTTCACTGGAAAAGGCAAAAACAGTTAAAGCCTGGATATTTCTTTTTCTACAGTGTTCTACAATCGGATCCAGAACCGTTTTTCCTTCACGGTGTCCATCACCTTTCTGCATCTGATTTTTTTTGGCGAAACGATTGTTGCCATCCATAATGATGGCAACATGTTTCGGAAGACAGGGGTTTTCTTCAGCAGCGGTCATCGATGAATTAGACCTTCATCAATTCAGCTTCTTTCGCAGCCAAGCGTTTGTCAACTTCAGCAACAAATTTGTCGGTAATTTTCTGGATTTCATCAGCAGCACGACGTTCTTCATCTTCAGAAATTTCTTTTTCTTTCAATAAAGCTTTGATATCACCCAATACATCACGGCGAATGTTACGAATTGCCACTTTCGCATTTTCTGCTTCAGTACGGGCAACTTTCTGCATGTCACGACGTGTTTCTTCAGTGAGTGCTGCCATAGGTACACGGATCGCATCTGCTGAAATCGGGTTAAGACCCAAGTCAGATTCACGAATCGCTTTATCAATTGCAGCCACCATTGAACGTTCAAATGGTTGAACCAACAGGGTGCGTGAATCTTCAACACCAACGTTTGCCACCTGGTTCAATGGAACGTCTGAACCATAGTAAGAAACCATCACATTATTTAAAATAGATGGATGCGCGCGACCGGTACGAACTTTTGCAAAACCATGCTCTAGAGATTCTAGAGTTTTGTTCATACGGTCTTCGCTGTCTTTTTTAAGATCGTTAATCATATGATCTTCCTTACTTAATTCTAAAAAAGTTAATTGCTAAATTAGCGCGTAGTATAAAGTGCTTTGGTGCTCACGTCATTAATTGGTAACGTGAGTCCCTTCTTTTTCGCCCATCACCACTGAAAGTAATGCGCCAGATTTATTCATATCGAATACTTGTAGCGGCACATTATGGTCACGACACAAACAGATCGCAGTTAAGTCCATGACACCCAGTTTTTCATCCAGCACCTGATCAAAGGTTAAAGTGTCATATTTAACCGCATCGTCATATTTGCTTGGATCTTTGTTATATACGCCATCGACTTTAGTGGCTTTCAAAATCAAATCTGATTCGATTTCAATACCACGCAAACATGCTGCGGTATCTGTGGTAAAGAATGGATTACCTGTACCTGCCACGAATACACACACTTCACCCTGAGTCAGGTGACGGATCGCATCACGGCTCGAGTAAGACTCAACCACAGTACCAATTGGCAGTGCAGACATCAAACGGGTTTTAATATTACGGCGCACCAAAGCGTCGCGTAGTGCCAGACCGTTCATCACGGTTGCCAGCATACCCATCTGGTCGCCAGTGACCCGGCCAACCAGACCGTCTTTTTGCAGCTGGCTACCGCGGTACAGGTTACCACCACCAACCACGATACCTACTTGTACGCCTAAACCCACAAGGTGCGCAATAGAAAGCGACATCTGGTCGAGCACTTGTGCATCGATTCCCATGTCTTTATTGCCTGCCAGTGCTTCACCAGAAAGCTTTAACAGGATGCGACCAAAGCGTGGCTTTTTAGAATCCAACATCATCAAACTCCAAAGTATTCAATTTAAATTTTTTTAATTCAAAATCTTAAGCAGATTTGACTGAAATGAGTTTTGCATACAGATCATATTCGTCTGCATCGGTAATCTCGACTTCAAGCAAATCCCCTGCCTTAATGACGCTTTTATCAATATCTTCCACAAAAACATTGCCATCAATTTCAGGTGCATCTGCATAAGAACGCGCAACTGCCACCGGGAATTCTTCTTCCAGATCATCTACCAGCACGGTCATGGTCTGACCAATACGTTTTTGGAGTTTGGCTGCCGAAATTTCTTGCTGAACCTGCATGAAACGCTCATAACGCTCTTGTTTAATTTCTTCAGGAACGTGGTCTGGCAAATCGTTTGCTGTCGCACCTTCAACTGGTGAATAGGTAAAGCAACCTACACGATCCAATTGAGCTTGTTTCAGCCAATCGAGCAGCATCTGGAAGTCTTCTTCGGTTTCACCCGGGAAGCCCACCACAAATGTTGAACGGATAACCAGATCAGGACATTTTTCACGCCAGATATTCAATCGCTCCAGTGTGTTTTCACTGTGCGCAGGACGTTTCATCAGCTTGAGAATTTTTGGACTCGCATGCTGAAATGGAATATCCAGATAAGGCAGGATTTTGCCTTGAGCCATCAGGTCAATCACGGCATCGACATGCGGATATGGATAAACATAGTGCAAACGCACCCAGACTCCCAACTGACCGAGTGCTTCACACATGTCATAGAATTTGGTTTTCACCGGCTGGCCGTTCCAGAAATCCAGCTTGTATTTGGTGTCCAGACCGTAAGCAGAAGTATCCTGGGAGATAACGAGTACTTCTTTAACACCGGCACGTTTCAGCGCTGCGGCTTCTTCAAGCACAGAACCAACTGGACGGGAGACCAAATCACCACGCATGCTTGGAATAATACAGAAAGTACAACGATGGTTGCAGCCTTCCGATATTTTCAAATAGGCATAATGTTTAGGTGTTAGGCGGATACCTTGCTCTGGAACTAAATCAATAAATGGATTGTGTTTTGGCGGTTCAGGCACGTATTGATGAACCGCATCCATAACATCTTTATATGCCGCTGCACCTGTCACTTTCAGGACATTCGGATGCATCTGGCGAATCTTGTCTTCGTCTTTACCTAGACAGCCTGTTACGATGACGCGACCATTCGCGCTCATCGCCTCACCAATCGCGTCTAGCGATTCTTGCACTGCGGATTCAATGAAACCACAGGTATTTACTACAACTAAATCAGCACCGTCATAATCCGAAGCGACGTCATAACCTTCAGTCTTTAACTGGGTTAAAATACGTTCAGAATCTACCAATGCCTTAGGACAACCTAAAGATACAAAACCGACTTTGGGGGACTTCATGAATTTTCGCTCTACTAGAATGCGCGTATTGTATGTCTTTTCGCATCATAAAAATAGTTGAAAACCTGACTCTTTGCATCATGCACTAAAATAACGCCATAAAATATACAACATATTTGCGCGCGCACCAAAATAGAACATTTTAGATTTACAGCCTCAATTTAATCCGCTATACCTAAGATGAATTGTGTCGCTGTGGCACATTTCTGCATTTCATCGCAATAAATAAGCTTTAGTCATAAAAGTTGGCGTGCATCTTGCATCAAATCAGAACTTAAAATTGATTAAATTGCTTTATGAAGATGCCATTGCGCCATTTTAATACAGGAAAAAAACCGCGAATGGATCAGCTTATTCCGATCGACTATCGTGTTTTAGTGGACAATATGACCACGTGTATCTTATTGGTAGACCGCGATCTTAATATTTATTATCTCAACTCTGCCTGCGAAGCCTTATTTGATGTGAGCTTATTTCGCGCCAGTGGAAGTCCGGCACTGGGTCTTCTGCAACATCCGACCGATGAGTTTAATACTGAAGAAGCGCTGAACAACACTTTAACTACAGGCCAACCTTATACGCGCCGTGAAGCCACACTGATTGTCAACTTTAAGGACATTCATGTCGATTACACGGTTTCTCAACTAAATCTGGGTAAGCCCTATCACCCACTGTTGTTAATCGAGCTCAATCCTCGTGACCGTATGCTTAAAATTTCGCGTGAAGAAAACCTGATTCAGCAACATCAAGTGGCTCGCCAGCTGATTCGCGGTGTCGCGCACGAAATCAAGAACCCACTCGGCGGAATTCGGGGGGCAACACAACTTCTGGCTCGCAGTCTGAATGATCCACAATACAAAGAATTTACCGATATTATTATTAGTGAAGTCGATCGACTCCGAAATCTGGCCGACACCATGCTCGGTTCACGCCAACTGCCAAGCTATGAGCTGGTAAATGTACATGAGCCACTTGAGCGGGTGCGCTCACTCATCGCCAATCAAAGCAAAAAGAAAATCAAGATTATTCGGGATTATGACCTGTCCTTACCTGAAGTGCTGGCAGACCGTGATCAACTGATTCAGGTGATCTTGAATATTTGCGCCAATGCAGTACAGGCCATGACCGAGAACAAAGAGTTTTTTGTCGATCACCAGCCTGAACTGGTTTTAAGAACCCGGATTCAGCGCCTATTTACCATTAACGGGGCAATTCATCGCTCTGTGGTACGCATTGATATTGAAGACAATGGCCCTGGGGTCCCCGAAGACATTATCGAATCTGTGTTTTATCCACTGGTCACCAGTCGCGCCAAAGGTACCGGACTGGGTCTCAGTATTGCTCAAAATATTATTCATCAGCATAACGGCATGATTGAATGTCAGTCCGTGGCTGGAAAAACCGTGTTTAGCTTATATTTACCTTGGGAGTCGAATCATGTCGCGAAATAAAATATGGGTGATTGATGACGATCGTGCCATGCGCTGGGTACTGGAAAAAACCTTTAAAGAAGAAGGCTTGGACGTGACCAGCTTTGAAGAAGCACAATCCGCACTAGATCAACTCAGTGTTGATGCACCAGATGTGATTCTGACCGATATCCGTATGCCGGGGATTGATGGACTCACCTTCTTGGGTAAGGTCAAACACAATTATCCTGACCTGCCTGTGATTATTATGACGGCGCATTCAGACCTAGAGTCTGCTGTATCAAGTTATCAAACTGGTGCTTTTGAATATCTGCCAAAGCCTTTTGATATTGATGAAGCGCTGGCACTGGTCAATCGTGCGATTTTGCATATTACCAAGCTGCAACAACAAGAATCAGCAAAAGTTGCCCCGCCGATTCAATCGACTGAAATTATCGGTGAATCTCCCGCCATGCAGGAAGTGTTTCGCGCCATCGGCCGTTTAGCGCAATCGCATATTACTGTACTCATTAATGGTGAGTCCGGTACAGGGAAAGAATTGGTGGCACATGCCTTGCACCGCCATTCACCGCGTAGTGCAAAGCCCTTTATTGCCCTGAATATGGCAGCCATTCCCAAAGACCTGATCGAAACCGAACTTTTTGGTCACGAAAAAGGTGCATTTACCGGTGCCAATACCCAGCGTCAAGGTCGTTTTGAACAGGCCAACGGCGGCACGCTGTTTCTGGATGAAATTGGCGACATGCCTTTTGAAACCCAAACCCGTTTATTGCGTGTTTTGGCCGATGGCGAGTTTTATCGTGTCGGTGGTCATATTCCCGTCAAGGTTGATGTGCGGATTGTGGCTGCCACACATCAGGATCTGGAAAAACTGGTACATGACGGCCGTTTCCGTGAAGACTTGTATCACCGCCTGAATGTGATTCGGATTCACATTCCAAAACTGGCACATCGCAGTGAAGACATTCCGATGCTGGCGCAGCACTTCCTGGCACGTGCTGGTAAAGAACTCGGCGTTAATCCCAAAATTCTGCGTCCTGAAACCCAGGAATATATGCAAAAACTGCCGTGGCAAGGCAACGTACGCCAGCTTGAAAATACCTGTCGCTGGCTAACCGTGATGATCACGGGTCGTGAAGTCTATCCAGAAGACCTACCACCTGAACTGAAACAAATTCCAATTCAAGATTTGGATTTAGGCTCACCAATTCCAAACTTAAACCAAGTGGGTCCACAGCACTGGGATGAATTGCTGGGTCAATGGGCCATGCAAAAACTCAAAAATGGCGAGATGAAACTTCTGGATGTCGCTACACCAATGTTTGAGCGCACCCTGATTAATGCTGCACTACAACAAACCCGTGGTCGCAAACGTCATGCAGCTGAACTTTTGGGCTGGGGCCGTAACACGCTGACCCGCAAGCTCAAAGAACTCGGTATGGATACGGCCGATGATGAGGTAGAAGAAGAAATCGAAAGTCCAAGCTAATCTATAAAAGCACCTTCGGGTTACTGCTCTCTCACAGTTGAATTCCAGGTATTTGATTTGTGAGTGTGGCAAGGATGCCACACATTCCCCATCATGACAGGATGTAGTGTATGGGGGATAAAGACTTTTGCCTACTTTTGGTCTGTCAAAAGTAGGATTTAGCCTACACAAAGTAATTTAAATTTTTCAAAGAAAAGACAAGGCTTTGAAAAATTAAATATATAAAAATATCAAATATTTAAGCATATGGTGTCATCATATTGACTTGGTACTGAAATAAAGTTCAAATTGTGGAACAGTAGTGAACTTCGGGTGCTTTTTTATACTAAGATGAGCTAAACAGTCAAGCCGATATAACGCGAATAACCTGCTGCGCCCAAGTCTGACTTTAAGATCAGATAATCTGAATAAGTACTGGCGGTAATTTCATCAAACATATTCACCTGATCGTCATTGGCATGCAGATCATCTACCGAACGCGGCATGCTGTGCTCAAATTCATCGGTCATATATTCAAAGCCAATATCCATGGCAATAAATAAAGTATGTTCACATGGCTGTACATATTGTTCTTCAGTCCAGTCAATAATGTTCTGCTGGCAATGTGGACAGGCAATATTATCAGTGGCCTGAATATCGAGTTCGATCAGTTGGTAAGGCATATAAAAATCAGTCTGTTTGCTATCCATCTATTTTAGCAAATTTTATCTGCCGATTTTACTCAATTAAAATATGAGCCATAACAAAGGAATCCGTAGATTCCTTTTTAATAGCAATAAAAATAGAAAGCTGGCTTATTTATGAGCTGCCTTACAACGTGACAGTGCCGTGACCGCTACCGCTGATACAACCACCGCAGGTAAACTTGCCATAAGGATACCTGTAGTTCCCAAACCTAATGCCAAAATTTTCCCGGTTAATAACGGACCGGTCATGGCACCTAAACGGCCTAAAGAAATGGCGCTGCCCACGCCTGTAACTTTACCTGCACCTGAATAAAAAATCGGTGAGATGCCATACAGAATAGATTGACCACCTGTAGAAAAGATCCCGCCCATCACCCCGGCTAAAATTAATAGCGGAATCGAGGTACTGGTGAACAACAAAACCAAGGCAACAAATAAGCCGCTGTAAATAAGGGCTGCCATTTGCCACAATTTTAAACGATCTAGCAAATAACCCAAACCCAAGGTTCCTATCACCGCACCCACCTGAAACACCAGCATCACCAGAAATGCCTGCTGTTTTTGCAAGCCTTGTTCCATCAGCAAATTAGGCAACCAGCTAATCAGAATATAGTTGATCATCAAGGTAAAAAAGAAACCTACCCAAAGCGGCACTGTATTTTTATACTGTTGCTGCTTGAACAAAACCTCGACCATGCCCGGTACAGCTTCGCCAGATCTTTTTTGCGCTACCGCTGCTTTAGGTTGATCTTTAAGAATAAAGGTCATAAAAGGGAGAAGCGCTAAAGGCGTTAAACCACCAATTAAAAATAAAGTCTGCCATTGAATATCTGGAAACACCATAGCCAAACCGGCGACAAAAATAGCACCAACAGGCAGGCCACAATACATCAAGCTATTGAACTTACCGCGATTGGCTTCAGTTGCTTCATCTCCAACCACGGAAATCATGGTCGGCATTGCAGCACCCAGACCCAAACCGGTCAAGAAACGCGCAGCATATAAAACCTCGATGCTCGGTGCAATTGCAGTCAGCGACATGAACACACCAAAAATAGCCACAGACAACATCAGGACTTTCTTTTGTCCCAAATAATCCGCGATACGTCCGCCAAAGAATGCACCAAAGAGCATTCCAAAGACGCCCAGACTAAACACATAGCCCATCTGAACCTGATCTAAAGCAAAGCTTGCCGCAATTCCTTTTGCTGCAATTCCAGGAGCCTGAAGATCGAAACCCTCAAAAAATGCCACCCAAAAGCACAAGAAAATCGTCAATATTTTTCGTAATTTTTCACTATAAGGCTGTATCATGATTGATCTCCATCAATAACCTATAAATCGTTTGATAGCCTGACGATCCTATTCCCCCTATTCTTATCCTAATCTGGTCAGAGAAATACCACGACAATAGTCGGATTTAAGTTCATCAACTTGGCTCAACACCCTTTCCATTAGACCTAAAAGCTAAAATTTATAGACTTTTTACATCTTAATAATTTTTATTATCTTTATAAATAAGGCATTTAGTTAAATAGTAGTTATTTATAATTGAATGATAGCCGAGACTTATACAAAAATATCAGCCGATAAAAAGCCCGCATTGCGCGGGCTTTTTCACACTGTATTCTTAAGCAGATTTTTTCGTTTGTGCATTCTTACGAATCGTAATCATCACCAATTGAACAGCCGCAGGCGTCACACCCGGAATACGGCTGGCTTGCGCCAATGTTTCAGGACGTACATCCTTCAGTTTCAACGTGATTTCACGCGACAGCCCCGACACGATGTCATAATCGAAGTCACCTGGAATACGGGTTTCCTCAAGACGTTTCATTTGTGCCACGTCTTCATGCTGACGGTTGATATAACCCGCATATTTCACTGCGATTTCAATCTGATCACCGACCTGCGCAGATACATCAGAACCGGTTAACTCGGCAATTTGCGCAAATGAAATATTTGGACGTTTCAAAAGATCGATCGCTGAACATTCTTTAGATAAATCTGCGCCAGTCATCTCAACGAATTTCTTGCCCATTGGATTGTTTGGCGCCGCCCAAAGATGCTGCAAACGACCGGTTTCTTTTTCAACTGCTTCCATTTTTTCGCAGTAAACCGCCCAACGTGCATCATCGACCAGACCCAATTCACGACCGATCGCAGTTAAACGCTGGTCGGCATTGTCTTCACGTAACATCAAACGATATTCAGCACGTGAGGTAAACATACGGTACGGTTCTTTGGTGCCTAACGTAATCAGGTCATCTACCAATACACCCATATAGGCTTCATCGCGTTTTGGTGTCCACTGCTCTTGATCCCAGGCACGACGTGCAGCATTTAAACCTGCCAGCAAACCTTGTGCACCTGCTTCTTCATAACCAGTGGTTCCATTAATTTGACCAGCGAAATACAGGTTATTAATCGCTTTGGTTTCAAGGGTAAATTTCAACGCTTGCGGGTTGAAATAGTCGTATTCAATGGCGTAGCCCGGACGCAAAATATGCGCATTTTCCATACCACGGATTGAGCGAACCAACTCAAACTGCACATCAAATGGCAATGAAGTTGAAATACCATTTGGATAAAGCTCATGCGTATCCAGACCTTCCGGTTCCAAGAATACTTGATGCGAGTCTTTATCGGCAAAACGGTGAATCTTGTCTTCAATTGATGGGCAATAACGCGGCCCCACACCTTCAATTTTACCGGTATACATCGGTGAGCGATCTAGACCACCGCGAATAATCTCATGCGTACGTTCATTGGTATGGGTGATATAGCAGTTCACCTGTTCCGGATGCATAGACGCATCGCCCATAAACGACATGGTTGGAGATGGGAAATCACCCGGCTGCGGTGTCATTACAGAAAAGTCGACCGAACGTGCATCGATACGCGGTGGTGTACCGGTTTTTAAACGCCCCACAGGTAAATTCAATTCGCGCAAACGTGCTGCCAATGAAATCGACGGCGGATCACCGGCACGACCACCACTGGATTTTTCCAGACCAACGTGAATTACGCCGCCCAAGAATGTACCCGCAGTCAACACCACAGTTTTGGCATCAAAACGAATGCCCATTTGGGTAACCACACCTTTGACGGTATCGCCTTCAACAATCAGGTCATCAGCCGCTTGCTGGAAAATATCCAAGTTCGCCTGATTCTCTAAGGTTTCACGAATTGCCGCTTTAAAACGGACACGGTCTGCCTGCGCACGTGTTGCACGAACTGCTGCACCTTTACGCGAGTTCAAAATACGGAACTGAATACCGCCTTTGTCGGCAGCCAGTGCCATTGCACCGCCCAAGGCATCAATTTCACGCACCAAGTGCGATTTACCAATACCACCGATGGCCGGGTTACAGCTCATCTGCCCTAAAGTCTCAATGTTATGAGTTAAGAGTAAAGTCTGTCGACCCATACGCGCTGCAGCCAGAGCTGCTTCTGTACCGGCGTGACCGCCACCGATAACAATGACATCGTATACTTTAGGATAATGCATAGTGGTAATTGAGAGATAAAAAAGGATAGCTGAGTATTATAGCAAATTTCATTCTAAAGTAGACAGATTCAGTCGAATTTATCCTGAGATAAAAAATGAATCATCCTGTACAAGAATCAAGCACTGTAATTTAACTTTGCAGAGGGACTATATAAATTAAACATATAAGTTCAGAAAATTACTCGATTTACACTGTTTAATTTTGAGTATTTTTTAAGCTATATACTGCTTACATTACAAACAAAGGTATAACTGATGAATAAGAATATTTTTCTCTCAACTGTTCTGTGTGGTTTATGTTTTGCGCCATTTGCAGCCTCAGCAAATGATAAGGTCGAAACCACTTATAATGCGCAAAAGTATCAACAGGTTTGTAAAGGCAAAACCCAAGGTGCTCAAGTCAGTTTTGCTCATCGAGGCATTATCTGGAATGGAACCTGTGAGCCACAGTTTTTCGCTTCATCAAAAAATGCTTCAATCAAAGGTGATGAAGCTGAACTCATGAGTACCTGTAGTGGCAATAGTAGCGCGACCACCGCCACCATTAATGGAACCGAAGTCAAAGGTAAATGTGCTTTAGGCTTTATGCCGCCACGCCCTCAGGGACAATCCCAAATGCACAGTCAGCCAATGCAACCACAAATGAGCCAGCCGCAAATGCAGCAACCAATGAATGACCAGCAGACTCCGCCTGATGCGCAAATGCAAACTCAGCCAGGCATGTAAGCTGTCATAGCTCTAAATAGCTTACATTTCAAGTAAAAGCTTTGACGGGCAAAGTGAATACATTTTGCTCGTTTTATATTGCTTATTTATTCAGCTCCGCTACACTTAAAATCTATCTAAAAATCAATAATAAAAAGGATTTTTCATGGATTCGGGGTTTTTTAACTTTTTTTTGCCTATTACATTGGCAATCATGATGATGGGGCTGGGACTCGAATTAAAAATCAAGGATTTCCTGCGCTTAAGCCGCTATCCTAAAGTCATTTTTATTGCCCTATTTACACAGCTCGTGCTGTTGACCAGTATTGCTTTCTTTATTTGCCTGATTCTGGACTTAGCTCCTTTACTCGCAGTAGGTTTAATGCTTCTGGCCGCTTCACCAGGAGGCCCAACCGCCAACCTGTTTAGCTATCTGTATAAAGGCGATGTCGCACTGAATATCACCCTGACTGCCATCAATACCATCATTTCTATTTTCACCCTGCCCTTTATTATCAATCTCTCATTACAATACTTTATGAGTCACGACTCGACTGTGACATTTCCAGTTGAAAAAATGATACAGGTGTTTTTAATTACCCTGATCCCCGTGATCATCGGGATGCTGCTTCGAGCCAAATTTCCACATTTATCCATTACCGTCAGCAAATCGATGCGCTTCGTTTCAATTAGTTTTTTAAGCATACTCTTGATATTTGCCGTTTTTAGAGATCGTTTTAATCTCTTTGAATATTTTTCCAGTATTGGTTTAGCTACTGTGATTTTATGTTTTTCCAGCCTGTTTATTGGTTATTGCATTCCGCTACTGATGGGTATTCCAGAAAAAATGGCACGGGCCTGTACCTTTGAAATCGGCATTCATAATACGGCGATTGCGATCACCATTGCGATTTCGGTCTTAGGCGATGTCACTATGGCAATTCCGGCCGGCATTTACACCATTGTCATGTATAGTTTTGCGACTATTTTCGGGGTAATGATGAGTCGCCAATATATCGGTTATCGCCATAAAAATCGTTTATCGGATTTGTAATTTATTTGGCTGAGTCTGCGATAAAGCTGTATGCTTTTCCCAAGAAAAGCAAAAGTATTAAAATAATTTTTAACAAGGAGCATGACAGATGGATTCTGGCATTATTACGATTTTACTGCCGCTTGCGCTCGCGATTATTATGGTGGGTTTAGGTCTCGAACTTACCCTCAAAGATTTCGCCCGGGTCACCCAACATCCTAAAGCTGTTTTAGTCGCATTATTTTGCCAACTGGTCTTATTGGTCGGTATTGCATTTATCCTGTGTAAAGTTTTGGCCCTGCCTCCACTTCTTGCCGTGGGTCTGATGCTGTTAGCTGCCTCACCTGGCGGCAGTACGGCCAATCTGTTTAGCTATCTTTTCAAAGGTGATCTGGCACTCAACATCACCCTGACTGCGATTAATTCAGTGATTGCAGCCTTAACTTTACCGTTGATCGTTAATTTTTCGATTATGCATTTCATGCAGGACAGCCAGCAGATCACACTCCAGCTTGGTAAAATTCTTCAGGTGTTTGGCATCATTATTATTCCTGTCGCGATTGGTATGCTGATTCGACATCATGCACCACGCCTGACTGAAAAACTGAATAGACCGCTGCGTATTTTTGCAGTCATATTCTTGATTCTGATTATTGTCGGGGCCATCTATAGTGAACGCACCAATATTGCCGAATATCTGACTCAGGTCGGTGTCGCCACGGCATTGTTCTGTATTTTCAGCCTGACCATCGGCTATTTTGTCCCCCGCTTAATGAATATAGATACCGCTCAGGCACGGGCCAGTGCCTTTGAAATCGGCATTCACAACAGCACATTAGCCATGACCATTGCCCTGACCGTGATGTCCAGCACTGCTGTGGCCATGCCTGCCGCGGTTTATTCAATCTTCATGTATATTTTTGCTGCCATTTTTGGTCTACTGCTTAACCGCTTTGCACCATTAGACAGAACACCTCTTCTCTCTAAGGTTTCATAAGTCTTTATAGAGCTTTATACAGGGTGCTTCGGCATCCTTTTTATTTTGGGTATGCATCAAGAAGATAGCAGCGTTGTGTCTGAACTTCCGTTACAATAGCTTTTTGAAAAATGTATAAAGGTTATTTCTGTGAAGTGGTTACAAATTCATATTACGGTTGAACAAGCTCAGGTCGATTATACTGAGACATTACTCAGCTCACTAGGCGCAGTGAGTGTGACCCTGGATGATGCTGAAAACCAGGATTTGCTGGAACCACTTCCAGGCGAAACACCACTCTGGAATAAAGTGATTGTGACTGGTATTTATGCACAGGAAGAAGGCGAAGAAATTGACGTTGCTGCACTAGAAACCTTTATTGGTGCGCAAATGCCAGAAGCGCCGATCAAGTACGAATTCATTGAAGATCAGGCTTGGGAACGCACCTGGATGGATGCGTATGAGCCAATCCAGATTGCTGAAAAATACTGGATTGTACCGGAATGGATGCAAGCACCTGAAGCCGATGCAGTCAATATCAAGCTTGATCCGGGTCTGGCATTCGGTACAGGGAACCACGCCTCTACATTCTTGTGCTTACAATGGCTCGGCAAAATTGACGTTAAAGACAAAATCGTCATCGATTATGGCTGTGGTTCAGGCATTCTCGCGGTAGCTGCCCTGCTCTTAGGTGCTAAAAAAGCATATGCCACTGATATTGACCCACAAGCAGTTCTGGCCACCCAGCAAAATGCTGAACTGAATGGTGTACTGGACAAACTTTATGTCGGCCTGCCAGAAGAATTTAGAGATGAACTCGGCACTACCAAGGCTGACGTATTTGTTGCCAATATTTTGGCTGCGCCACTAATGATGTTGGCTCCTGAGTTCGCAACTTTAATTAAATCTGAGGGACAGTTCGCACTTGCCGGAGTTATCGAAGAGCAAGTTGCTGATGTTACTAGCATTTACTCAAATTATTTTGATATATTAGACGTAGAAAAACGAGACGAGCACTGGTGCCGTATCTCGGGTAAACGCCATAAGAATGAATGAGTCTACAAATAGTTTATGAGTGACAAACGAACCCATTGCCCTACCTGTTCCACCACCTACAAGGTCACAGTTGCTCAACTCACCATTGCGCAGGGTATGGTTTGCTGTCCCAAATGTACCACTTCATTTAATGCCTTATCGCATCTGGTGGCCGAAGCCCAAAACTCGGTCACCACCTCAGCATCTCAGGATCAAACCTATTCTCGATATAACCCACCTGTATATGGTCGCGATCAACAGCAAAATACGCACAGTCTTTTATATATTTTCGATCAGAAAGTTGAACATTCAAATATCGATCTGGAAACCTATTTAAACAATCTGAACTATTTCAGTACCGAACCTATCTCGGTACTGCCGAGCATGAACTGGGAAGATCAGGCAGAAAAACAGATATACCGTGGGCCAATGTATTATATTGGCTGGAGCATCTTGAACCTGATGCTATTTGGCGTATTGCTGTTCCAGTTTTTCTGGTTTAATCCGCAATACATCAAAAATAGTCATATCATGAGTCTGGCCTTTAACAATGTATGCGAGGTGTTTAATTGTTCCAATCTGGAAAAATACTACACGCTGATTCAGGTCAATAAAGTCAAGATCAAGGCAACCAGTCACAAGAAAACTGAATTTAGCGGTGAGCTGATCAACTTCCATGACCGTAGCCTGGCTTTACCGATTTTAAAAATCAATCTGGAACAGCGCGGTGAAGTTGTTGCGACTTATAACCTGTCTGCCAAAGAGTACCTGATTGAAAGTCTGGTCAATATTGAACGTATCCCGAAAAACAGTCCATTCAAATTCAAATTTGAGCTTCCTGTCGATCGTAAAAGCTTTGATCGCTATAGTTTGGAAATAATTCGCCCTTAATCTGAATAGAAAGCATTAAAAAATTAAAAAAAGTTAAAAAAAATGCAGTTTTCTTGCTCACTTTTGCTTAGACAATGGTATGATACGCGCCACGAAAGCTATGTGCTGCAACTCCTCGCTACTTTTTCACAACAAATACAGTCTTGCCTAATGCGCTATAAAATTTATTGCGTATCGTGCAGATTTTTTTGTTTTGATTTTGGTCAGTAACAAAACTTTAACTATTGTTACGCTTATTTTTCGACCAAAACGTTGAGATGTGTCAAGCTATTGGCTCAATGCAATGATTAAGTTTTAGAACTCCAGTTTTAGGATCTAAAGCGGAGTTCATTTCAATTTTAGACCACTTTTTATATCGCTTTACCCAAGCGATATTTGTTTTTCGGATTAATTCGCATGAATAGCAAATCTCCTATTTTTACTGCACAATCTGATGTTGCTTTACGTATCCACGTAGATCGCGCAGTTCGCCATTATTTTGCGCAACTACAGGGCGAGCAACCATCTCAGGTATACGACATGGTGCTAGCAGAAATGGAGAAACCTCTTCTATCTGTAGTTCTAGAATATACACGTGGTAACCAAACACGTGCTGCCGAGATTCTCGGACTCAACCGTGGTACTTTACGTAAAAAGTTAAAAGCTCACGGTTTAATGAGTGAATAAATGATAAAATGCTTGCGGCTTCCGCAGGCATTTTTTTTAACCTGTAAATTGCTGATTTTGTTTTATTCTGTTCCTTAAAAACTGTGACGAAGATCATGACTATTAAACGCGCTTTAATCTCTGTGTCTGACAAGACTGGTATTGTTGAATTTGCACAAGAACTTGCTGCTCTAGGGGTAGAAATTTTATCTACAGGTGGTACCTACAAATTGTTGAAAGACAATAGTGTCGCTGTAGTAGAAGTTTCAGAGCATACTGGTTTCCCAGAGATGATGGACGGCCGTGTAAAAACGCTACATCCTAAAATTCATGGTGGTATTCTGGCTCGTCGTGGTCTAGACGAAGCTGTGATGGCTGAACACAACATTGATGCTATTGATTTAGTCGTTGTAAACCTTTATCCATTTGCTGCAACTGTAGCAAAACCAAACTGTTCACTGGCTGATGCGATTGAAAACATCGACATCGGTGGCCCTACCATGGTTCGCGCTGCGGCAAAAAACCATGCATCTGTAGGCATCGTGGTCAATGCTTCTGACTATGCCACTGTTGTAGCTGAGCTTAAAGCTGAGGGCGCTTTATCGCATGCGACTCGTTTCGACCTTGCAGTAAAAGCATTTGAACATACTGCACAATATGACGGCATGATCGCATCTTACCTTGGCGCTCGCGTAGGCAAACAAGAAGGTGAAGCGGACAAGTTTGCACGTACCTTCAATACACAATTGAACAAAGTTCAAGATCTTCGTTATGGTGAAAACCCGCACCAGTCTGCTGCGTTCTACGTTGAAGACACAGCGACAGAAGCCTCAGTTTCGACTGCGAAACAGCTTCAAGGTAAAGAACTCTCTTATAACAACATTGCAGACACAGACGCTGCACTTGAATGTGTTAAATCTTTTGCGAAACCTGCTTGTGTAATCGTAAAGCACGCAAACCCATGTGGCGTTGCAGTGTCTTTAGACGGCATTCAAGCGGCTTATGACCTTGCGTATGCAACAGATCCCGAATCTGCATTTGGCGGCATCATTGCATTCAACCGTGAATTAGACGTTGCAACTGCACAAGCGATTGTTGAGCGTCAATTCGTTGAAGTGATCATTGCACCAAGTATTGCTGATGGCGTACTTGAAGTGACTGGTGCGAAGAAAAACGTACGTGTTTTAGTTTGCGGTGAACTTCCAGCAATCGATGCGCGTCAATCGCAACTTGATTACAAACGCGTGAATGGCGGCTTGTTAGTACAAGATCAAGACTTGGGCATGATTACTAAAGCTGATCTTAAAGTGGTGACCAAGCGCGCTCCGACTGAACAAGAAATTGATGACATGATCTTTGCTTGGAAAGTCGCAAAATACGTGAAATCTAATGCGATTGTTTATGCGAAAAACCGTCAAACCATTGGTGTTGGCGCAGGTCAAATGAGCCGTGTTAACTCTGCTCGTATTGCTGCAATTAAAGCTGAACATGCTGGCTTGGTGGTTGAGGGTGCTGTCATGGCGTCTGACGCATTCTTCCCATTCCGTGATGGTATTGATAACGCCGCTAAAGCGGGTATCAAATGCATTATCCAGCCGGGTGGTTCTATGCGTGACGAAGAAACCATTGCGGCTGCTGACGAAGCAGGTATTGCGATGGTGTTCACTGGCATGCGTCATTTCCGTCACTAATTGATTCAAAGTCGTATTTATTAATCCCCCTAAATCCCCCTTTGTAAAAAGGGGGACTTTTCACAAATAAAGGGACATTTTTATTCGTGAAGCCCTTCTTTTTTACAGGGTGAGAAGCATGGCTTCGCAAGGTGGGATTCTATTCTTTTGAGGGATTTTTAGATGAATATTTTAGTTTTGGGTAATGGCGGTCGTGAACATGCACTTGCATGGAAAATCGCACAAGACGATAAAGTTGCAAAAGTCTTTGTTGCTC
The DNA here is from genome assembly GCF_013419125.1 of Acinetobacter sp. YH12102. NCBI lineage: Bacteria > Pseudomonadati > Pseudomonadota > Gammaproteobacteria > Moraxellales > Moraxellaceae > Acinetobacter > Acinetobacter sp. YH12102. Next base: position 223,582 of record NZ_VPAS01000004.1, on the reverse strand, counting down.
CGGGCAACGCAGGTACAGCCACTGAAAATAAATGTGAAAACGTAAATTTAAGTATTTTAGACAATGCTGCGATTATCGATTTCGCAAAAAACAATGCCGTTGAGCTTGTCATTGTCGGCCCAGAAGCTCCATTGGTAAACGGTGTCGTTGATGCTTGCCGTGAAGCGGGTGTAAAAATTTGGGGTCCAACTCAATTTGCTGCGCAGCTTGAAGGCTCTAAAGCTTTCGCGAAACATTTCTTAAAACGCCACAACATTCCAACTGCGTTTTACGATGTATTTACAGAAGTAGATGCTGCGAAAGCATTTGTTGAAAAAAATGGTGCGCCGATCGTCATTAAGGCCGACGGTCTTGCTGCGGGCAAAGGCGTGATCGTTGCCATGACCAATCAAGAAGCATTTGATGCGATCGATGACATGCTTGCAGGCAACAAATTTGGCGATGCAGGTTCTCGCGTTGTAATTGAAGAATTCCTTGCAGGCGAAGAAGCATCTTTCATTTGTATGATTGATGGCGACAACATCTTACCTATGGCGACTTCACAAGATCACAAACGTATCTTTGAAGGCGACCAAGGTCCAAACACGGGTGGTATGGGTGCTTACTCGCCTGCGCCTGTTGTGACTGCGGATGTATTTGAAAAAACCATGAATGAAGTGATGCGTCCTACCGTTGAAGGTATGAAAAAAGACGGTCACGTTTATACTGGTTTCTTGTACGCTGGCTTGATGATTGATGAACAAGGTCAACCGAAAGTGATCGAGTTCAACTGTCGTTTTGGCGACCCTGAAACTCAACCCATCATGATGCGTTTAAAATCATCTTTAGTGGATTTGGTTCAAGCAGGCTTAGACGGTAATTTACCGAAAGAAGCTGAATGGGATGAGCGCAAGACTGTCGGTATCGTACTGGCATCAAAAGGCTACCCAGAAACATCAAGCAATGGTGATGTGATTTCTGGTTTAGACACTGAAATGACTGATGCAAAAGTTTTCCATGCCGGTACGAAAGCCAATGAAAATGGCGAGATTGTGACTGCGGGTGGTCGTGTACTTTGCGTAACTGCGCTTGGTAATACGATTGGTGAAGCACAAGCCAAAGCTTTGGAACTTTGCAAAAAAGTGACATTCGACGGCGTTCAATATCGTAAAGATATCGGTTACCGTGCCATTGCACGTGAAAATGCTTAATCTTAATTTTGATTAAGTAAAAACCCCGCTGAGTGCGGGGTTTTTTAATACATTTATTTCATCAGAGATACTAATTCTTTCCATTCATCAAAATTATTATTATGTGAATTATTCCAATTGATTTCTTGTCCAATTTTTATTTCTCTCATACCTATATTTTTATAATCCGTAGCAGACTCTAGAAGTTCGGGCAATTGTTCCCATAACGTAATAACTACTTCACGATTTGGCTGTCTTCCTCTATGTGCTAAATTATTACGAGATTTTCGAGCGCATTCTAGTATTTTATAATTTTGCCTTGTGATAACTTTAGCCAACCTCAAAAGCTTATGTTTTGTAGCAATATGCTTTAAATAATTACTTTCTTTGTAATTTGCATGACACTTTTGCACTCGTCTTGGATAATTATCTTTATGCCTAATATAAATTTGCTTCCATAAAATTTCTGTAAGTTGTTCAACAACAATCCAAAGATTATTTAAAGCATCATTAATATTTTGATTGATTAACGATGTATAACCATTTAAAAGAAAAAATGGCGTGAAAGTAGGTATAGATTCAAGAATTTCTCGCCCATCCATATAAGCTTTTTGCAAATCATTTAAATGTAAAACTCTTGGAACCATCAATGGCTGAAACCTATCTGCAATAGATGCCCAATTGAATCTCAATTGATTATAAAGCGATGGTGCATAACAAAATAAGTGCGTTTTTTCATGTAAAGTCCCTACTGTTAACTCATGTAGATGCAATACTTCTGTATGAATTCCACCTAATAAAAAACGACAGAGAATTTCATTTAACTTAGTAATACCATCAACTCTCTTTGAAAATTTTTCACTTTGAGGTATTGCTATTCCACCATCATAGCTGATCAATACATCTAAATTATCCTCTAAAGAAAGTATTCCTATTACTTTAGATAATTGCATTCCATCATAAGAATTGTTATTGATTTGATCTAATGAGAACTGAAACTGTGGTTGTTTATCACTCACTATTGCTGAATAGGGTTTTAAATGTACCATCCAAGCAGGATTGTATGATGGTACGCTAGAAGTAGGCTCTATATAATCAATTGGCGCATCTGTTCTCTCAATCCAACCACCATCATACCAAACTGATGTTTCTGTTGGTCTTGTTTTAATATTTTTAGTTAGTGTCTTAGGAGTATTACGATTATCAGAAAGAAAGGGATCATAATCATCTTCAAAAGCATAAATCTGACCTGTTTCCTTATCCTGATAATTCTTCACAAATACATCTCTGTTATAATTAATTCGTCAATAATAGTGTAATACCACGATGCCATCCATAAGCATTCAGCCCCCTAGCCTGATCCTCCGCCAATGGAAAGACTCCGACACCGACCCATTTATCCAAATGTGCACAGACGATGAAGTTATGTACTATTTCCCAAAGAAGCTGAATCGAGATAACACCCTGATGTCTAGAACAGCGCAACGCTACTTTGATTCCATCAATAAATCATATATATCCATTTTTATGATTTAGATTGGATAAAATCTTATAAAGCTCACTATTTAAACACCCCCCTAAAAACCATACCCCTAATATAAATAAAATATTGTTTTAATTAATATTTTTATAAAACAACTTGGTTTTTTATTCAATTAAAGAGCTAAACAAGGCTTTGCTATCCAGTATATCGAATATAGATTTATTGCTATGATATCGACAATCCCAGAATGCTCAAACTACTTCATGTGCTTATAAACTATCTATTTTTCTCTCCAAAATAGATCATTTACAATCAGGTTTGTGGCATTTCTGACTTGATCGGGTTCACCAGAACAATTGCTGTAGGCTTGGATCTTTTAGTTTAAGGCCAGCACCAACAACGATCAGGACACATACTTAGATCGTATAAAAATCTTATTTAACACGATTTAAAAATGCTTATACTCTAGGCAAGATTAAAATTAGGAAAATTTCATGAAAAAATTACTTGGCGTTTTATTGAGTGCCTCTGTATTAACTTTGACTGGGTGTGGCAAACAAGAAGCGCCTGCCAATGATGCAGCACAAGCCAAAGATGCGAATGGCCTTCAAACCGTAACCATGGCATCGACCGGTTCAGATGCAGATGTATGGCGCTATATCGCCACATTACCTGAAACCAAAGCAGCCGGCATTAAACTTGATGTGAAAAATTTCACTGACTATGTGTCAATGAACACAGCCGTTGCCAATAAAGAAATCGATGTCAATGCATTCCAGTCATATGCCTATATGGTTGCCTATAACGATGCCAATACAGCAAAAATTGCACCATTGTCTACCACCTATTTAGAACCAATGGGAATTTACTCAAGCAAAGTAAAATCTTTGAATGAGTTTAAAACAGGTGCAACCATTGCCATTCCAAACGACGGTGCAAATGAATCACGCGCGTTATTACTTTTACAATCGGCAGGTCTGGTCAAATTAAAAGCTGGCTTTGACAATGTAAAAGGCACAACAGCTGATGTGGCTGAAAATGCAAAAAAAATCGTGATCAAACCCATTCAAATGGCAACTGCAGTCCGTGTAAAAGATGAAGTTGATGCGATTGTGCTAGGCAATACGCTGGCAATGGAAGGCGGTTTAAACGTATTAAAAGATGCGGTTTACTATGAGCCAATTGATCAAAGCACAAAAATGAATGTAAACGTATTAGCGGTTGCAGCAGATCGTCAAACGGATCCTGTACTGCAAAAAGTAGGTGCCTTGTATCATACGCCAGCAGTTCAGGCGTATGTCGATGAAAATTTTGGTGGCACTAAAGTTGCAGTAAACAAGCCGGTGACGTATTTAACTGAATCAAAATAGTACTATAATACTCTTTTAGAACAGGCAAGGACGATTTCTTGCCTGTTTTTTTATCCGTGATGCAGTTTTTGACACTATGATTGAATTTAAAGATATTTCAAAACAGTATGAGCTTAAGGGTCAAACCTTGCATGCCTTGAATCAGATTAATCTATCGATTCCAACCGGCAGTATTTTTGGCATCATCGGTTATAGTGGTGCCGGTAAAAGTACCCTCATCCGTCTGATTAATTTACTTGAGCGTCCAAGCTCAGGTCAGATTATGATTAACGGAACAGATTTTACCGCACTCGATGCCAAAACATTGCGTCAAGAACGTGCCAATATCGGCATGATTTTCCAGCATTTTAATTTAATGCAAACCAAAACCGTGGCGGCCAATATCGAAATGCCTATGAAGCTTCTGGGCTGGAGCAAGGCTGAACGGGAAAAACGCCTCGAAGAATTATTAGATTTTATTGACCTGAAACATAAACGGCAGGCTTTTCCGGATGAATTGTCTGGTGGTCAAAAACAGCGCGTCGGGATTGCCCGTGCCCTTGCCAACCATCCCAAGATTTTACTTTGTGATGAAGCAACTTCGGCACTCGATCCACAAACCACCAAATCAGTTCTGCAATTACTCAAAAAAATCAATCAAGAGCAAGGTATTACCATTGTCATGGTCACTCATGAAATGGATGTCATTGAAACCGTCTGTGATTATGTCGCTGTGATGGAAAAAGGTGATGTGATTGAAACCGGCAGCACGCTACAGATCTTCAGTCAGCCGCAACACCCGACCACCAAAAATTTTATTCAGACCGTGCTTCAGCAACATTTGCCGGTCAATATTCTGAATAATCTGGAAAACCAGAATCATCACAGTATTTATTGTTTAAAATTCCTTGGCAGCTCGGCACAGGAAACGGTGATTCAGGCCGTGATTAAACAGTTTGATATCAGTTTAAATATCCTGTTTGCCAACATGACCGAAATTAATGGTTCGGTGATTGGTCAGATGTTTATTCAGCTCCTGGGTGATTCCGCAGAGATTAGCGCTGCAGTGCAATATCTGAAAGATAACGGCGTACAGGTAGATCAAGCAGGAGTACAGGCATGAGAGATTTAATTGTACAGTGGCTGACGACAATTACTGCGCCGTTCTGGAAAAGCTCGCTGTCGATGGATCAATTTGTGACAGCGCTGCAAGAAACCTTTCATATGGTGTTCTTCGCAATGCTGTTTGGCTGTATCTGGGGTTTTATTCAGGCAATTACTTTAGTGGTGACGCGTCCTAACGGCATCTTGCAAAATCGTGTGATTTATCACGGTCTCAATCCGATTGTCAATGCGCTACGTTCACTACCATTTATTATTCTACTGATTGCCGTTATTCCGCTGACCAAGTTTTTGGTCGGCACTTCAATTGGCACCTGGGCCGCAATTGTACCACTGACCATCTATGTCGGCCCTTATATTGGACGTTTAGTAGAAACCTCATTACTGGAAGTGAATGAAGGCATTATTGAATCTGCGCAAGCGATGGGTGCAACCCCAATGCAGATTATTTTTAAATTTGTCTTACCTGAAGCACGTAGTTCACTGATTCTGAACCTGACCACTGCCACCATCAGCTTGATTGGTGCAACAGCAATGGCGGGTGCTGTCGGTGCCGGCGGTATCGGTGATCTGGCCATTTCTTACGGTTATCAGCGTTTTGATACCTCTGTGGTGATCATGACGGTGATTGTGTTATTGATTTTGGTACAGATTGTACAAAGTCTGGGGGACTGGTTGTCCCGACTTCGTTAATCTAGTTTTTATTGTTTTTAATACTTACGAACCCTTTCTCATTATTTCAAAGTAAAGTCCTGCAACTATTTGATACGTGCCATGGCGACAGGAAGTCGCCCGTTGATCTGTGGTACTGGGATGTACCATCAGATAAAGGGGTTTTGTTACTTTTGCCCCGTCAAAAGTAAGGCACAAATATTACAAAGTTAAAATTGAAGTAAAAATAACGAAATTCTATTTTTCAAATAATGTCATGAATAAACTTACTAATATTTAAAATTCTTCTTTTACTTTTGAAAGATGAATAGCACTGCTATGCAAGGTAACAAAAATCTTCTGTTGGCTTGATGATACTTCCTTGTGCCACAGATCAACTAGCGACATCCATGTCGCTAGTCAGAAATTCAATTTCGGTTAACAATGCCGTCTCGTTATAGATATGAACAAAGCCCCGAATCAACATTTAATTAAAATCTAAAAGTTCAGCATTTCCCCTCATTTTCAAACTGAAACAATAAATCCCATGTTAAACTATTCAATGGTTTTAGCAGGGACTCATCTATGCACTTTGTTCATCTTGGTATTCATACAGAATTTTCGATTACTGAATCCATCGTACGGATACCTGACCTGGTCAAAGCTGCCGAAAAAGAACAGATGCCTGCCCTCGCGCTGACGGATCTGTCTAACCTGCATGCCGCAGTCAAGTTCTATGGCAAATGTTTAGGCAAAGGCATCAAGCCGATCCTCGGTTCTGAAATTCGCCTGAATGATGCCGAACATCGTATGACCTTATTGGCGATGACCAATAAAGGCTGGCGTAACCTGACTGAACTGGTGTCTGAAGGCTTTATCAGTGGTCAGCAATTAGACATTCCCTGCGTACAAAAACAATGGATTTTAAACCAGTCCGAGGACATGATTGCCCTGCTCGGCATGCATTCCGATGTCGGCAAGATGCTGATGAGTTCAAATCCGCAAAAAGCGGAACCCTTGCTGGAAGAATGGGTCGAAAAATTCGGCAATCGCGTTTATATCGCCCTGACCCGCACCAACCGTCCGGATGAAGATGACTTTATTCTGGAAGCAGTGAAACTGGCCAAAAAATATAATATCGGTGTAGTGGCACATAACGACGTGCACTTCATGACCCGCAATGATTATGAAGCCCACGAAGCCCGGGTGTGTATCGCCGATGGTTATGTACTGGGGGATAACCGCCGCCCTAAAACCTATTCACCTGAACAATATTTTAAATCTGCTGAGGAAATGGCAGAGCTGTTCTCGGATATTCCCTCTGCGATTGAGAACACTTACCACATTGCCAAACGCTGTAATGTCACATTGCGATTGGGTCAATACTTTCTGCCGGATTATCCGATTCCTGAAGGTCATACCATTGATACTTTCTTTGCACACTTGTCCAAAGAAGGTCTGGAAGAACGTCTGAATTTCCTGTATCCACCTGAACAGCGTGATGAACACTGGCCAGAAGTTCGCAAGCCTTATGATGAGCGAATCGAGTACGAGATTAATATCATTAACTCGATGGGGTTTCCGGGCTACTTTCTGATCGTGATGGACTTTATTCAGTGGTCGAAAAGTAACGGCGTCCCAGTAGGCCCTGGGCGTGGTTCAGGTGCAGGCTCACTGGTGGCTTATAGCTTAAAAATCACCGATCTTGATCCGCTACGTTATGAATTACTCTTCGAACGTTTCTTGAACCCGGAACGTGTGTCGATGCCCGATTTCGACGTCGATTTCTGTATCGCAGGTCGTGACCGCGTGATTGACTATGTGGCGCGTACTTATGGCCGTGATGCAGTTTCGCAAATTGCCACCTTCGGTACCATGGCGGCCAAAGGTGCGATTCGTGATGTGGCGCGTGTCTTGGGTAAATCTTATGGTCTGGCCGATCGTATCTCGAAAATGATCCCGACCAAGCCTTTAGGCCTGAGTCTGCTGGAATCCTTAGAAGCCGAACCACAGCTTAAAGATATCGTCACCAATCCATCCAACCCAGATAATGATGATGCGGCTGAAATCTGGGAAATGGCGCTAAAACTGGAAGGCATTACCCGAAATACCGGTAAACATGCCGGTGGTGTGGTCATCTCGCCAACCAAAATTACCGATTTCTCTGCCGTTATGTGTGAGGCTGATGGTACTTCACGCGTGGCACAGTTCGATAAAGATGATGTTGAATCTGCTGGTCTGGTCAAGTTTGACTTCTTGGGTCTGCGTAACCTGACCGTAATTGAAGATGCAGTTAAAAATATTAATAAACGCATCAAATCTGACAAGCCTTTAGACATTGCCTATATCCCGCTTGAAGATAAAGACGCGTATCTGGTTTTTGCCAATGCCAACACCACCGCGGTATTCCAGTTTGAATCCGTGGGCATGAAGAAGATGCTGAAAGAGGCACGCCCAAGCAAATTTGAAGAAATTATTGCCTTCGTGTCGCTGTACCGTCCGGGCCCGATGGATCTGATTCCTGACTTTATCCACCGGATGCATGGAGGCGATTTTGAATATCTGCATCCCTTGCTTGAAGGCGTACTAGAACCCACCTACGGGATTATGGTCTATCAGGAACAGGTCATGCAGGCTGCACAGTACTGTGCCGGCTATACCCTCGGTGGCGCGGACTTGTTACGTCGTGCCATGGGTAAGAAAAAACCGGAAGAGATGGTCAAACAGCGCCAGATCTTTATTGAAGGTGCATCGAAAAAAGACATTGATGAAGCCACTGCCAACCATATTTTCGACTATATGGAAAAGTTTGCCGGCTATGGCTTTAACAAATCACATGCTGCGGCCTATGCTTTGGTTGCCTATCAGACTGCATGGCTAAAAGCGCATTATCCGGCGGAATTCCTGTCTGCGGTGTTGACCTCGGAGATGCAGAACACCGACAACGTGGTATTCCTGATTGATGACTGTCGCAAGAATAATCTGGAAGTTTTACCGCCGTCAGTGAATATGTCACTGTATCAGTTCCATGCCACGGATGAACAAACCATTGTCTATGGTCTGGGTGCGATTAAAGGTGTCGGTGAAGCTGCGATGCAATCAGTGATTGACGCGCGTACACAAGAAGGCCCTTTCCGTGACCTGTTTGATTTCTGTCATCGTATTGACCTGAAAAAAATCAATAAACGCACCCTGGAAGCATTGATTCGCTCCGGTGCGCTGGATTGTTTAGGCATTGATCGTGCCGACCTGATGGCACAACTGCCTGAAGCGGTGCAAGCTGCGGAACAGGCGCGCTCCAACCGTGAAACCGGCATCATGGATCTGTTTGGTGAAGTGGAAGAAGTTCAGCGCAAACCCTCTAAACCAGTCAAGCCATGGGCGGATGAAGTTCGCCTGAAAGGTGAGAAAGACACCCTTGGCCTGTACCTCACCGGCCACCCGATTGATGTGTATCGTAATGAACTGAAATCCTTTGTACCATGTCAGATTAATGAACTGACGCCGACACGTCGTGGTGTCACCACCGTGTTTGCAGGACTGGTGGTGGATATTGCCAACTTCCCGAACCGGATGATGATGACTCTGGATGATGGTACGGCGCGTATTGAAATTTCAGCCAATCATGAACGTTTTAACCGCTTTAAAGAGATTATCCAGCTGGATAAAGTTGTGGTGATTGAAGGTGAAATTTATGAGCGTGAAGGCTTTGACCGCCCAATGGGACGTCTCACTAAAGCCTTTAGCCTGAATGAAATTCGCCAGAAGCGTGCCAACAGCATTAAAATCACCTTAACTACTGAGCATTTCAGTAAAAGTCTGAGTCGTGACTTGCAGCAGATTTTGACACCATATACCAATATCGACATGTCAGCGCATATTCCGGTAATTCTGTATTTAGACTATGCTTATGCTACGACCGAACTTCATCTGGGTCTCAACTGGAAAGTGGCACCACTGGACGAACTATTGGCTAAATTGCGTGATTATTTTGGTAAAGAAGCATTGCATATTGAATATCAGGTCAAGTCCAAAGCCGCCAAAGCTGTTTCTTATGAACAGGCCAAACCGGTCAATGTTCCACCACCACCTGCTGGCATGAGCATGGACGATGCGCTGGAACTGTATCAGGCTGAATCCCAGCCACAATATTCATAAATCCTGATCTTTAAAACACCTTTAAATTGGAATCCTCATGAGTCAAATTGACAATGCTGCTGTTTCAGCACATCTCTCCCATGTGCGTATTGTCATGGTCAATACCACTTTACCTGCCAACATCGGCAGTGCTTTACGCGCCATGAAAACCATGGGCCTGTCCAAGCTGGTTCTGGTGGCGCCAAAAACCTATCCGCATCCGGATATTGATGCACTGGCCGCAGGCGCAACTGACCTGATCGAGCAGATCGAGATTGTAGAAACGCTCGAAGATGCCATTAAAGACTGTCAGATTGTATTCGGTACCAGCGCACGTAGCCGTACCATTCCCTGGCCGCTGTTAGATGTGCGCCCTGCTGCGACAAAAGCCATGAGCGCCGTGGTACAAGAGCAGCAAGAAGTTGCAATTCTATTTGGCCGTGAAGACCGCGGTCTGACCAATGAAGAACTGGCAATGGCCAACTATCACCTGACCATTCCAGTCAATACCGATTACGGCGTACTGAATGTGGCTCAAGCCATTCAGGTGATCTGCTATGAAATGCGCATGGCAGCCATGAGCCAGATTGAACAACCACGTGATGCTAAAGCAACCATGCAAGTCATTGATGGCATTGAAATGGAATGGGATGAGCCTTTGGTGAATCATGCGCAGATGGAACAGTTCTATCCGCATTTGGAAAAAATGCTGGCCGAAATTGAATTTATGGACCCAAAAAATCCAAGATTATTGCCTTTACGCTTGCGTCGTCTCTTTGGACGTATACAATTAGATCGTATGGAATATCATTTACTTCGTGGTATTTTCAGCCGCGTTCAGGCCTTAAATAACGGCACCTGGAAAAAATCTTCACATACATCATCACAGGACGAGGATCAAATCTAATGCTAAAACAGCTCAAAGAAGATATACAAGCTGTCTTTGCGCGCGATCCTGCAGCACGCAATACCTTAGAAGTCTTAACCACTTACCCTGGCATCCATGCGCTGATCATGCATCGCATGGCACATGAGCTATGGAACAAAGACTGTAAGGGAACTGCACGTGCATTGTCTTCATTTAGCCGTTTTGCGACTGGTATTGAAATACATCCGGGCGCCAAGATAGGCCGTCGTTTCTTTATTGATCACGGTATGGGTGTCGTAATTGGGGAAACTGCAGAAATTGGCGATGATGTTACCCTCTATCATGGGGTGACTTTGGGTGGAACGACCTGGAATAAAGGCAAACGCCATCCAACTTTAGAAGATGGCGTGGTGGTTGGCGCTGGTGCCAAGATTTTAGGGCCATTTACTGTCGGTAAAAATGCCAAGGTCGGTTCTAATGCGGTCGTGACTAAAGCAGTTCCTGAAAACACGACGGCTGTGGGTAACCCTGCACGCTTTATTACCAAAAATAAACCGAAGGATGATGCAGAAACCCGTCGTCGTGATTATGCAGAAAGTATCGGCTTCCAGCCCTATGCTGCAACTGAAGACCAGTCTGATCCAATTCTGGAGGGTATGCGCATTCTGCTGGACCGTATTCAGCAAAATGAAAAACGCATGAACAACTTGTGCAACCGTCTTTCTTTGCTGGATCCGACCTTTAATAAACAGCAACAAGATGGTCAGCCTTTAAGCAAAAAAGAATTACAGATTCTGGAAGAAGCGCGCCGTGAATGTGAAGCTCAAACCAGTCAGTCTAAAGCCTGAATAGAGCGTTCAATTCTGTAACATGCATTTACTTGCATGATCGTTAGAGTTTTCATAGACTGACGGTCATGTGATTTTTGTACTAGCTGTTTTAAAAAATAACACGAATGGATGAATATTATGACCTTTAAGCCCTTGGCACTTGCTTGTTTAGCATTCACAATGACTGCATGTTCGACCGTCTCTCAGAAGTCTGCTGAGAAACCTGTGGATCAAGTGGTTTTTGTAGAACCTGAATTAAGTCCGCCATTTTATGCATTAAATCCATTCAATTATAATGAACCACCTCCGTTTGAGGTGCATTTGCAAAAAGCTGCGGCTCAACCCGTGACCAAAATGGTCGTGACTCATCCAAATGATCCATCCAAGCAATTAACCTTGGATGTCAATAAACTGATTATTCCCATTGTAGACAGCAATACACGTTCAATGCGTTATGCGGCTCTGGCAAATACCAATGAAATCGACATCACCGAGATTGATGATTTCCTGCAAATGGTGGAAGGTAAAGCACGTCATTATCCACCACGTTTTAGCGATCGTCAGGAACGTCGTGGCTTTGAAGCCAAACTGCGTGAAGTCACTCAACAGCTGGATACTTTAGCTGCACGTGAAAATGCCTCTTTCGATGTTCTGGTACGTGCATTTAAAGCCAGTGTCATGGCACGTAATCTGGATCTGGGTTCAGTCTATACCACCAAATCCCTGACCTATGCACAACGAATTCTTAAGATCAACCAAGATGATCCTGAAGTGAACTTCTGGTTCGGCTTTGGCCTGTCCGAAGGTGGCGGTCAACGTGAAGCGATCCCTTATCTGGACAAAGCCATGAAAGCTGGCGTTCAGGAAGCCTATCTTGCTGCAGCCAATAATTATATTGCGCTGGAACAGAAAAAAAATGCGGCTCAAACCTTGGCAAACTATAAAGTGAAATACCCGCAAGAAGCTGAAGTGGCAGACCGTCTGATTCAGGAAATTGAGAAACAAGGTCGCTGGAATGTTTGGCAAGTTCTGCAAACCGCAAATCAAGCTCCAGCTGCTGCAACGCCTAAAACGCCATAATCAAAATTTATCTTCTTTCTCTGATTACAAATAGACTGCTACGGCGGTCTATTTTTATGAGAAAAAATTAGTAAAATACAAACCATTATCCAAACTTACAACTTAAATTCAGTGAAAGGTTTTATGCACGAAAAAATAAATAAAAGATTAATACTGTGCACTTTAGTCATCACCAGCGTGCTGAGCGGCTGTCAGGTGGTCAGTGTTAAGGAACAGGCACTTAATGTCACACTCAGCAATGAGCGTGACAGTATTTTGACGCGCGACAAACTGAGCGAAGCCAGTCTAAATGTGTTGTCCATGACGGGGCGTGAAGCCCAGATCTGTATTGACCAGCCCGAAGAATGTGTAAAGGATCTTAAAAAGATTCCCCAGATTTTAGATGAACAATTACTTTCTACAGCAAGTGAGTTGTATCTCGCCAATTCTTTACAGAATGCCAAGTCAGCCGAGTGCAACACCAGTGTTTTGAGCAAGACCCAATCTCAGGAAAAGCAACAGCTGCAAAAACAGAATATCCAGAAATGTCTGGATCAGCAGCTCAGCATGCTGGATAAAAGCATTCGTTATAGTTATGCCTACCTGTTTAAAACCGAGCGTGCCCCGCAAGACCGTATTTTCGACAACCGTCAGGTTCAGATTCGTGATTTTTATAACCTGGCGATTGCTCATCTGATTCAACGCTATGCTGAACGTTATGAAACCAAGCGTTCCGGCCAACGGATTCAGGTGGGTAACAGTGTGTATAGCATTGATCTGGAAAATTTTCCGCAGCTGAAAAACCAGCCCATTGAGCAACTATTATCCACCTACAACATGAACTTCTCTGGGCTTCGTTCAATTACCCGTCGTGACGGTTTTGGTTCAGAGTTTTTAGTGGTTCTACCGGAGCAGCAACCATCCGAAAAAGATAAAAAATATATTACTGACCCACTCAATCACAAATATCCGAATGGTATCAATCCCAATATCCACGCAGCACGATATCTGGCCACCACGATCACCGCTGTACCTAAATCAGCCAATAGTACTGAACAGATTTTATCGACCTCCGAATTTCATCTGAAACTCTATGATCCCTATAAATATGAAAAAATTAAGGTCGCTTCTAAGGAATATGCTCTGGCAGCCAGTTTTTCAGCACCTTATGGTTTATGGCTGGCCGAGAACAATCTGGGGCGTCTGGCCTATCTGACCCTGATTGATCGGGATGATAGTCTGAGCATGCCCCACCTGTATATGCTGGAACCTTATAATCCGAACAAGAAGATCCTGGTATTGGTCCATGGTCTGGCCAGCAGCCCCGAAGCCTGGATTCGTATGACCAACGATATTATGGGGGATCCGGTTCTAAGAGAAAACTTTCAGGTCTGGCAGGTGTTTTATTCCACCAACATGCCGATTCTGGAAAGCCGCTTTCAAATCAATGCACTGGTTCAGCAAGGATTTGCCCAGGTCGCGAACAATGCCGCAGCTAAAAAAGATGCAGTACTGGTCGGACATAGTATGGGCGGCGTGATTGCCCGTTTGATGGTCAGCAATGCCGATATCAGCCAAGATGCTTTTAAACTGGTACAAAATACCCGTATTGAACAGTTTAAGGATAAACCGCTGTTTCAAGCACGCCTGCAAATGCAGCCGATTCCAAATTTTAGTCGGGCGATTTTCTTGGCCACACCGCATCGTGGCACAGAATATGCCAATCGCTGGCATACCAAACTGGCGCGTAAAATTATTCGGGTTCCAGGTGCATTTTTAGGTGCCTTTGCTGATACTTTACAAGGCGAAATCGGATTAAAAGAATTTGTCAAAGAAATGGGACATGACCTGATTCAAAATGGCCCGAGTGATTTGAGTGAAAATTCGAAATTCAATGCGCTGACTAAAAACATTCAGCCCTATACCGGCTTCAAATTTCACTCCATCATCGGTAATACCGTAGATACTACAGAGCCTCAACTGATGAGTGATGGGATTGTTTCCTACGAAAGTGCTTATTTGCAAGGTGCGGTATCCAGTAAAGTGATCAAGGGTGGCCATTCCATTCAGGAAACCCCTGAGGCTGTACTGGAATTGCGCCGGATTCTCAGATTACACCTGTCTGACCTTGGTCTTTATGATCCCGAATAAACAATTCCCTTAATTTAAATCAACCACTGCATGTTCACATCCAGTGGTTTGTTTTTTAAAATTGGAAATCATGCTGAATAAAAACTCAGACCGACAGATCTGTCGCATGACTTAAACATTCATCTGGATTTCATTTCTTTCTAAAAATTAAATTTGATAGACTTGCTGCAATACAGCTTTAAAGCTGAATTGAATCAGCAGATTCATTTCACATTTTCGATCTCCTATGCTCAATCATGTGGGATTAGCCAAATTGAAAATGTGCTTTAAATTTTCCTGCATAGCCTATTGAGCAGTATTTGCATTTATCTCTTGTTGAAAGGATTTATTTTTAATGACCAGTTCAGAAATTATGGCTGATCTTTCTACCTTAACGCCCATGATGCAGCAATACATGTCGGTGAAAATGCAGCATCCGCACTCATTGATGTTTTATCGTATGGGTGATTTTTATGAACTGTTCTTTGAAGATGCGCATAAGGCAGCCAAAATTTTAGGCATTACCCTGACTCATCGCGGTAAAGCCAATGGTCAACCAATTCCTATGGCGGGTGTACCTTATCATGCAGCCGAAGGCTATTTAGCGCGTCTGGTCAAAAAAGGCGAAACGGTGGTGATCTGCGAGCAGATCGGCGAGGTGACTGGAAAAGGCCCGGTTGAGCGTGGTGTGGTGCGAATCATCACACCAGGCACCTTGACCGATGATGCCATGCTCGGTGCACATCAGAGCTCAAATCTGGTGGCTTTATGTATTCAACAGAATCAGATCGGGATTGCCCTTCTCGACCTGAGCGCCGGCTTATTCAAAGTGCAGCAGCAGGATTATGATATTAACCAGCTGATGATTGAACTGGCGCGGTTGATGCCAAGCGAAATTCTGCTGGATGAAAATATCGCTGATCCGACATTGATCGAACAACTCAAACAGCAACTGGATATCTCGGTCACCAAACGTCCCAATGTTGACTTCAATCTGAACAATGCACAAAAAACCTTATGCGACCAGTTTGCCGTCAGCACACTTTCAGGTTTTGGCATTGATCATTTACCTTTGGCTAAAGCGGCGGCTGCGGCACTGATTCATTATGCCAAAGAAACCCAGAAAACTGCGTTACCGCATATCCGCACGATTCAGCTAGAACAAAGTTCAGATTTTATCGCCCTAGATCCAGTGACACGTCGCAATCTGGAGCTGATTGAGCCTTTATTTGAGCATGGTACTTCACTGTTTCAGTTAATTAATGATTGCCAGACTGCCATGGGGGGGCGCCTGCTTAGTCGTACCCTGATGCAACCTTTACGTGACACTGCCTTGCTGGATGAACGTCTGGATGCCATCCAGGCCCTGCTAAAAGGTTTCCATGAAGCACCTGTACGTTTGGTACTTAAGGAAATTAGCGATATTGAACGTGTTCTGAGCCGAATTGCTTTGGGCAGTGCCCGACCGCGGGATCTGGTACAACTACGTCAGGCCTGTGCGCAAATTCCATTTTTACGCCATGCCCTACAGCCGATTGTCAGTCAACAACAGTCTGAGCTATTAATCCAGCTCAATGAAGAACTCGGAGATTTCCATGGCCTGCATCAACGCTTGATGTCTGCCATCGTAGAAAATCCGCCGGTATTGCTGCGTGATGGGAATGTGATTGCCGAAGGCTTTGATAGTGAACTGGATGAATTACGTCAGATTCGTGATCACGCCAGCCAGTTCCTGATTGATCTGGAAATTAAAGAACGTGAAGCCAGCGGAATTCCGGGACTGAAAATTGGTTATAACCGAGTGAGTGGTTATTATATTGAACTCTCACGTGCTCAGGCCGAACAGGCACCCGAGCACTATATCCGCCGTCAGACTCTGAAAAATGCTGAACGCTATATCACACCTGAACTGAAAGCCTTTGAAGATAAGGTTTTATCCAGTGAATCCCGTGCTCTGGCGCGTGAAAAAATGCTGTTTGAAATGCTGCTGGATGAATTACGTCAGGATATCGGCAATTTACAGATGATGAGCAGTGCCATTGCCCAGATTGATCTGGTGGCAAACTTTGCCCATCAGGCACGTTTACGCAACTGGTCACGGCCAAAATTCAGCCCTGAAGTCGGTATAAGTATCACTGCTGGCCGTCATCCGGTGGTGGAAGCTTTAAGCAAAACTGCTTTTACACCGAACGATACGCGACTGGACTTTTCCCATCGCATGGCGATTATTACCGGACCCAATATGGGCGGTAAATCGACCTTTATGCGCCAGACCGCATTGATCGTCTTGCTGGCGTATTGCGGGGCTTATGTTCCTGCACAAGCTGCGACTTTAGGGCCTATTGACCGGGTTTTCACCCGTATTGGTTCTGCCGATGATTTATCAACTGGCAAATCGACCTTTATGGTGGAAATGACCGAGACTTCGCAAATTCTGCATCATGCCACCAGTCAGTCGCTGGTACTAATGGATGAAGTCGGTCGTGGCACCAGTACCTATGATGGCCTGTCTCTGGCCTGGGCCTGTGTGCTGGATCTGAGCAAACACATTCAATGCCTGTGTCTATTCGCAACCCATTATTTTGAGCTGACCGAACTCGATAAAGAAAGCGGCATTGATAACTACCATGTCACGGCTAAAGAACTGAATGGCAATCTGATTTTGTTACATAAGGTACAACATGGCCCTGCCAGCCAGAGTCATGGCTTACAGGTGGCGAAACTTGCCGGTATTCCGGCATCAGTCATTAAAGAAGCACAAAACCGCTTAAAGATTCTGGAAAAGCAACAACTGGTCAAACCAAAGAGTCTACAACATGATCTATTTGCACTGCCGGAAATTGTAGAGCCAGTGGAACGTATTATCGAAATTGAGAAAGAATCTCCAGCTCTCGAATTACTTGAGGACATCGATGTAGACAACCTGAGTCCACGCGAAGCCTTAGCACAATTATATGCACTAAAAGATTTACTCAAACAGCCGGGGTAATTCTCTGAGCCATAGACCTCATCCCGTATGGGGTCTAGCACTGATTTATACTTGAATTTAGCCCTATTCCGGCTTTTTTCAAATTTAACAGCCCTATATATAACAAATATCAATAAAAGGAATTGTTAGTTCCCCCTGTTTTTGCCTAAAATACAGTATTCGTAAATAGAACCATATTTTTTAGGTAGCTGTCGCCATGACCTTCGTTGTCACTGAAAATTGTATTAAATGTAAATATCAAGACTGTGTTGAAGTTTGCCCTGTAGACTGTTTCTATGAAGGTCCTAACTTCCTGGTGATTAACCCGGACGAGTGCATCGATTGTGCCTTATGCGAACCTGAATGTCCGGCGAATGCAATTTTCTCTGAAGATGAATTACCAGAAGGCCAAGAAGTATTCATTGAACTGAATGCTGACCTGTCGCAAAAATGGCCAAATATCACACAAATTGGTGACCAGCCAGCAGATCGTGAAGAATGGAATGGTAAAGCTGACAAATTACAATATCTTGAAAAGTAATTAATTTCAGTTAAAAAAGATCAGCACATGCTGATCTTTTTTATACTCAATCCACACATTTTATTGCAATATTCTCCAAATTTCTCCGTATATTTAGTCTAAAATGGCGCTATTTATAAATATCTGATTTCTATAAATGAAGAATTTTGCAAAGGGATTATTGAGTCTGTGTGTAATCCCTCTCGTTTTTGTGGGTTGTACCACGACCCCAAAACCACCGGGACAGACCGTGCCCGATGGAAAGCGGATTTATATTCCCCAAGAACGTGTTCAATACGACCGCAAAGTCCAACCCAAAACTGTACCTTATCTGTATACCCACTGGGTCTCTGCGCTGGATAATTTATCACGTGTACGTGAGTATGAAGTGTTTCTGGAACGCAATGGCGTAGGCAATATTATTCCCAGTTTTGAATTAATGCGTACCGCGCGGGACTGGGCCAAATGTGGTCGTTCACAGTACATGATTCCAAGCCGTGAATTATGGGCCAATCAGGTTCCAACCTTGCGTGTATTTAAATATTTAGTAGCCGCCAATGTCCTGACTGATTTTGAAGTCACTTCCGTCTATCGTGACCTGCCTTTAAACCAGTGTGCCGGTGGCGCCAATTCTTCACGCCATCTGTATAATTCTGCCATCGATTTTCGTATTGGCCCAGAATATCCACAAGCGCAAGACTATAGTTATATTGAAAATACCAAGTTCAAACTGTGCCAGTTCTGGGCGCAACATGGTCAAAGTCTGAATATGGGACTCGGCATGTATGCTTCTGGTCAGATCCACATCGATACCCAAGGTTACCGTACCTGGGGGCCAAGTCTGGGGCGAAATTCTTCAATGTGTAATTACTAAGTCATGACAACGGCTATACAAAGTTCATTTAAGACTTTATATAGCCTAAAAAAACAGCAGCTATAGCACAATAAATTGCGCTATGCCGCGAAAAGTTTAAAATGCACCCATCGCAATTGATGGTGCTAAAACTATGCAACACATGTGGACAGACATTGACAACTACATTGAGTCACATTTAATTCCTGAAGATCCCATCCTGAACCAGACGCTGGAAAATACTGCTGCGCATGGTCTGCCAGATCATCTGGCTGTAGCAGCAAATCAAGGCATGTTGTTGCAGATGCTGATCCAGATGAATCAATGTAAACGTGTACTGGAACTCGGAACATTTGCCGCATACAGCACCATGTGGTTGGCACGTGCTTTGCCCGATGATGGTTATATCCTGACAATTGAAGGACGTGATACCCACGCGGCAATGGGTCAGGAAAATATTGACCGTGCCCAGCTCAAGCAAACTGTTGAACTGAAATGTGGTCGTGCAGCAGATGTACTCAAAGCTCTACCCGCAGAGACCGAGGCTTTTGATTTTATCTTCATTGATGCAGACAAACAGAGTTATCCGGAATATCTGGAACTCAGTTTAAATCTGTCGCATTCAGGTACACTTATTTTTCTGGACAATGTAATCCGTGCAGGCGAGATTATCAATCCGGACAATCACAAGCCAAGTATTGAAGGCATCCGTGCCATGTTTAAAGCGCTGCAAAATCATCCACGTATATTATCTTGTACCGCTTTACAGACTGTAGGCAGTAAAGGACATGATGGTTTTGCACTTGCGATTGTCAAATAAAATCAGAAGAACAAAAATTACCCAGCACCATATTTACTATATATAACATTAACTTAAGAAAATTAACCACAGAGTTATCCACAATATATGAGGATAACTCTGATCATTTTTAAATCAAGCTGTAACAATTTACGTTGAAATTTTCATTTTGTTTGCTTTTTAGGCAATCCTCACTTTGCAACCAGTAAAGGCACCTTGGAATTACGGAAAATTGTGGTGGCAATACTACCGAGGAAAAACTGATGGATTTTGCTGTGACTAAATGCGCCCAGAACAATCAGTTGAATACCCATCTCCTGTTGATAGGTCAAAATATTCTCGGCGACATCGCCATAGCGATATTGCGGCACTACATCTAGACCCGCTTGAGTCAGATATTGCAGCGGCTCAGTTAAAATTTCGGCATGATCGCCAATATATAACAGGTGACATTGTAATAAACGCAGCAGATCACTTTCCGCAATCCGTCTCATCATTTTGATACAGGTCGGAGAATATTCATAGGCAAAAATAAATCGTGTTGGCGGTTTAAACTGCTCCCCAACGGTCATGACCGTACAATTGGCACCACGAATAAAATTCTCGACATTGGTGCCGATCGGTTTATTCTTTTCAGCTGAGCGCTCACCGAGCAATCCAATTAATGCGATATCATCCGGCTCAAGAATCTGGAAACTTTGCTCCAGAAAATCCCCTTTTTCCTGAATATGTGTGGTTTGAATACCATGTTCGGCTAAAATCCGCTCGGAAATATGTTGCAGCAGATTATTGCTATAATCCAAGGCAATTTCGCTTTGTTTTTGTTCAAGCTCGGCCAATTCCTTCAGCAACATGGCATTGCTTTCAAACCCGATTACCCCACTGATTTCGCCCAGATGATAACTGGCCGGGTAATAATCCAAGACCTGTAACAAAACCAGTTCACGTCCAGTCTGTTTGGCAATCCATGCAGCCGCGTCTGCCAGCGCGTTTATACATGGTGAAGAGTCGATGCAGGCGATGACACGTTTCATGTTTAGCCTCTCTAGTTATGATAAAAATTTCTTAGTTATTTTTAACTTAGCATAAGCATTCAAAAATGTGCAGCGAAATCTGTAAGGCTTGACTTGAAATATGTTAACTTTTATATGATTGACCGATAATTAGAAGAATAATTCAGCCATTAGGCCAAACACTTAAATTCAGATCATTAAAATGCGTTTAAAATCATTTTCTAATTTATACCAGCGAAATTCCCTCTTGCTGTTAGGAAGTCAGCAATACTGTTGCATAAGGAAGAGGTCTTTATAAAATCCGCTCATGCCCTTGCGAAGCACTGCTTCTCATCCGAAAGGAAGAAAGGGCTTTTAATATCTCGTGGATTTAAATATCAATAGAACCATCATTTTCTGATTGATGAAAGAGATCTACCGAGTGTAAAGCTTTATTTTCGGTATCGAATAAAGCTTGCAGGATTCCCAGCAACGATAGCCCGTGCTTCGACATCTTTGGTGACCATACTGTCCATTCCGACAATGGCCTGATCTGCGATTTTAACGCCATCTTTAATACCGACATGTGCGCCGAGCCAGACATCCCGGCCAATTTCGATGCCTTGTGAGCGTACCGCTTGCTGATAAATTGGCTGTTCTAGCTGCATACCGTGATCAAATGCATACAGATGACAATACGCTGCGATACGCACCTGATCATGCAGTTTAATCCCCAGCCGGCCACCATCCAGAATACAGTGATGATTGATCGCCACTTCATTGCCAATGTCCAGTGGGCCATGCAGGGTGCAATCTGCGGCGATAAAGGTATTATCGCCAATGACGATCTTGCGTCCCGGTTCCGCAAAAATATGTGCCAGTGGCGAAATGAAACAGTTTTCACCAATCTCGACGGTTTCCATTTCCATCAGATAAGCCTGATATTCTTTTTGCCAAGCTTCTGCCCAGCCACGGTTTTTCGCCTTTAAGGACCAGTATAGCCAAGGCATATAGTTCAGGCGATGTTTATGCTGCTCACGATATTTCAGTAATGGATCTGCTTCAGTCATCTGTTGCTTCTTCTATGATTTTGAGCTGTTCACGGCCACGAGTCACATCCTGAATTTTTAAAGCAAAAGCTTCAATCTGATGCTTCTGCAACTGCGCCTGAACCTGAACGCCTTCGGCACTATAGTCTTCCTGATAATCGATTTGCTGCTGATTCAGTTCATACTGAAAAATGGCCCATTCATTAAACTGACAGAAAAATTGCACTTTTTTCTTTTCAATCAGTTCAATTTTGTCTGCCAGCAGCAAGCATTGTCCAGCGCAGCCGCCATAGGCACGAACCAAACCTCCGGTGCCGAGTTTAATCCCGCCATACCAGCGATTGACCAGCACCAGTACATTAGTCAATTCATTACCTTCAATGGTGGCGAGAATCGGGCGCCCCGCAGTGCCTGAAGGTTCACCATCATCATTAAAGCGCACCTGATGGCCAATTTTCCAGGCCCAGCATTGATGCGTGGTACTTGGATCACGATAAGCGTCCAGAAAATCTTTGACCTGCTGTTCATTTTCTACAGGGGTCGCAAATGCCTGAAATCGGCTTTTTTTGATGTCTTCCTCAAAACTGACCAGGCTGGCAAGCGTATATGGCATAACTTCGGGCTTTAAAATCGAACCCTGGCAGTATACCTGCTTTACTTCAACAAATAAAAAGCCTCTCCATGGAGAGGCCTGATTTGACTCGATTGTTTGACTCAATGGCCTGAAAGGATTAGCGTTCCCGCAACGCTTCTTTGGCCTTGTTGAATGGCTTGATCAGATAATCCATGACAGTTTTTGAACCGGTGCGAATGTCTACCGTGGCCACCATACCTGGGGTGATATTAAACTCCTGACCCGCATTATTATTCAGTTTGTCACTGTCCGTGCGGATATAGACCCGGTAATAGAACTGATCCTGCTTGACTTCATCACGGATGGTGTCTGGTGAAATCATCGCAACTTTACCATTTAACCCACCATAGATTGAATAATCATAGGCTGTAATTTTAACCAGTGCCTCCTGATCTGGACGAATAAAGGCAATATCACGTGGTGAAATCCGCGCTTCAACCAGTAGTTTTTCGTCGAGTGGCACGATGGTCATCAACTTGCCATTTTGTGGAATCACGCCGCCCAAGGTCATCACATCAATTTCTTTTACGATACCGCGTACCGGTGATTTAAAAATAGTCCGGCTCAACGTATCTGACTTGCCGCGTACCACCTGTTGCTGAGTTTCCACATCGGTATTGGCTTTGGACAGCTCTTCCCGCGCGCTCACATAATATTGATTACGAATATCATTCATTTGATTACGCAGGTCGTTGGCTTCACGTTTTAAGCGCAGTACTTCAACCTCACTGGCTGCCCCTTTAGCCACCAGTGGTGCTGTCATTTCCAGCTCTTACTGTACCAGTACCAAGGCCTGTTCTAGACCGGCCACGGATTCCTCCAGATTGGCACGACGTGACTGATACAGTGCCGTTTCTTCTTTCACCAGTTTTGGGTATTTCAAGACTTCTTCGGGAAATACCAATGGCGTACCGCTCACTTCCGCGCGTAAGCGAGCTGAGGTCGTACGTGATGAAATCAGTAAGGATTCAGATTCACCGACATTGGATTCAAAACGGGTCGGGTCAAGCTGAGCCAACACTTGGCCGCGCTCTACAATTTCACCTTCTCTAACATTGAGTGTGGTCAAAATACCGCCTTCTAAAGACTGAACCACCTGCTCTTTAGAAGATGGAATCACTTTACCCGTACCGGTAGAGACTTCTTCCAAGCTAAATAACCAGGCCCAGATCAGCAATACCAATAAACCAATGCCGACAATCCAGATAATGACACTCGATTTAGGTAAAGGTGGTTCCTGAAAGCTGACTTTGCTTGAACGTTTTAGTTCTTTGAGTTCACTCATGCACTTGCTCCAACAACCCGCTTATTACCACCCTGTGACTGATTCAGGATCTGATCTCGTGGACCATCCATGACAATTTTCCCATCATTCACCACAATAATACGATCCACCAGCTCCAGTACCGCACGGCGATGCGTCGCAACCACCATGGTACGATGGCTCAAATAACTTTTAAGATGATCAATCAACTGCTTTTCTGACACATCATCAATCGCAGCAGTAGGTTCATCTAGCAGTAGAATTTTCGGTTGACGGATCAATAACCGTGTTAATAACAGCGCCTGACGCTGACCGCCAGAAAAGCCAACACCACCTTCCAGAATGATATGATCCAGACCTTCTTTTTTCTCCTGCACAAAAGCGAATGCACCCGTGATTTGCAGCGCTTCCAGAATTTGCTGATCGGTGGCCAAGGGCGCACCCAAGCTGAGATTTTCACGAATCGAACCATAAAATAGCTGCGAATTCTGGTTCAGCAAGCCCATATCACGACGTATAGCTAAATACTAAATAAATCATTACAGTAATCTTTAAATAATTTATCAATATCTTTAACTCTAAACTTATTTCGAATTGCCTTGACTCGCGACCACATATTTTCTATTGGATTTAAATCTGGACTATATCTAGGAAGCCACACAATGTAATGGCCTGCACAACGTACCAACTCCTGAAGTCTTTTCCCTTTGTGAAAGGTCGCATTGTCCATAATCAAAACACTGCTTTCTTTCAACTTAGGTAATAAATCCTGTTCAATCCAACATTCAAATACTTCTGTGTTCACTGAACAATTAAACACACCAACTGTCAGTAATCTATTTTCAATGATTGCACCGATCGCATTACTGCAATTCTTCAACTGCCAGTTAAATTTACCTTCAGCACGTGTTCCTTGAAGGCTATAACTATGGGTTCTGGTACTTTCACTTTGAAAACCACTTTCATCTATGTAAATCAGAGGCAATTTCCCTTCTAAACACTCTATGAGATTTTGAAATTGCTGACGTTGATTTTGATCTGCTTTAGGATGCTTTAACGTCTTTTTTTACGCGATATTCCTGCGGCATGTAACGCATTAAATACCGCATGAGTGCTTACTCCTAAACGTTCAGCTCGCTCATACTGATAATCATCAGGATATTGTTCAACATCCTTCAATATTTGCTCTCTGCTAATTTTAGCTGGACGGCCAGGAATAGGTTTGTTTGTAGTGGACTTTTTCCAGTTCTGAATTGTCTGTATACAGATGTTAAAATGCTGTGCTGCTTTTCGCACAGACATTTCATCTCGAATCATAATTTCTATGACTTTGTCTTTAAAATCTTTTGAATATCCCATATCTCTATTGTTCTATAGTTTTTAGGATTTGGCTATACATCTGAAGGATCAATCAGGGTCAGGTCAATACCATCCAGTTTGACCTTGCCCTGTAACGGCGTCTGCATACCAGACAAGAGCTGCAACAAGGTTGATTTCCCGGCACCGTTACGGCCCAGAATCGCAATCTTTTCACCCGGTTTGATTTCAAGCTTTGGAATCATCAGGCTTGGTTTTGGATCATCTTCGCCGTACTTGAATACCACACCACTGAATTCATAATGACCATCAAGAGCTGAGCGATGAATCAGATGAGAATAATCCGGCTGATCGACCGATTTTTTCATCAACTCATCCAGACCGGCTTTGGCCACTTTGGCCTGTTGCAGACGACCCAACACGCCAGTAATTTGTGAAATCGGTGCCAGCATTCGTGAAGACAGAATCGAACAGGCCACCAATGCACCTGTGGTCATCTCGCCGTCCATCACCGCAAAAGCACCGACCAATACCACAATGGCAAAGGTCAAGCCTTGGATTTTTTGCGTCCAGGCCGTCATCAAACCCACAATCTTACGTTGCTGCATGCTGACATCGGCTGAAACTTCATTCATATGGTTCCACTGATTCTGGAAGCGTGTTTCAGCTCTGAGCAGCTTGATATCTTCAATCCCTTGCACGGCTTCTACCAGCAAGGCATTACGGATGGCAGATTCACGCATGCCCAGCTGAGCCAGTTCTGCCAGTTTTTTCTGCGCCAGAATGCCAGGCAGAATCATCAGTGGCACCACCAGCAGCATCACCCAGAACAGGTTGCCGCCAATCACCCAGAAAATCCCTAAGAACAGGAAGAAAAATGGCAGGTCGGCAATCGCAGTCACTGTGGTTGAAGTGACCAGTTCGCGTACCCCTTCCAGTTCCCGAATCTGCGAGATAAAGGTACCAGTCGATTTGGAACGTTCACTATTTTTGATGCGCAAAGAATGGCCAAATACCCGATCCGAAATTTTCAGATCAGCACGTTTACCAATAATGTCTGACAGATAGATTCGGGAGACGCGTAAAACAAACTCGAAAATTGCCGCAATCAGCACACCGCCAGCCAAAACCCATAAGGTAGGAATCGATTGTGATGGAATCACGCGGTCATACACGTTCATCGAGAAAACAATCGTGGCCAGTGCCAGAATATTCGCGATTAAAGAGGCGAACATGACATCGATATAACGTTTCCAGTCATTCAAGACAATTGACTAGAACCAGTTTTTCTCGAACGGCTTGATATATTCATCCACCCGCGCATCCGGCACAGAAGATTCGGGACGCAGAACATACAGATGCTTTACGCCCGTCTCTAACTGTTCAACCGTGAAACTTTGAGACAAGCCTTCATCGCCACTGAGCTGTATACTGACGTTAGCTTGGGTGTCGATGCGTTCAATCACACCCACATCCCCACTCTCAAACTCCACCAGCAAAGGCAAACGCCACGGATTCAGCAAGCTGCTGTCAAATTTATTTTTACGGACATTTAAACCAATCTGCCGGCTGACAATTTTGAGCATCTCGTCGATGTCATGATGCTGGTTCCAGTCCAGTTGCAGACGAATCCGCTCCTCAGAAGGTTCAATCCGGTAATGTCTGGCAATATTCAAAACCGCTTTAAGCCACGGTTGATAATTTATTGTAGTACTCATGGCTGAACTTCAAACCCCTGAATAGAAATACGGTTAAGCGCGTAAATATCCCGTGTACGGCCGGTAACCTGAATATATTGCACAATCGCCGAATAGATGTCATAGCGCGCAGATTCAATTTCCTGTGCTGCACTATGAATCGCCTGTTCTGCGTTGAGCAAATCCACCACGGTTCGGGTACCCAATTTATATTGTTCTTGATACAGCTCTTTGGTTCGTACCGTGGTTGCACGACGTTGGGATAAAACTCCCATTTGTTTTTGCTTATTTTCAATCTGCTCACGAATCAAGCGAACCTGATCCAGTACATCCAGATAAACCGTATTGACCTGCGCACGTGCAGCTTCTTCGGCATAACTGGCAGAACGTGCCTGAGAGCGTGCTGCGCCACCCTGATAAAAATTACTGCTGGCTTCAATCATGATTGAATTATAAAAGCCGTCATCTTCATTATTATTCGGATTCCGCCCATTAACAGCCTGACTTAAACTGCCTTTCAGATGAATGCTTGGATAACGACTTAAACGTGCCTGATCTTTTTGAAAGCGTGCAACCTCTACACCTGATTGTGCCAGAATCATATTGGGAATCTGGGTAAATTCCGGATCCTGATACAGATCGGCCTGCGCCACAATACGTTCTGGAATCTCCCATTCCACCGCAGACACATCAAACCCCAGCAAAGTGCGTAAACGTTGCTGATATTGTCTGAGCTGGGTCTGCTGCACCAGCAGGTTCGATTGTGCCGCTTCCAGATTGGACTGAGCCTGAATTGGATCGGCCTGACTGCTGATACCGGCACGGGCACGCAAATTGGCAATTTCTGCAATCCGTCCAATGCCCTGAATCTGTTGCTGGGCAATTTTGGTAATTTCCTGATAACGCTTGATATTAACAATCGCATCTGCCACTTCAAAAGCCACCTGATCCAGACTGACCAGCACCCTTGCCTGCTCTTCTGCCAATCTGGCTTCCTCGATACTGACATTGGTTTTGATCTTGCCAAAGTCATACAGCATCTGTGTCGCATTTAAGGAAATCACTTGACGTCCACGCTCACCCGAGGTCAGATCACCGGTCCCCAATCCGCCCGATAACTGCGGATAATAGGCTGCTTTTGCCACATCAATATTGGCCGCCTGTGCAGACAGGGTAGAAATACTCTGGCTAATTTCAGGACGTCGCTGAACTGCGGTATGGATCGCTTCCACCACATTCATCTTTTGTGGAATAGGAGCCACGATAGGGCCGGTAGCAGACTGTCCCTGTTGTGGCCGGGTAATCTGTGGCAGTTCAGCTACCTGAGAAGTGTCTAATGAGTAGCGACTGAGTGACGTAATATCAACTGAATGCGCTGACCGTGTTGGCTCTGGTGCAATCAGTTTACTTAAACCGTTTTTAATATTTGCAAAATGGTTTTGCGAAGTTTCTGCATGTGCCAAGGAAATAGATAAAGGCAAAAGAAGACTCATGAAGATCCCCCTTTTTTTATCGGTTTTCCCCCTGAACATTTTTTATGTGCTGTACCCTAAATCGCATAATAATTAATGTTTCGTGTTTTAGCCTAACAATATATCAAATCGTTGTAAAAGATACTTTTTTAACGTTGATTTGATGAAAAAAAACCCTCATCCGACAATTGGTATCGTGATGTGGGTATCTTACAGACATAAAAGCTGTTTATACGGTAAAATCATCACCTAAATAAACTTTTCTTACTGTTTCATTGGCCAGAATTTCTGCTGGCGTACCTTCAGCAAGCAATGCTCCCTCACTCACAATATAAGCATGTTCACAAATCGCCAGCGTTTCACGCACATTATGATCGGTAATCAATACCCCAATCCCACGATCTTTCAAAGTGGTGATGATATCTTTAATATCACCAACCGAGATCGGGTCGACACCAGCAAAAGGCTCATCGAGTAGCATAAATTTTGGATCTGCCGCCAATGCACGTGCAATCTCGGCACGGCGTCGCTCACCACCGGAGACACTCATTCCTAAAGAATCTTTGATATGAGTGATTTTAAAGTCGGCCAAAAGTTCCGCCAGACGTTGCTGACGTTGGGCCTTGGTCAAATCCTTGCGGGTTTCCAGAATCGCCATAATATTTTGTGAAATTGTCAGCTTGCGGAAAATCGATGCTTCTTGCGGCAAATAGCCAATTCCCTTGCGTGCCCGTTCATGCATGGCCAGATCAGAAAGATCCAGATCATCCAGATAGATTTCACCTTTATCCATACGTACCAGACCGACGACCATATAGAAGCTGGTGGTTTTACCTGCACCATTAGGTCCGAGCAATCCGACAATCTGGCCACTTTCCATACTAAAAGACACATCTTTCACCACCCAGCGCTTATTATAATTTTTCGCCAGATGTTTGATGGTCAAGGTTTGAACTTGCTGCGATTGTTCCATTAATCACGTGCTCCTGGAAAGGATTGTGAAGCTGATGGTGGAATCACAATTTTTACGCGACCTTCAGCTGAACCGGTTTTATTCGGTGTACCAATCGCTTCAACATCACCTTTATTCATACTATATTTTAAAGTCGCACCACGAATACTGGCCCCATCCTGCTGCAATAAGGCATTACCAGACAGGGTAATAATTCCGGTTTCAGCATTGTAGACAATTTTCTGAGCCTGACCTTTGGTTAGACCTTTGGAGGCATCTACTTTTTGCTGGAACTGTGTCGGGCTACCGGTAGCCGTAATCAGGCTAATCTGGCGCTTATTGTTCAGATTGGCCACAATTGAATTGGCTTGCAGCTTCATGGTGCCCTGTTCAATGATGACATTGCCAGAATAGGTCGTCACCCCAGTACGCTCATTAAAAGTCGCGCGATCCGCCAGTAAGGTGATCGGCTGGTTACGGTCAGATGGCAAGGCAAAGGCCGCGATTGAAAAAAGTCCAATCACAGTCGCCAGCGCAGTGCGCTTCAGGAAAGTGTGCATCATTTTGACTTTAGGAATTTGGTTCATACTTTCCTCGAATATTAAAGAATTCGTATTGACCATCATTAAGATTGGCTTTAAGACCCTGGCTGATAAATTCAGCCTGTGGAGACTCCACGATCACCGTTTTATCAGTTTCAATTTCACGTGTTTTTGGAAAAGCCGTCAGCTCCTCAGTACGGAACTCTAACTGTCCATTTTGCATGATTTTGGTGGCAAGCACTTCTTGAGAGAGTACAACTTTTGTATTGTCATCATAGCCATGCGCCATTTTGGCAGAGAAAGTCGCATCGACTTGAGCATTGTCATAGGTCGAAGCTTGCAGATTTTCCAGCTTGGAGGTCTGTTGCTGCAAGTTCTGCTCAAGTCGATCCACCTGGGCGCGAACCGATAACATGCCTGATTCATCTGTCTGGGTTAAGTTAATATCTTGAGCGGAATAGGTCATGCTGCGCGCGGAGTCCGTCTGCAGCTTATTGCCCTTGCCACTGTAATAATAATAACCACCACTTATTGCGGCAATCATCACAGCCGTAATATATAAAACTTTAGTATCCATAAGCGGTGTACTTAATCCAAAAGATATGACTTATTAATAAGGCGCACGAGTATATTTTTCAAGTAACTCTTGGTATACGCCTTTGGACATCAGCAGCATATCGCAGATTTCACGTACTGCACCACGGCCACCCAGCGCCTGAGTCACCAGGTCTGCACGGCGACGAACTTCGACATGACCATTCGGTACGGTCACTTTCATGCCAGCAATGGCAAAAGCAGATAAGTCAGGCCAGTCATCGCCCATATATAAGCAATCTTCAGGGTCGATATTGAGCTGTGCACATGCTTCACGTAGTGCTGTGCCTTTATCTTCACGGCCCTGATAGACCAGATCCACACCCAGGTCAGACATCCGTTTTTCGACAATATTACTTTTACGGCCAGTGATAATAATCACATTGATTCCAGCCTGCTGAACCAGTTTCATACCCAGACCATCGCGGATATCGAATGATTTGATTTCATCACCAGTATTGGTCAGCGTTACAAAGCCGTCACTTAAAATACCATCTACATCAAGCACTAATGCTGCAATATGACGTGCCTGCTCTAATAATACATAAGATGCCATTTATTAATTTACCCCAGCCTGAATCAGGTCATGCATACTAATCACACCAATCACTTTATTGGCCTCATCAACCACTACAAACTGGTTGATTTTACGTTCATTCATACGTTCCAGCGCCACGACTGCACGTGCTTCCTGAGAAATCGTAAGCGGATTCTTGGTCATCACGTCCTGAATTGCCAGATTGACATCAAAACCTTGCTGTTT
The DNA here is from genome assembly GCF_013419125.1 of Acinetobacter sp. YH12102. Classification (NCBI taxonomy): domain Bacteria; kingdom Pseudomonadati; phylum Pseudomonadota; class Gammaproteobacteria; order Moraxellales; family Moraxellaceae; genus Acinetobacter; species Acinetobacter sp. YH12102. The sequence continues at coordinate 192,368 of NZ_VPAS01000004.1, read as the reverse complement.
ATCAATTAAACGACGCAAGTCACCATCGGTAAAAATTCCCAGCAAGACATCATTTGCATCTACGACCGTGGTCAATCCCAGACGTTTGTTGGAAATTTCATACAATACTTTGTTCATGGCGGTATCTGGTGAAACTTTAGGTAAATCATTACCCGTACGCATCAGGTGTTTTACATGTAATAACAGACGCTTACCCAAAGCTCCGGCGGGATGCGAGCGGGCGAAATCATCTGAAGTAAAACCACGCGCATCCAGTAACGCCACCGCCAAAGCATCGCCTAAGGCCAAGGTGGCAGTCGTTGATGAGGTGGGTGCCAACCCGAGCGGACAGGCTTCCTGAATATTGCCCAGAGTCAAAGCCACATCGGCATTTTGTGGCATTGGGCCACGCTCATCGCCGCTAATGGTAATTAAAGGAATTTCAAGATGTTTGATGAGTGGCATCAGCATCATGATCTCATCACTCTTGCCTGAGTTTGAAATCGCAATCAGCACATCACCCGCGACCAGCATTCCCAAGTCGCCATGACCGGCTTCACCCGGATGCATAAAGAATGAGGGTGTTCCGGTCGAAGCAAAGGTCGCCGCCATTTTACGGCCAATATGACCTGATTTGCCCATTCCGGTAATTACCAGACGGCCAGTACACTGTAGAATAACTTCACAGGCCCGGCTAAAACGGCCATCAATCTGTGTGGCTAAAATCTGTAATGCATTTTCTTCGATGCGCAGTGTTTCAAGTGCGACTTTCTGAAAATCGAGTTGATTCGCTGTTTTTTGTGAATTCAAAGCCTGCTTACCTACGTTAAGGACAGAGAAAAACTCTCATTTGATGGGCACAATTTTCGCAATTTTAGCATAGCTATGCAATTGCAAGCTTTCTAAATGTAGAAGATTCGACAGATTTTTAATATATCTTGATTGTATGTGACTTACGCAGTCTGGTATCTCCACCTCTACATTTACTCCATTTTTGACGCTGTAAAATATGCTTGTTTTTTATTTTCTATCGACACATGTCCATTCTCTCCTCAATAAGCTGGATTCGAATAAGATCATACTCATCCCAATATCACCTAACCTCCCTGGCAAACACTAGTTCTGTAAAGCTGAGCTCAATATTCTGACTTCCGTCCAAGAATCACCTTTTTATCAATCAGTATCTCTGCCTAACTATGCTAAATATCTGAGGCTTTTTACGCTTTTGTCTTTATGAATAATTATGCTTAGGTTAAGATGATTCATCCTTTTATTTGAAGTCTTTTGAACAGCTATGCAACCATTTGTTCTATATAACTCAGAGCAACGCAAAAAAGTAGAATTCGTACCTCGTGTTGAAGGTCAAATTGATTTGTATGTCTGTGGTATGACCGTCTATGACTACTGTCACATTGGACACGCACGTACAGTGGTTGCATTTGACTATATTATCCGTTTCCTGCGCAGCCAAGGCTGGAAAGTCAAATACGTGCGCAATATTACCGATATTGATGACAAAATTATTAAACGTGCCAATGAAAATGGCGAAAGTATCTCTGAGTTGACCGGCCGCTTTATTGATGCGATGAATGAAGACTTTGCCAAACTAGGCTGTCTCCCGCCTGATGCTGCGCCTAAAGCCACAGACTATATTGACCAAATGCAAGATATGATTGGCAATCTGGTCGACAAAGGCACGGCATATCCATCTAATAATGGCGATGTCTATTTTGAAGTCGAAAAATTTGCCAAATATGGCCGTCTTTCTGGTCGCAAGTTAGAAGATATGCAAGCTGGGGCTTCTGAACGTGTTGATGTCGAAGTTCAAAAGAAACATCCATTTGACTTTGTCCTCTGGAAACACGCCAAAGAAAATGAACCTGCATGGCCTTCACCTTGGGGTAATGGCCGCCCGGGTTGGCATATTGAATGTTCAGCGATGTCGACCTGCTGCCTGGGCAATCATTTCGACATTCATGGCGGCGGTGCCGATTTGACCTTCCCGCATCATGAAAATGAGATTGCACAATCTGAAGCAGCAACCGGTGAACAATATGTGAATTACTGGATGCATGCCGGATTCATTAATGTCGATGGCGAGAAAATGTCGAAGTCTTTAGGCAATTTCTTCACCATTCGCGACGTGATCGAAAAGTTCCATCCGGAAGTGGTGCGTTACTTTATTGTGTCTTCACACTATCGCAGCCCGGTGAACTATTCGGATGTTGCCTTAAAAGAAGCGAAAAATACTTTGTCTCGTTTCTACCATTCATTTAAAACCTATCAGGCGGTTTATGGCGATCATCTGGTGGAAACGCTGGATGATGCTTTGGTTGAACGTTTTAATGCTGCCATGCGTGATGATTTCAATACACCTGAAGCGATTGCAGTGCTATTTGAAATTAACAAAGAACTGAATCGTGCCGTGAAAGAAGAAAATGCGGAACAGGCAGCAATCTACTACGCAACTTTACGCCATTTGACCAATATTCTCGGTCTGGTACAACAAGATGCAGATGAGTTTCTCAAATCTGATATTGGTCAGGAAGCCCTAGGGTTATCACCTGAACAAATTGAAGGTTTAATTCAACAGCGTCAAGATGCCAAAAAAGCCAAAGAATTTTCGCGTGCGGATGAAATTCGCCAATCTTTACTTGATCAAGGTGTTGTTCTTGAAGATACCCGCCAAGGTACAGTTTGGCGCCGTGCTGATTAATTAAGCAAACAGATTTGTAGAGAGTTGACACTGCTGTGGAATTCTCTATAATTCATCTCATTGCGGGAATAGCTCAGTTGGTAGAGCATAACCTTGCCAAGGTTGGGGTCGGGAGTTCGAGTCTCCTTTCCCGCTCCAGAATACGAAAAGCCCTTATCGAAAGATAAGGGTTTTTTTATTGTGTTTAAAAAATTTCATTGATAAAAAGCATATCTCAAATCACTTATTCATCCTCTTTCACCCTGACATTTTTTGGGTTATTCACAACAAAGTGCTATTGTAAATAAACTTCAAAACTTTCAATTCCTTTAATTACGATATCGTTTCATGACTTATAAATTGAATGCCCGTCATCTGGTTTTAGACTTGTTATATGCGTCTCAAAATTCCACCGCCAGCATTAAACAGATGCTATGTGCAGCAGATCTATTAAGCATTTCTCACAATAGTCTGCGGGTTGCTGTAGCCCGATTGAATCAGGAAAATATCATTCAAGCTGTAGAGCGCGGGGTGTATCAATTGCTAGAAAAAAAATTTGATACTTCTTTTATCAGTTTAAACAAGCATCCAAATATGCAAATGGCGACCGCGTGGAATGGAAAATATGTACTGGTTTATACCGGTGCTTTGGGACGTGTAGATCGCACTGCATTATCCAAACGGGAAAAAGCACTAGGTTATTATGGCTTTCAGGAAATGGAGCAGAATGTTTTTATTCGTCCAGACAACTTAATGCTGAGCTTAACCGAATTAAAAACGGCTGCAATCCAGTTTGGATTAGATCCAGATGCACGTTTTTTTCAAGTCAGTGAGATAGATCAGGAAATAGATGTCAGTGCACTTTGGGATGTTCAAGCCTTACATCAAACTTATCTGGAGGTGAATCAAGACATTCATCAATGGTTTGATTACTCTCAAAGCTTGCCTTTATCTGATGCAGCAAAAACCGCCTTCTATCTCGGTAAATCTGCCTTATTTAGTTTACGTGCCGATCCCCTACTTCCTGCAGAATGGATAGAAGCCGAAGCTCGGCAACAATTTGAGCGGGCGGTTCGTAAAATAGAAAAACAGGGGCAATTTTTATGGCAGCAATATTTTAACAATCAGGGTGTATAATTTATTTCATATTTATTCACAAAAATAAATTGACTGTAATATTTAGGACAAATATATTGAAAGTAATGATAAGAACGCTATAGGCAAAACAATGAACACTAAGCTCAGTGTCACCGAATTTTTTAGCCGCGAAGAAATTAAAGAACTCACCACGACTTCTGACTTACATGGTGCTTGGTCTATAGCTTCAACTTGGGCTGTGATTGTGATGACCTTCGGTACAGTGGCCTATAGCTGGGAATATTTGCCCATTTGGGGAAAGGTTTTAATGTGTGCAGTGGCATTGGCGATTTTGGCAGGTCGTCAGCTGGCCATGGCGATTTTGATGCACGATGCCTCACACCATAGCCTGTTTAAAACCAAATGGCTAAATACACATTTGACCGATTGGCTGTGTGCACGCCCAATCTGGAATGAGGTCAGCAAATATCGTCCTTATCACTTGAAACATCATGCTAAAACCTCTCAACCAGACGACCCGGATTTAGGCCTGGTGAAAAACTTCCCCATTACTCAAAGCTCATTATTCCGAAAATTCTTTCGCGACTTAAACGGGCAATCTGGACTTAAATTTCTGGCAGGTCGGGTATTGATGGATTTGGAGCTTCTGGAATGGAGTGTATCCAACGATCCCAAACCTATTCCACGTGGCAATCGTAGCAAGGTAGATTTGGCCAAAAATCTGCTGAAAAACAGTTCAGGTATGCTGCTCGCGAATGCCACGATTTTCTCTGTGCTTTGGGCCAGTGGCCATCCTAAGCTGTATTTGCTATGGCCTTTGGCTTATATCACACCATTCCCTTTATTTATCCGTATTCGCGCAATGGCTGAACATGCGGGTCTGGAAACCAGTCATTCTGCCCTCAGCAATACCCGTACAACCCGCGCAGGTTATCTGGCACGAGCTTTTGTAGCACCGATTCATGTGAACTATCATATTGAACATCATTTAATGGCCGCTGTTCCGCATCAAAAGCTGGCGAAAATGCATCAAATGTTAAGAGAGCGTCAGTATGTCGATGCTCCACCAAGTTATTTGGATGTCATCCGTTCACTTCTAAAAAATAATTAAGCCCTGCGATGCTCAGATGATTATATTTCAGTGCTGATGGGTCGAATGCCCTCGTTGTTCCGGTGGACAATTTTCTGCCTCAATCTGTAAAGTCATTTCAGTAATATGATGCTGATGGCTCAACATTTCAAAAGCCTGATGACGCAGTTTCTGATAATCTACATTCGGTGCAACCAAATGTACCGTCAACATGACTTTTTTGGAAGTAATCGCCCAGACTTTAAGCTGATGAATATCTTGTACGCCTTCGAGTGCTAAAAGATCATGACGCAGTTTTTCAATATCAATTTCATCTGGCACTCCTTCCAGCAGAATATTGATACTTTGTTTGAGCAAAATCCAGGTGCGTGGCAAAACCCAAAATCCGATCAATACGGCAATCAGTGTATCTACCCACATCCAGCCAGTAAAATAAATCAGCAGCGCCCCGATCATCACGCCGACTGACCCCAATGCATCACTCAGCACCTCCAGATAAGCCCCTTTGATATTTAGACTTTCCTGACTACTCGACACCAGAATTTTCATCGAAATCAGGTTAATGATGAGTCCTAAGCTCGCCACAACCATCATCCCCAGACTCTGGATTTCTGGAGGATTGCTTAAACGTTGATAGGCTTCAAATAAAATATAAATCGCCACCACAAAGAGCATCAAGGCATTAAATAAGGCAGCCAGAATTTCAAAGCGTTGATAGCCAAACGTGCGTTTGTTATCTGCCGGTTTTTGCCCAATCTTGATGGCCACCAGTGCAATCGCCAGTGCCGCAGCATCAGTAAACATATGTGCGGCATCAGAAAGCAAGGCCAGACTCTGCGTCAAAAAGCCGGCAATAAGTTCCACAATTAAAAAACTGGTCGTGAGTGCCAGAGCAATCGATAATTTTTTGATATTTTTCGCAGTCACAGTGACATGACTATGCTCATGATGATGTGAATCCCCCACCCCGCACTCCTTAATAATGATGCAACAAGGACATTATTTCTCGTAATTTTCCACACAGTTCTGATTTATATTACGCTTGATTTTTATCTATTTAAGTCTTTTTTGTATCCTCTAGTTGATAAGTTTTGGCAGCTTAAAGCTTGAGCTTTTCATTTTCTGTTAGCCACGCCTGAACTGAAGCACGCTGGAAATTTCGCTGGATATATACCTGAATTTTATCAGGCAGTTCAATCTGCTGGCTAAGCAGGCGATGCAGCATAAAGGCCAGATCAAAATCTGCAATTGACCACTGCTCAGTGAGCCAGCGTTCACTGAGCAAGCTCTCTGTGACTGCCAATAAACGCTGAATATCTTGCAAGACTTCGGCTGATGCAATAAAAAGTCCTTTAGGCGCAACAAAGATTGAGTCTGAAGGCATGGCCTGGCGGATTGCCATAAAATCAGTTTTAACTAAAGCCTGAACTGCACGGCATTTTGCTCTGGACTGACTCTCTCTGGGGTATAAAGCTGGATAATCAGGCGCTGGAAAAGCATCTTCCAGATATTCGGTAATCGCCCAAGATTCAAATAAATGAAAATCATCCATCACCAGACAAGGGACTTTTCTACTGGGGCAAATTCTGCGATATGCCATGCTTTGTTGTTCCAGCTGATCTAGGTCAACCGTTTTTTCCTGAAAATTCAGGCCTTTTTCTTTTAAAGCGACGTAAACTGACATGACATAGGGACTGATACGTTTTTTATCGATATAGAGACAGATATTGTGCATTTTTCTTCCTCAATTTTTTTATTCTATATTCGCCTCTACTCTACTGTCTTTCTAGTGGGAAATGAAATTGGGCTGCATAATGATACAAAGCCGGTTCAGAGCCCTGCACCAGGATTCACTATTCAGATTGAGAATATCTTGCTTCATAAATTACGGGATTAAAAAGACTTCTATTTTTTTACAGAATGACGTTAAATAAATATTTCCCGTTTTAGATTAAATGACCATGCTGAACCTGGACCATTTCCCCGATACTGTATATGCAATCCAACATCTCGCTTTTGAAGACCTCGGTGCTTGGGAAGATGTATTTTATCAGCTGGGGCTACGTGTCCGCTATTTTGAAGCCGGGATTGATGACCTGCGTAAGGCGTATGAGCATCCTGGTTTAACCGTAATTCTCGGTGGCCCAATTGGGGTTTATGAAACAGAAAACTTTCCTTTCTTACAAGCAGAAATAGACCTGCTTAAAGTACGTTTGGATAAGAATTTACCCACTTTAGGAATCTGTCTGGGTGCTCAATTGATTGCGCATGCGCTTGGTGCCAAAGTCTATGCAGGACAGAGCAAAGAAATGGGCTGGTCTAAGCTCAGTCTTGCAGCTATCGAGAATAATCCACTGCGAAATCTGGAAAATATTGAAGTGCTACATTGGCACGGTGATACCTTTGACCTACCTGAACAGGCTGAATTACTGGCAAGTACTGAGCTTTATGCAAATCAGGCCTTTCGTATAGGCAGTAATATTCTGGCACTACAATTCCATCCTGAAGTCGCCAATGACAGTCTGGAAAAATGGCTGATTGGCCATAGCTGTGAATTAAGTCAGGCTAAAATTGATATTCCTGCACTACGCGCTGCCAATATTCAGTTTGCGCCTGTACTGGAAACTACCTCGCAAACTGTACTAGAGCAATATCTGACGCAATTAAATATCGTATCCTAGTCTCAGATAAATTCTAGGCTAAACTCTTCCTCTCGACTGTAGAAATATTATGAGCGCATTATTCGGCATTGCCGTGATTCATTTTTTTGCCCTGATTAGTCCAGGACCGGACTTTTTCTTTGTCACACAAAGTGCCATCCGGCAGTCCAGAAAGCATGCTTTATGTGCAGCCCTCGGTATTTCATTGAGCATTCTGGTCTGGTCAATTTGTGCACTTGGCGGCCTGCATTTTTTATTTCAGAAAATGGTCTGGTTACAGCAGATCTTAATGCTATTGGGTGGATTATATCTGCTCTATCTGGGCAGTTTGATGTTGAAGTCGAGCTTTAAGACACCTCTACCTTTAACAAATTCGAAAGCAGAAGCTCTTTCTATCGTTCAGCCGTCGTATCTTAAATTATTGCTGCAAGGTTTTTTCACCAACATGGCCAACCCCAAAGCCCTGATTTACTTTAGCAGTGTATTTGCATTGGCGATTAGCCCTAATGCAAAACTATCAGAACAATCTTCTCTTTTAGCTCTGGTCTTTATCGAAAGTTTGCTCTGGTTTACGGTTGTAGCCATTATTTTTTCAATGCCGAAGATGACGACTTATTATCAAAAATTTGCCAAATGGATTGATGGAGTTACAGGCGGGATCTTTATCAGTTTTGGCTGTCTGCTGATTCTGAATCGTGATTAGATCTAAGTCATTTTATTTGATAAAAAAGCACCTAAATCAGGTGCTTTTTCATACTACCCATACAGAGAATCTTATTTCTTTGTAGGCGCAGGTACAGTGGCTTCAGTGGTAATCTGAACAGTAATTTTATCACCCACACTCGGTACGTTTGCTCCTAAACCAAATGCAGAGCGGTCAAATGAAGTGGTTGCATTGAAACCAATTGCTGGAACTTTCATCATTGGATGTTCAGCCTGTTTGTTTAAAACAGCATCCAATACCACAGGTTTGGTCACGCCTTTAATAGTTAAGTCACCAGTAATTTTGAAGTTCTTTTTGTTCTGCGTTTCTACTTTGGTACTTTTAAAGCTGATGTTTGGATATTTTGCTGCATCAAAGAAATCGGCTTTCTTTAAGTGATCATCTAAAGCTGTCACGTTGGTATTAATACTGGATACTGGAATTGTCACATGCACAGCTGACTTTGCCGGTTGTTCATTGTCCACCACGATTTTGCCCTGAATATCAGAGAAATTACCAGATGGCGTAGAAAAACCGAAATGATCCCAGCTAAATACGGCTGCAGTATGGGTCGGGTCAATTGTATAGGTTACTGGTTTTGCAATAGAAAATGTTGCTACAGATGAAACCGCTAAGCCTAATGCTAATGTTTTGAAATTCATGTTTTTATCTCTCGTTTTGGATGTTATTCAGTGTATAGAATTCAGAAATATTTACAGCTCTAAAGATAAAACGTTTTGTTGCAGCGATGAAACGATAAATTTGTAAGTTATTTTTTAAATTTCTATTATTAATCCATACGGTACTGGATAAATCCGGTCTTTTTGGCCACTTTATCATAGAGCATTTGTGCCTGACGATTTGATTCATGCGTGAGCCAGTAAACGCGGTCACAATTACGCTGTTCTGCCACCTGATAAACCTGTTCAATCAACTTGCAAGCGATACCTTGACCTCGATACTGCGAAGGCACAAATAAATCCTGCAAATAAGCATAAGGCCGTAGCGTCCAACTGCTGTCATGCTCGACCACATGTACAATGCCCACCACTTTTTCATCAAGCAATGCAGCAAATCCATACATCGAATCTAGCTCAGTACTGTGTAATTTCGCCCAGGTATTTTCACTGACCTCGTCACAGATCTTCGCATGATAAAAAGCCTGATATTCTTGCCATAAAGGCAGCCATTGGTACTGTGATATTTGCTCTAAAGATTTGATCTGAATCTGGGAATTTATTTTCATGTTTACCAACTTCTTTTGCCTATTTCATCAATATAAGCCGTTTCGATAGGGTGCTGAGTTCTATAGCGAGTTACAAGCTTATCTTTATCTCATCTGGTTTTGATAAGCAACTTCCAGACAAAAATCATCTGGCATAAAAAAAGCCCCAATCAGGGACTTTTTAGTATTTTAGCTTTACAGTTTTTCAACCAGAATACGATCAACCTGTTTTAGGCCAGTCGTCTTTTCATGGTTTTTACGGCGGACTTTGATGACTTTTTCTTCCGCGAGTTCTTGCAGCATTAACTCAACCGCCATCATGGCCTCAAGAGGTAGATCCTGCCCGATCCATTTCTGTTCGCCTGCATCCATCAGAGTAATTTCTTCGCTAATTTGCTCGTACAAGCTCATGTTCATCTCACTTTTTGCATTCAATTATCAAGAGAACTCTTCAACTCTTGTCACATGAAAACAGAGCTAAAAAGACCAAAAAACAAAAAGACGCCCCAAAACTGGGACGCCATTTTAAACTTTTAAAGGGCTGATTAAGCAGTAATTTCTTTTACTGCTGCAACAACGGCTTCAGTGGTAATACCAAAGTGCTGGAACAAGTCTTTTGCAGGTGCAGATTCACCATAAGTACTCATACCAATTACGCGACCATCTAGACCAACGAATTTCCACCAATAATCTACATGCGCTGCTTCAACCGCAACACGCGCACGAATATTGGATGGAAGAACTGCTTCACGGTACGCTGCATCTTGCTTCATGAATTCTTCAGCACATGGCATAGACACAACACGCACGCCCTCAAGCTGTGCATAAGCTTCCATTGCCAAAGCAACCTCTGAACCTGTTGCAATAATAATCGCTTTTAATTCGCCTTTTTCTTCAGCCAATACATAACCACCTTTCGCAGCGTTCTCAATTTGTGTTTGAGTACGAGTTTGGAAAGCTAAGTTTTGACGAGAGAAGATTAATGCTGTCGGACCCTCAGAACGAGTCAATGCAGACTTCCAAGAAATTGCAGCTTCAACGGTGTCACATGGACGCCAGGTATTCAGGTTTGGTGTACCACGTAAAGATGCAATTTGCTCGATTGGCTGATGCGTAGGACCATCTTCACCGAGACCAATAGAGTCATGTGTGTACACATGAATCACACGTTGCTTCATCAAGGCAGACATACGTACTGCATTACGTGCATATTCCATAAACATCAGGAATGTAGCCACATAAGGAATGAAACCGCCATGCAGCGCAACACCATTGGCGATTGCAGTCATACCGAATTCACGCACGCCATAATGTACGTAGTTACCCGCTGCATTGTCTTGTACACCTTGCGCACCTTTCCACAGCGTCAGGTTAGAACCAGCCAAGTCAGCAGAACCGCCTAGAACTTCTGGCAATAATGGAACCAGTGCTTGCAATGCATTTTGGCTTGCTTTACGTGTCGCGATGGTTTCAGCTTTAGCATTCACTTCAGCGATATAAGCATCTGCTTTTGCAACGAAGTCCGCTGGCAAATCACCTGACATACGGCGTTTTAGCTCTGCCGCTTCAGTCGGATATTTTGCAGCATAGGCAGCAAATGTTTCATTCCACGCTGCTTCAGTTTTAGCGCCCTTGTCTTTGGCATCCCAAGCTGCATACACATCTTCAGGAATAACAAATGCTTCGTCAGTCCAGCCTAATGCTGCACGCGTCAAGACAATTTCATCATGCCCGAGTGGCGCACCATGGCTGTCTTCTTTACCTTGCTTGTTTGGTGAACCCAAACCAATCACTGTTTTACAGATAATGATGGTTGGCTTAGCAGTTTCAGCTTTAGCTGCTAAAGTTGCAGCACGAAGCGCTTCGCTATCATGACCATCTACTTTAAGTACTTGCCAGCCGTAAGCCAAGAAACGTTGTTCGGTATCGTCAGAGAACCAGCCTTCCACTTCACCATCAATCGAGATACCGTTGTCGTCATAATAGACAATTAACTTACCAAGACCTAAGGTACCTGCCAATGAACACACTTCATGTGAAATACCTTCCATCAGGCAGCCATCGCCCAGGAAGCAGTAAGTAAAGTGATCCACAACCTGAAGGTCATCTTTATTAAATTGTGCGGCTAAGGTTTTTTCAGCCAGCGCAAAACCAACAGCATTGGCGATCCCTTGACCTAGAGGACCAGTCGTCGTTTCAATCCCGGGTGCATAACCCAATTCCGGGTGACCAGGTGTTTTAGAATGAAGTTGACGGAATGCTTTTAGATCTTCAATCGAAAGATCGTAGCCCGTTAAATGAAGCAGTGCATATTGAAGCATAGAGCCATGGCCATTTGACAATACAAAACGGTCACGGTTAGCCCAATTCGGGTTGGTCGGGTTGTGGTTCAGGAATTCACGCCAAACCACATCAGCGATATCTGCCATCCCCATTGGAGCACCTGGATGTCCTGAGTTTGCTTTTTGCACAGCATCCATTGCCAATACACGAATTGCGTTTGCAATACGACGTTCATTAAGCGGGGTTGTCATAAATCAGAGTCCAAAATATTCAGAAATAGGAAATGATGAAAAGACTTTCAAAACTATGGTCTATTGTCTTAAAAAAACAGCGAGGGGTAAAGACTAAGCAACAACATTTATCAGTTTATTAGTCTTGTATTTCCTTATCGGGTAATTATTCCACATTTTTCTCTCTAGTTCTGTTTTCTCTGGTCACTTTTGCGAGGGATTTATTAGACATGATAGTTAGCATATTGTTGTCTGATTGAGCTTTTCAACCCTGCATTTTTTAGAATTGACTGTTACTTCATTTTTAATCTAAAGTCGGCTCCATCCGTTTAAAGAGAGATGTGTCATATAATTTTCTCGTCGATGATGAAGAGCATTGATGATTCATTCTTATCAATAGATCGATCAACTATGTATTTTTTAGATGAAAAGCTTACATCTATTTAGGCTCAATCATAAGCAGCAAGCGTGCTTAGCGCCCCTGGCAGCTTTTAGGTAAATAGCGCTGATAAATATCAGTCGAGAAGCATTTTCCCGTATAGACATCAAATGCAATTGATTTACCCCGAATCGCTGCATCTAGGCCTTGCTGTCGCAGCTTAAACTCAATTCGGCATGTCGCATTAATCACCACTTTTTCGATATATCGTGTATTCCCTCCAATCTCGCGTCCAGCATCACAATGCTGACCTGAGGCAATGAACTGAGTTCGATATGTGCCAGCCTGCTCAAACACTTCAGCCAGTTGAGCGCGTACCACATAGCCCTGATAGCTCATAAACGCCATGGTGGCTAAAATCGCCATCATCGTCAGTACAATCATCACCTCAATTAAGGTAAATGCCTTTTGATACATCATGACTTATCTCCGTACAGTCTTACTTCAAGAAGCCCATACAAAAAGAATCTTGGCCATGCTTAACCGGCCAGTAGTGAAACCTTAGGCCTAATATGCAGAGAAGCCGATGCAACAACAATGCAGCTAGTCGAATCATGTTGAATCACATGCGAGCGTATTAATGTAATAATCATTTTCCTGAAAATTGCTCAGATTTTAGCTTTATATTTTTCCAATCAGCGATCTTTTAAAATTTATTCGAGAATATAACTGTTTAATTTTGCTACATCTGGGAAAATCCGGATTAATTTGTCGCTCCTTGCCAAATCAGCAATGACGGTTAAATCGACATATCAATTTTTTTAATTCTATTAATCAATTAAAAACACAATAATTTGAAACAATTTCGACCAATTTTGTCGTGTTAAGCTAGTCCTAGAGCGCAACTCGATGTAACATATCGGGTCTTTAAAATTAACTGTGATAGGACTATGCGCGAGTACGCTGTATTTACTTCGGAATCTGTAAGCGAAGGCCATCCAGATAAAATGGCTGACCAAATCAGTGACGCTATTTTGGATGCAATCTTAAAAGAAGACCCTTATGCACGGGTTGCTTGTGAAACGCTTGTAAAAACAGGTGCGGTTGTACTTGCCGGTGAAATCACAACGACGGCCAATATCGATTTTGAAGCGGTAGTACGCCATACCGTGAACGGTATTGGTTATCACCATTCTGATCTGGGTTTTGATGGTTCGACCTGTGCCGTAATCAACATGATTGGCAAACAGTCACCTGAAATTGCTCAGGGTGTAGACCGTCAGAAACCTGAAGATCAAGGTGCCGGCGACCAAGGTTTGATGTTTGGTTATGCCAGCCGTGAAACTGACGTTTTAATGCCTGCGCCAATTACCTATGCACATCGCTTAATGGAAAAACAAGCAGAGCTTCGTCGTAATGGAACTTTGCCTTGGTTACGCCCAGATGCGAAAAGCCAAGTGACCTTTGCTTATGAAAATGGCAAACCTGTTCGTTTAGATGCTGTGGTTTTGTCGACTCAACACGATCCTGAAATTTCACAAGCCAATCTTAAAGAAGCTGTGATTGAAGAAATCGTGAAGAAAATCATTCCTGCCGATATGTTCCATGCAGAGACCAAATTCCACATCAACCCAACGGGTATGTTTGTGATTGGCGGCCCTGTCGGTGACTGTGGTTTGACAGGTCGTAAAATTATCGTAGATACCTACGGTGGTATGGCGCGTCATGGCGGTGGTGCTTTCTCTGGCAAAGATCCATCTAAGGTTGACCGTTCTGCTGCCTATGCAGGGCGTTATGTAGCAAAAAATATCGTTGCGGCTGGTCTTGCAGACAAGTGTGAAATCCAGGTGTCTTATGCAATTGGTGTTGCTGAACCCACTTCAATTTCAATCAACACTTTTAATACTGCAAAAGTATCTGAAGAATTGATTATTGCCTTGGTACGTGAGCACTTCGACTTACGTCCATACGGTATTACCCGTATGCTTGACCTGATTCAGCCAATGTACAAGCAGACAGCGGCTTATGGTCACTTTGGCCGTGAAGGTTCTGATACTGCATTTACCTGGGAAAAAACTGACAAAGTGGAAGCACTTAAAGCTTCTGCCGGTCTCTGATTTTTTCTTTAAGAAGCCCGCTCTATGCGGGCTTTTTTTATGGCTTGAGTTTTATCTCTTCAGATCATTTTTGAGTGTGTGCAAGGGATCATTTTAAACCAAGCTGGAACTATATCTGCGGCACGTAAATCATCCATTAATAGCAGTTAGATTAGAACACATCTATATTGCTACTCAGGGTTATTCTATGAAACTTAACACAAGCTGTTAAATGAGTTCAGGGAAGTTAAAGCAGCATAAGTATTGAAAAAAGTTACAGTTAATCAACAAATTTCGATCTATTTTCTAGCATAAACCTCAATAAATGCCTGCTAGATTATATGACAGCTCTACAACAACAAAGGATATTACTCGATGAATAAATTACTTATTGCTTTAGGTTTGGCAACAACTGTTGCTTTAGTTGGCTGTAGTAAAGAAAAAGCACCTGAAACAGGCGCAACCACAGGTGAGCATTTAGAAAATGCAGCCAACCAGGCCGGTCATGATATGGAAGATGCCAGCCGTGAAGCTGCGGTAGAAACCGAAAGAGCCCTGGATAATGCTGCTGAAAATACGGCTCAAGCAGCCGATGAAGCTGCCGCTGCCACTGCTCGTGCAGCAGATGCCACTGCTGAAGCAGCGCGTGATGCCACTGCTGCGACTGCCGCTGCGGTTGAAGAAGGCGCTGGCAATGTTCGAGAAAAAGCTGAAAACTGATTTTAGCTCTCAGTTTAATGCTTAAAAAGCCTGCGATTCAATTTGCAGGCTTTTTTATGTACTTCATTTGAAAACCCAGAAACTCAAAAATGCTCGATACTGATCTATAGGCATAAAACCATACGATTAAATCTGCAAT
The DNA here is from genome assembly GCF_013419125.1 of Acinetobacter sp. YH12102. Classification (NCBI taxonomy): domain Bacteria; kingdom Pseudomonadati; phylum Pseudomonadota; class Gammaproteobacteria; order Moraxellales; family Moraxellaceae; genus Acinetobacter; species Acinetobacter sp. YH12102. The sequence goes on along the minus strand of NZ_VPAS01000004.1, from coordinate 177,071 downwards.
TTATTTAAGCTGCTTAAGTATAGAGAATTACAGAATAATGAAATGTTCCATTAGATTTATTTTTATAATTCACTCCCATCAATCAGATAAAGTGATAAAACTTATCAACTATAAGAATGACTTAATACTCACTCATTGGCCAAAATGGGCTGCATTTAAGCTGAAATTCAGTAGAATACCAGCCTTTATTTTTAAAATTTAATCTCCCATGTCAGTCATTGCTGCTGCTTCCCAACGGTCGAATATTTCGGTCTGGGTGGCTTTTATTTTACTTGTGATCGGTACAATCGGTGCCTATCAGATCGTTGGCTTAAATCAGGCCTTGTTATTTTTAATCGGTGGTGCGCTAGGCATGACCCTGTACCATGCCTCATTTGGTTTTACCTCGAGTTGGCGCGTCTTTATCAAGGAACGTCGCGGTCGTGGTCTGCGTGCACAAATGATTATGCTCGCTCTAGCAGTATTGTTATTCTTCCCGGCTTTAGGTGCGGGTGAACTGTTTGGCAACCCGGTCACAGGTAACGTCAATCCTGTTTCCATGTCAGTCATGATTGGTGCCTTTATTTTCGGCATCGGCATGCAACTCGGTGGCGGTTGTGCATCGGGTACGCTGTATACCGTTGGTGGTGGTAGTGCACGTATGCTGGTAACACTCTTGTTCTTCTGTATCGGCTCTGTGATTGCAACCTCACACTTAGAATGGTGGTTTGCCCTGCCTCATCTGGAACCTATTTCTCTGGTACAGAGTTTAGGGGTGATGCCTGGATTACTGCTGAGCTTTGTTCTTTTTGCACTGATTGCTGCGGCGACTGTTTATTTCGAAAAGAAACGTCATGGTCGTCTGGAAGTAGAACCAAGCAGTGAGCATCAAGGCTGGAAACGCTTTATTCGTGGTCCATGGCCTCTGATTTGGGGCGGGATTATTCTGACCCTGCTCAACTTTGCGACGTTGGCACTTGCAGGTCGTCCTTGGGGCGTGACTTCTGCCCTGGCAGTTTGGGGTGCAAAAGGCGCCACTTTAGTGGGTGTTGATGTAACTGCATGGGATTATTGGCAGAAAGCTGGCAATGCCAAAGCACTTACAGAGTCGTTGTGGTTTGATATTACCTCGATGATGAACTTTGGCATCATGCTCGGTGCTTTGCTGGCAGCCAGTCTGGCAGGTAAGTTTGCCCCGAATTTCAACATTCCGAAACGCTCGCTCATTGCTGCTGTTGTCGGTGGCATCATGCTCGGCTATGGTGCACGCCTGGCTTATGGCTGTAATATTGGTGCGTATTTCAGTGGCATCGCTTCAGGCAGTTTACATGGCTGGTTATGGCTGGTGTTTGCCTTTATCGGTAATGGTATTGGGGTGAAACTTCGTCCAATCTTCTTCCCGGAAGAAAAACCACAAGCTGAAAAAATTACAGGTTGTTAATCATTTAAATTAAAAAGCCCATCTTAATGATGGGCTTTTTATCTTTAAGATTTAAAGCGCGGCTTTTAAATTACAACCATAACCCATGGTCTGCTGAACCTGACGATAAGTGGTATAGCGATCCAGAATAAAAGTATAGAAGTGATCGGCATTCGAAAAATTGTCTTTTAGATTTTCATTGGCAGCATTCGGCAATTGGATGTCATCGACCAGTTCCAGATTATAATGCCCCAAACGATACATATCGGCAAAATAAGCATTCATCATATCGCAATAGGCAATTTTACTTGGTTTTAATGCCGTACTGCTGACCAAATGACGGTTTAAAGTTTGCAGATTATTCACATCTAAAGGAAACTGGTGTGAGAAAGCAATACTTTCTAGTTTTTTAAATTTCTGAAAATCCTGAGCCAATTGGCTATTGAGTGCATCAAAACGTTGCTGCAATTCCTGCGCTGTCTGAACCTGATATTTGACTGGATCGACGACCGGTTTTTGTGGCTCTTTCGAGCATGCGGTTAATCCAATGAGCAGCGCCAATGACGTTAGCCATACCTTCATATCTATGCACTCAATCTAAATATAAACGCTTATTATGCCTGAAAGATGCCAGATGTACTGTTTAAAGTGTTTTCTCATTCATATAACGCCAGTAGCGTTTCGGTACATATTGAATATGCAGTTTCATATTGTTACGTGTCTGAATATTCACACTATTAAAATAATCTTTCCAGAGCTGATCATACAGCCATTCATCATCATCCAGTTCGATACTGAATGACTGACTGTGCCCAATCTGGATTTGTGAATCAATTGCTTCAGCATTCATCTCGACCTGATGTACCTGCTCTAAATCATAATAAATCCCGTAATTGCGCAGCTCATCATAAATCAGCCAGGATTGATCCTGATAGCGCTCCTGAAAATGTCGGGAAATAATCGGTAGAACATTAAAGTCTGGCTTAACCAGACTCAGGAATAGTCCATCCTTGGCCTTTTTAAAGCGTACAAAAGCCTCCATACGGTGCTTTTCCCGTCCGACTTGCTTGGCCCATTGCGACATACCGATAACCGCATGATGACCATAATCTTTATCGACAGGTCGCTGGTTTTTAAATACATAAACCGCGAAATCAAATAAAATCTGAAACGCTGCTTCTTGTTCCGACAGAAAAGTATAGTAAAAAGTACGCAAGCTGCTGGAGGAGACTTTTTGCTTGAGCCCCTGCCAGACCCGCTGTCCATGCTCATCATTAGAGCTAACATAAATAAATTCATCAAACAGGCCATTTTGTGCTTGTGGATTGGCAGTGATGCGGGCATTCAGTTCCTTAAACTCAAAAGCCCGAAATACACAACTGAGCAAGCCGGTCATGCTGCCATCAAAACAGTAACAGGCCATCAGAATGCCAGTCCAAGCTGTGGTGAAAGCTGCTGCTGATATTTAGATTGGCCAGACTGTAAAATTTGCTGACGGATCTGATGCGATTGCTGATCTTTCTTAAATTTTGGCGTATCAGCACAGCGGATAAAATGCTGTGCGCGGTTATATGCCACACCCATGCGTTTTAGCTGATCAATATGAATCTGACCAAAACGGCGTGCCTGTACAATTTTTTTGGCCGAACGTACCCCAATACCCGGTACACGCAAAATTATTTTATAGTCGGCACGGTTAATATCAACTGGAAAAGCTTCAGGATGTCGCAAGGCCCAGCTGAGTTTGGGATCAATATCCAGATCCAGATTCGGATGCTGGTCATCGACAATTTCATCGGCAGAAAATTCATAAAAACGCATTAACCAGTCGGATTGATATAGACGGTTTTCTCTTAACAAAGGCGGCGCTGAACCAACAGCCGGTAAGGCTTTTTCTTCAGGATTAATCGGAATATAGCCGGAAAAATACACCCGTTTCAGCTTAAATTCCTTGTAATGCCGATCGGCCATTAAAATAATGTCTTGGTCAGTTTCGCTATGTGCGCCTACCACCATCTGTGTGGTTTGTCCGGCAGGTACAAATTTTGGCACCGATTTAATCAATTTGCGTTCATCTTTGAGCTGGATCAGTCGATCCCGCACAATCCCCAAATCTTTTTGTACTTCGGCATGGGTTTTTTCAGGCGCAAATTTCTGTAATCCGGCTTCAGTCGGCATTTCCAGATTAATACTCATGCGGTCTACGTATAGTCCGGCTTCGGTAATGATTTCCTGAGATGCACCCGGAATGGTTTTCAAATGAATATAGCCATTAAAGTTTTCTTCCAGTCGCAGTTTTTTCACCACCTGTAGCATCCGCTCCATGGTGTGATCCGCCGATTTGAAAATGCCCGAGCTTAAAAACAGACCTTCAATATAATTACGGCGGTAAAAGTTCATGGTCAAATCCACCACTTCCTGCACGGTAAATGCTGCTCGCTTGACGTCATTGGAACGGCGCGAAACACAATAAGAGCAATCAAAAATACAGACATTGGAAAATAGAATTTTCAGCAAGGAAACGCAGCGGCCATCTTCGGTATAGCTATGACAAATACCATTGCCGGTATTTCCTACCCCTTTGTCTTTATTTTTACGATTACTTCCACTGGATGAACAGGACACATCATACTTGGCAGCATCGGCTAAAATTTGCAGTTTTTCACGGATACGATCAGACATGAGCTCAGAAAGATTTGACCAAAATGTTATTATAAAGTCTTCAATTGCAGCGCTATAGTTGATCTGTCTGGCTAGCGACATAGCGTGTCGTGAGAAATGTAAATGACAGCTAAGCAAAGTTTAAGTATTTCAAAATAAAATAACCAATATGATTTGCTTAATTTTGAACTCAAGGGCAAAGTAAAAACATAACAAGGAGCAAATCTATGTCTTTATTAGAAAATCTCGGAATTAAACATCCTATTTTCTTGGCGCCGATGGCAGGTGTCTCTACAGCTGAACTTGCAGCTGAAGTGTCCAATCAAGGCGGCTTGGGTTCACTCGGTTTGGGAGCCAGCAGTATCGAGGCAGCACGACAACAGATTTTAAAAACTCAGGAATTGACAGACTGCCCTTTTCAGGTGAATTTTTTCTGTCATGACAGTGTGCCCCTAGATGAAGCTGTCGCGCAGGCATGGATCGCACAGTTTAAAAATAAATTTATTGAATATGGGGCGCAGCCACCCGAGCATTTAAACTGTATTTATCCGAGCTTTAAAGACAATGATGACTTCCTGAATCTGGTGCTGGAAACCAAACCACGGGCGGTCAGTTTTCATTTTGGCATTCCGCATCCGCATCAGATTCAAGCCTTAAAACAGGCAGGAATTTTAACCATGGTTTCTGCGACCAATTTTGCCGAAGCCAAAGCCATCGAAGCTGCCGGAATTGATATTATTATTGCCCAAGGCATTGAAGCCGGCGGTCATCGTGGAATTTTCAGTACCAAATTCGATGCTTCGGTCAAAACCTCTAATCTGGTGAAACTGATCAAACAGCATTGTTCCCTGCCGATTGTAGCGGCAGGCGGGATTATGGACGGCCAACAGGCAAGACAAATGCTGGATTTCGGTGCCAATGCCGTGCAACTTGGCACTGCATTTGTACAGTGCAAATCGTCCAATGCCAACGAGGCTTATCGTAAAGCCCTGCTTTCCAAGCCACTCACTCAAGTCAGTGCCAGTACTTCCGGTCGCCCTGCTCGCGGAATCATCAACCACTGGCATATGGATGTCGACACACCCGATCGTCTGGATGTGCCGGCTTATCCTTATACCTATGATCTGGCCAAGCAATTACATGCTGCTGCAGCCAAACAAGGCGATCAGGGTTATGGCGCGTTCTGGGCAGGCTCAAATGTGGCACAAATTCGTGAAATGGAAGCGTCTGATCTGATCAATCAGCTGGTGCTGGAAATGAAACATCTCTAAAATTTATCAGCATAAAAAACCTCTCTAATTAGAGAGGTTTTTTATTCAGTCGGACTTAGCGGGTAAGTCGATGCCAGGCATCTTTGACTGCAAACTTGGCTTCTTCCCAATTTAAACGGGATTCACCTTTCACCTGTTCCCACTTGGTCCGTAGTTCAGGTTCCGCATGGTCAAAATCTGTATCACGATCATACATGGCACGGTTTTCATAACCTACGCGATAAGCGCCGCGATAGTCACGATCATAATCTAGATCGCTGTAGCTATTCCGCGTTTCATTAAAATACGGGCGATTATGATACTCATCGCGCCAGTAATTATCTTCGGCAATCAACTGGTCGGGATGCTGATAATTATCTGCCTCACTTCGAACTTCTGGATGCTGGTAGTTATCTGCCTGTTTTTGGCGATCTGATGTTGCAATATCATTACCGGCAATGCCACCAACCACACCACCGATAATGCCGCCCACCACTGCACCTGGAGGACCACCGACCAGACCTGCAACGGCCCCTACAGCAGCACCACCTACTGTACCCGCACCGGTCGCGGCCAGATTATCTTTGCCTTCATTCATATCTGGCACATTCGGATTATCTTTTTCAGGAGTATTTAAATCCGGACGTGCATTGGCATCAGTAGGATCTATATTTAAGCCTTTGCTGCGTTCTTGTGGCAATTCCGTTGACGTTTTATGGCTAAATTCTGTGACTGGACGATTGGTATTTGTCATTACAGATCTCCCTTGATGATGACTACAAACAAGAAGGATCACCTCCTGTTCATATTAGATGAATCCATCATAGAACAAGTTTAAGTAAGCAATGTCCAAGTCCTGTCCGGTTTAAGTCAACAAAATGTTGTGCTATGTATTTGACCGGCTGAAGTGTAAACAGCGTGCTAAAATCGACGCGCTCAAGATAAAAAAGGTAGTATTTCTACACAAAACATATTTCTTGATTACCTCCTACTAGCCTGCCATCATTTGGACTCTAATAAATTGACCTGTTCGACCTGAACATCACTCATGGTTGAGCCATGTTCAAGTAAAGTATTAAAATAATCTTCTACTACACGATATTGATCAGCTGTATTTTCTACCTGATACATGCCCTGACGAAACTCGTTGCTTGAACGCAGACCTTTGGTATACCAGGCAATATGTTTCCGGGAAATTCGGCAACCGGAATACTCGCCATAAAACTCATATAGCTCAGCCAAATGTCCCAATAGAACATCCTTAACTTCTGTAATACTCGGCGCATCCAGATATTGGCCAGTTTTTAAATAATGGGCAATTTCACGAAAAATCCAGGGACGACCTTGTGCTGCACGTCCGATCATGATGGCATCTGCACCGGTATAATCCAGCACATATTTGGCTTTTTCAGGACTGTCGATATCTCCGTTGGCAATCACGGGAATATTCAACATGTCTTTTACATCTTTAATGAGGGAATAGCGTGCGGTATTTAAATACATATCTTCACGGGTACGGCCATGTAAAGCCAGCGCCGCAATTCCGGCATCTTCCGCACGTTTTGCCACCCGCATGATATTTTCATGACCATTTAAATACCCCAGACGGGTTTTTAAAGTTACCGGCACATCGACCGCAGCCACGACGGTATCCAAGATACGGGCAACTAAATCTTCATCCTGTAGCAAGGCTGAACCGGCTAATCGATTGCAGACCTTTTTAGCTGGACAGCCCATATTAATATCAACAATTTGTGCACCATTGGCCACCTGATAACGCGCAGCCTCAGCCAGATCTTGTGGATCTGAACCGGCAATCTGGGCTGAGATAGGCGCCAGCTCCCCATCAAAATTGGCACGGTAGAGACTTTTTTTGCTCATACGCAAAGTTTTGTCTGAGGTCATCATTTCACTGACCGCATGACCTGCACCAAAATACTTGCACAAGGTTCTAAACGGACGGTCAGTCACACCTGCCATGGGGGCGACAATCAAATTGTTTGACAGTTGATATGGACCAATATACATATAAATTCATCACTTTTTTGATGGGCATAGTATACTGCATCTGCCTTATTCGCTCATCTTTTCAATTAATTTACCACACCATGAATAAAACTTTTGCTGATTGTTTTTCTGTTAAGTCATTGTCTGTACTTGCACTTTCTCTGGGTCTTGCCGGCTGTGGCAATGGCTCATGGTGGTCAAAAGATGATGAACCGACACTTGAAGTTGAACATATTCGTAAAGCAATTCCGAGTCGGGTAAATCAGCGTGAGTCCTGGGCACAAGATATTTACGACATCACCGAACAGTTGGGTATTCCTCAAACCAAGGAAAATGTCTGCACGATTGTGGCCGTGGTCGATCAGGAATCCAATTTTGTGGCAGACCCTACAGTACCAGGTCTGGGAGAAAAAGCGGTTAAAGAAGTTCAGGATCGTCTTGAAGAAAAATTCAAAGATAAACTCGGACAAGCAATCGGTGGAACAGTTGCGGGATATTTCCAGGAAGTACTCAAGAACCATCCAAGCCCAGAAGATAACTATTTAAGCCAGATGCGCCGGGTAAAAACCGAACGCGAACTGGATGAGTTATATCGTGAAATATTTGACTATATGTCGAAGCATTACCATGTCAGCGCACTGACCGGTGCTGCAAAACTGGTCGGCCAGAACATTGGCGAGAAAATGAATCCGATTACCACTTTGGGTTCAATGCAAGTGCATATTAGTTATGTCAAGGAATATAAACGTCAAGGTGGCAACATCGCAGCCTTACGCTCCGATGTCTATACGCAATATGGCGGCCTATATTACGGGATTCATCGTCTGATGATGTATCCTGCAGATTATGACAAACCGATCTACCGTTTTGCAGACTATAACTCGGGCATGTATTCCAGCCGGAATGCCGCTTTTCAGAGCATGCTCAATGATTTAACTGAAGCTGAACTCGATCTGGATGGCGATTTATTACTCTATAACAAAGATGGCGCGATCCGTTCGCAGAAGAGTCAATCCGAGCGTGAGCTGATCAGTGTATTTGCGAAAAATAATTTTATTATTACCGAACGTCAAATCCGCGCCGATTTAAAGAAAGAAAAAGAGAAAGATTTTGAAGATACCATGACCTATCGTGGGATCAGCAAGCTCTATCAGGAAAAAACAGGCAAAGATCCGATGTATGCAATCATGCCGGAAGTGGTCATTTCTGGACCAAAACTGAGTCGTGATTACAATACCAACTGGTTTGCCACCCGTGTCGATGGTCGATATCAAACATGCATGCGCAAAATCAAACACCTAAAACTCTAGCCTTATTTGATTTTGATGGCACCCTGTATACAGACGACAGTTTTACCGGGTTCATTTTCTATGCCTTGAAAAAACGGCATATTTTAAGACGCGGCATTCGTCTCCTGCCCTGGATTCAGGCCTATTATCTGAAGCTGTACCCTGCCCATGCGATGCGTCCAAAATTGTATGGCAACATGTTTAAGGACAGCGATGCAGAAGAAATTTTACAACTGGCGCAGGACTATGCCCAGCAGCTGGTCTTTAAGTTTAATCCAAAACTGTTGCAGCAACTTCGGCAACATCAGCAACTGGGTCATGAGATCGCGCTGGTTTCAGCATCACTGGATTTATACTTGAAACCGGTCTGTACCTATTTAAATATCGATTTACTGTGTAGCGAAGTTGAAATCAAAGCTGGAAAAATAACAGGATTTTATCAGACTCCAGATTGTAGTAATGCGCAGAAGAAACTGAGAATTTTAGAAAAATATCGTCTGGAAGATTATGCTGAAATTTATGCCTATGGTAACAGCGAAGAAGATCAGGAAATGCTGAGTTTGGCACATCAACGCTATCTGGAAGGACAAGATCAGCAATTGCCAAAAATTAATCTACCATCCGATTCAATGACATATTAGGGCTTTAAAATTTCCGCTTTATTGATACGCCATAATAATCTTTAACAAGCACTTAAATGACAGATGAGTTGTCGCTCAATGATACTTTTAAGGCAGATCTGATGACTGAATCATCCAGACTTTTTTGTTTAAATATAAGCCTCATCCATAAAAAAACCACCTCAAATAAGGTGGTTTTTAGCTTTAAGAAATATTATTTCTTAAACGGAAATGCATATTTCACAATACGTTTGATTACGCTGCCATACTGTTTTACCAGACTGGCATTGTTGTAGTTCAAACCATATTTTTCACACACCGCCTGAACTTTTGGCGCCATTTGGCGGTAACGACGGGCAGGCACATCAGGATACAGATGATGTTCAATCTGGTGACTTAAATGACCCGTCAAGATATGGAATGCTTCAGAACCGGTCAGGTTAGATGAACCACGAATCTGGCGCATATACCAGTGACCACGGCTCTCATTTTGCAGTACCGATTTCGGGAACACCTCTACATCTTTGGTAAAGTGGCCACAGAAAATAATACTGAACGTCCAGATATTACGCAGACCATTGGCCACCATATTACCCGTCAAAACTGGCAAAGCAGCAGGACCTGCAATCAATGGAAAGAACACATAATCTTTAAACAATTGTTTACCGATTTTGTTCTGCATTGGGCGCCATTCTTCTTTGGTCTGCTCTTTGCTTTTGCGACCTTTGAAATATTTACCCAATTCAAGGTTCTGAATGGCCACGCCCCACTGGAACAGCAAACAGAATGGCACCGCATAAATCGGTTGTAATAAATAACCCGGTTTCCAGCGCTGTTCTGGGAACAGACGCAATAGACCATAACCGATATCATCATCCATACCTTTAATATTGGTATAAGTATGATGTTTAAAGTTATGGGTTTGACGCCAGTTATCCGAAGTACCTACGATATCCCATTCATAGGTCTGACCATTCATTTTAGGATCATTCATCCAGTCATACTGACCATGCATGACATTGTGACCCAGTTCCATGTTTTCCATGATTTTGGCAAAGCCTAATAGACCTGTGCCTAGCAACCATGCTGGTGGGAACCAGCCTGCAAACAATAGCGCACGACCGGCAATTGATGAATAACGGATGGTTGAATAGACACGACGGATATATTTCGCGTCTTTTTCACCTAAATCATCCAGCACTTCTTGCTTGATCGCATCAAGTTCACGTGCAAGTTCATCGAGTTCTACTTGTGATAATTCACGGTTTTTAGGATTTTTAAAATATTGAAATTTTACTGGCATATTCATAGGATAAAACTCGCTTATAGGTCGATGACTAGATCAGTCTGCGCTGAGTTAACACAAATTTTGAGCAGATTACCTGGCTCAGTATTTCGTGCGCCGTTTACCAAATTCTTGGTCGAACCTTCCACTTTATTGCAGGCGCATTTATTACAAATGCCCATACGGCAACCATGTGTCGGTTTGATATTTTGTTGTTCCAGACTCACCAAAATGGACTGGCCTTTTGGAATACTGACAATTTTTTTCGACTGAGTCAGGGTGACATTAATAAAGCCGATATCGGATTGATCCGCCAGACTCATGCTAAAGGCTTCACCCTTAAACTCTTTGGCTGAAGCAAACAGCTGCTCTGCAGTCGATACAAAACCTGACGGGCCGCAGCAATAGACCATGCTATTTTCCAGATCTTGCAAATCTGTCAGATAAGTTTCATTCAGACGAGCTGCCGCAGCTTGTTCTTGCGTGGCATAAACATGAAATGAGAAATTTGCATGTTTCTGAGCAAGTTCTTCGAAACGTGCTTTAAATGCTGCATCTTGATGTTTTTTAACCCAGTACCACAAGCTCACTGGTGTTGATAATTCACCCTTTTTGCTCAGGCTTTCCAGCATGCTCAGCATTGGGGTAATCCCGCTGCCTGCTGCAAGCAAGATCAGTGGACTCGCCTGCTGAGGCACAGTCATATCGCCATAAGGCTGACCAAATTCGATGACATCACCCACTTGCGCCTGCTCTGCAAACCAGGTGCTGACTTTACCGGCATGGACTTTTTTCACAGTCAATAACACATGCTGGGCATCTACATGGGTCAAACTATAGCTACGTTCATAACGGATGCCCTTCACCACCACATAGACCGGATGGTGTTGCCCCGCTTTACCAAACTTAAATAAACGATTCACTTGAATTTTCAGACTCAGCATATCCTGTGCAGCATTTTCCTTGTGCACAATCTTGCCCAATGGCTGATTCAACGACCATATCGGATTGAGTTTCTGAATCCAGAAATTAATCGCATGCTGATCGATGACACTGTCAGACAGTGCATTCAACGGCATTTTAAGTTTTTGGAGTACATGCATCGTTATCGACATCATCTTGAGGTTTTGAATTATTATACACATGTATATATATTTGTATATACATGTGTATTGTTTCCATTCATTTCACAAGCCTGTCGTGCTCGGTTATAATCAAACGATTCATGCATGAACCTATTGATGAACGAGCCTTCAATGAAAATAAGCAGTGACGCATCTCTACTACAATCGAAAAGCATTGATGAGCCGATTATCGTACGGAGTGTCGGTCGCAAGGCCACCATTACCAAAGAAGAACTGTTTCAGGCAGCATTAAACCTGATTGGTCCACAAAAAAGTATTGCATCGTTGAGCCTGCGCGAAGTCGCACGTGAGGCCGGCATTGCGCCAAACAGTTTCTATCGTCATTTTAAAGATATTGATGAGCTGGCCATTGAGCTGATTGATCGTGCCGGGATTGTATTACGTCAGATTTTGCATGAAGCACGCTTAAAAGCCTCCCGACAAAGCAGTATTATTCGTAGTTCGGTCGAAATTTTTATTGCTCAGCTGGATGCAGATGAAGGCAATTTAAGCCTGTTATTGCGTGAAGGTTATACCGGTTCAAAATCGTATAAACAGGCTGTAGAACGCCAGTTAAATTATTTTCAGCAGGAATTGCAGGATGATTTGATTCGTCTGGAACGCCTGAATAATAGAAAGTTATTACATGCCGATATTGCCGCCAAAGCCATTACTCAACTGGTGTTTAACATGGGGGCCAATGTCATTGACATGCCGGCTGAAGACCGCCAGGAAATTGCCGAACAGACCATGCTCATGATTCGGATGATTCTGGAAGGCGCTCGCCATCTGGAAGATTCGCAGCTGCGTTAATTTTCCAATTTGCGTAAAATGATATAAAAAGAGACGTACTAGACGGATTACTGTCCCAAAGTTAAAGTGATTAGCTTTAAGTTACGCGCGTGTGGCAGGGATGCCACACACTACCTATCACGACAGGACGTCGTGTATGGGTAATAAGAGACTTTTGCCTACTTTGGGGCTTTCCAAAGTAGGGTTGCGCCTGCACAAATCCATTTAAACTTTTAAAGGAAAGATGAGGCTGCGCAATATCCAAGTATAAATATCAGATATTTAAAAACACTATCGAATTGCTTTTATTACTCCATACAATTCAAACTATAGCCTAGTTAAAATTGTGGAACAGTAGTGGTACCAGACGTCTCTTTTTTATGACGATTACAACAGTACAAGTTGTGCTTTCACTATCTCCGCAGTCGCTTCCGGACGTTCCAATGGGAACATATGTCCGCCTTCGACCACTGAATAATTGATCCGATAAATTTTCTGCATGCCTTGCGGCAAACCCTGCTGATAAAACTGGCTCTGCTCTGCAGTCATCAGATGAATCGGCACTTCAGGTGGTCGTCTTGGCGTACGCCACCACCATGCCGGTACAGTCCGGAAAATCTCCGCTTCTACCTGTTTTGGAATGCTCAAAGTCACCCCACCGCGTTCAGGTTCTGGCTGAATGCCACTCTCGATATAATCAGCAAAACATTGCTCATCAAAATTGCTAAATAAGCGGTTTGATCTGAGTGCATCAACTGCGGCCTGTTTCGATGGCCAGTGATCCTTGCGTTTTAGCGTAATTCCTGCAGGTGTATAGCGATCGATACTTTTCAGATTCAGCTTTTTAACCAGTTCAAACATGGCGCTGTTTTTTCCAATAATAAATGGCGGATCCATAATTAACAGTTTGGAAAACAGTTCCGGACGTCGATACGCTGCCATCAAAGTCACCAGACCACCAAAGGAATGTCCAAGACCCACCACCTGCTGCTGAGGAAATTGCTGCTCGATATCTGCAATGACTTCATCGACCAGATAGCGCCAGTCTGGCGTAATCGGATATTGCGACTTCATGCCAATCAAGGGAATCGCTTTGACCTCATATTCTGGCTGGAAACAGTCCAGAAATTTCTGATAGGTTGCCGCAGGGATGCCATTGGCATGGGTAAAATGTAGGGCTTGTTTCATTATTTTCCAAACGCAGCGCGTATTCATCCTGAAATCATCGGATGAGCTTACTGATCTGAAAAGTCATGTGATAGTGCCAAAACGCTCAAAGCATGACCTTGAAGTCAGCTCTATTTATTCCGTTAAATGAATTTAAGATTTATTTCTGCGATACCGTCAAATGCTGCATGGCTAGAAAAGTCGCGCCGCAACTGGTCTTATCCCCTGCGATAAGCATTGCCCGTCCTTTGACAGTAATAGATAAATTGCTGGAGATTGCGGTGACCATGGTCTGGCATTTGGGACAATAATGCTTCATGCCATTTAAATGTACGGCGATGCCATTCATAATCAAAGACGGCTCACTTCCCACCACAATACCACCGTGAGTGGTTTTGGCACCGAGACCAATAAAGGCTTTGGACATACTTTTTAGTTCTTGTTATTCAGTAGGCTGATTTTAAACACAAGAAAAATGACAGGCCAGTATTCCCCGACCAAAACAATATAAAAGCCGAATTTCGGCCATAAAAAAAAGCAGCCCGAAAGCTGCATTTTTTAATTGCTTAAAACTTAAGGCTTGACGACTACCATCACCTGGATTGCTTCCGGGGTCACAGATAAACCATCCAGTAGGCTGAGACCTTCTTTCTGCAACTTCTGTAAACGTGAAATTTCATCTTCACGGATACTTGGATTAAACTGTTTCAGATAGGTCAGACGGTCAATTTCATATTGCCATTTATTGCCATACACTTCTTTGGCTTGCTGCTTGAAGTTTGGCAATGCACTACGTGCCAGTTCAAGTGCTTGCTGATAACGTGCCTCAATCACATCACGACGTGCTTTCACTACCTGGCGGCAGCTGTTGCCATCTAAATGGTGTAGATACGGCTTCAGGATTTCTGGCGCAATTTTTTGTGAAAGATCCTGACCTTTCTCGCTTAATAACACACGAACCAATTGTTGCGGCAGGCTTGATGGCAAGTTCAATGCTTTCGGTGCAACCACATCGACCTTGAACCAGACTTCCAGCAATACCGAACCTTGTGGCAGTGCCGCAGATTTTAATACCGCAACGTTGGTGCTACCAAAGCCTTGAGTATTGATCATTTCCATCACACTTTCAGTGAATGGATGTTCCAGGGTCAGGTATTGCGCATCTTCGCGGATTTGTGCCTGATCACGATAGAAAGTGGCAGTGATGCCTTCTTCATCCAGTGTCAAACCTTGAACCTGCATTTGATCTGTCGGCTTGATGATCACGGTACCGTTACTTTGCTCGTCAAAGTCAATATTCGTGGACGCCATAAAGCGTTTCATGAAGATCGGCAAAGTAGTATTGTCATCATAGTCTTCAAGCGCGTTGACAATTTCCTGTGCCACCACCGGACGGCAAGAGTTGTACTCTAGCAAACGGTCACGACCTTCCTGCAATTCAGCTTCCAAAGCTTCACGTTGTACGCTGACTTCTTCCAGCAGGTCTTCAAACGCTTGACCTTTGTCTGCCAATAGACAGTCTTTCAAGCGAACAATAAAGTTTTCTTGCAAGGTTTGTGCAGTTGGGGAAATATTGCCGAAAATATTCAAGGCTTCGTTATACCAGCGGAACATACGTTCTTGCGCAGTTCCCACCAGATACGGCACATGAATCTGAATCCGGTTTTCCTGACCAATACGATCCAGACGGCCAATACGCTGTTCTAAAACGTCCGGGTTGGCAGGAAGATCGAACAGAATCAGGTCAGATGCAAACTGGAAGTTACGCCCTTCTGAACCAATTTCCGAACAAAGTAAAATCTGCGCGCCATACGAATCTTCAGCAAAATAAGCGGCAGCCTGATCACGCTCTAACAAGCTCATGCCTTCATGGAACATCGCGGTACGAATACCGGCATGTAAGCGAAGTACATTTTCCAGCGCTTCAACCACTGGCCCGCTACGCGCAATCAGTAAGACTTTCTTGTGTTTAAGATCGGTACGTAAACGCTCCATCAGCCACATCACGCGTGGATCGGCTTCCATCCATGCACCATCGAGCTGGGCTTCTTCAGGCCACATTTGCTCACGCAACTTACCATCTTTCGACCAGTGTTCCGGTGCTGGTAATGGTGCCGGCTGACAGTCACGACCCGGGAAGCCCTGAATGGCTTCACGCGTATTACGAAACAGGATACGACCGGTACCATGACGGTCTAAAAGTTCGTGAATGGCACGGAAACGCTGCTCAGGATGATCTTCAATTGAATGACCCAACAAGGCCTCAATCGCAGTCAAATGTTCTGCTTCAAGTGGCAGATTTGACATCAACACTTCTGCAATTTTAGCGGTGTGCTGATATTGCGCTTCTTCATCCAGGAAACGATCCAGCGAGTTAAAGCGCTGCGGATCGAGTAAACGCAGGCGTGCAAAGTGACTTTCTACCCCGAGCTGTTCCGGTGTTGCCGTCAATAACAATACGCCCGGCGTATGTTCAGCCAGTTCTTCGACCAGATCATAACGGTCATTACCGCCATCTTCTTCGCTCCACATCAAATGATGTGCTTCATCGACCACCAGCAAGTCGAAACCGGCTTCGAGCGCCTGTTCACGCAGATCTTCATGGTCGACCATCAAATCGACAGAGGCAATAATTTTTTGTTCGGTCAGGAATGGGTTTTGTTCAGGATCATGCTCTTTGATTGATGCAGTACGGGTCAAATCAAATAACGAGAACTCAAGATTGAAACGACGGCGCATCTCAATCATCCACTGATATTGCAGCGAATCTGGTACTAAAATCAGGATGCGTTCAGAACGGCCAGTTTTCAGCTGTTGATGGATAATCAAACCCGCTTCGATGGTTTTACCCAGACCGACTTCATCGGCCAGTAATACACGCGGAGCAAAACGCTGACCGACTTCATGCGCAATATACAACTGGTGCGGAATCAGGCCGACACGTGAACCGACCAAACCGCGCAGTGGACTGCTTTGCATATTGGCCTGCATCAGCAGCGCTTCAATGCGCAAGTCATACCATTCTTTATAATCGACCTGACTGGCCAGTAGACGGTCTAGAGGCTTGGACAGCTGGATGGTGGCACCAATGCGGGTTTCATTCAGCGATTTACGTTCTTCAGTCCCATCTTCCAGGGTACGAATGACGTGATAACGCACCACGCCATTGCGGTCTTCCACGGATTCTACAATCCATTTGGTTCCTTCCTGATCCTGTAATTCATCTTTCACATTAAATACGATACGAGATAAGGGTGCATTGCTACGTGCATAGACACGAGTTTCATCGCTTTTCGGGAATAAAATGCTAACCGACCGCTCATCAACATCAATAAGAACGCCTAAACCGAGTTCTGTTTCAGTATCTGATAACCAACGTTGACCAATAGCAAATTGCTGCAATTTTTCCACCTTTATCTTAAGTACAAGATTATGAATATTAGGCTCAATCACGAAACGTCATTGGAGCAAAATTTCACACCTTCAAGCAATGTATTTTGACATAAAGCCCACTAAAAAGTGAGCATAATTCACGCCGATTCAAGAAGTATTTCCTAGAACGGCGCCGGACAATAAAATTCGACCAGCTGATCTGTTTGAGGATGATAAAAACTCAAACGTTCAGCATGTAAATGTAGACGCGAGCTGAGCTGTTGCTGTTCAGGTGTCGCATATAAGGTATCGCCGATAATCGGATGCCCCAGATATTGCATATGCACACGCAACTGATGTGAACGGCCGGTAATTGGCGTAAGTTTCATCCGGGTCACGGCTTGTCCCTGAATATTAAAGTGTTCGATCGCCTGCCAATGCGTGATGGCCGGCTTGTTATGTGCGGGATCTGCGATATGTAAGGGCGGACGGCTTGGGTCATATACCACGGGCACCTCAATGCTACCTTCACCTTCGAGTGTACCGGCGACCACGGCCTGATAGGTTTTGTCGGTCTGGCGTTCCTGAAACTGGCGGGAAATGGTTTTTTGTCCCCATTTTGTGAGACCAAACACGAGAATGCCGGAAGTATCGCGATCCAGTCGATGGATCAGTAAGGTTTTTGGTTCTATTTTTAATAATCGGTTAATCAGGCAATCTTGTAAATCTTCTGTTTTCCCGGGAACTGTGAGTAAACCTGCAGGTTTGTGGATGACCATGAAATCGTCATCACAATGTATCAGATGTTCGGTTAGAAAATTACTCAAAGTTCAATCCCAGGCTGATCGCGAAAAACAAGGCGGCCATGATAGAAAGCTTCGCCCATAATTACAATGCGCTTTTATGTAAATGCTGATGAAATTTCCGATTTAGGTCATAAAAATGCTCAATCGCAGCGTATCAACCTGAGGATTGTAAAATGAAGCCTGCCAATTCATGCAAAGATGCATGCTGTCGTACATCTTCATAACGAATATTGGCACCATGTGCACGCCATACACCGACCAAACTCACCACGGCTACAGAGTCCAATCCATAATTTCTTAAATCGACATAGGAATCAATCTCCAGAGCATCTATGTCTAGCTGTTCTGCCACAGCCAACATAATACCTTTGGTTGATAAGACATAGTCTGAGGGCGCACTTAAATCCCACAACCGTGTCAGACTATAAGTATTTAAGTGATGCACACCTTGACTGGAAATATTTTCGATCCACTGAATATGCTGTTCCTGATTGGCCAATAAGATTGCGTCATCGACCACACCTATTTGATCCGTCACACTCATCAAATGCGGTAAGATTTGCTTGAGCATCGGTGTGACCTGCCCGGCAAAAATCAGTTGTGGATGCGTGGAGGCATATTCACCAAGCTGTTGCATGCCCTGCATCAGGTCATCACCATATAAATCGACAATGGGAATATCCAGTGCTTTGGCTTTATTGGTCAGTTGAATCAAATTTGCCATGAGTGCACTTTCTTGTATGCCCTGTTGCATACGCAAGTTTTGTAATCCGACTAAGACCAAAACCGATTGGTTCGATGCAAGCTGCCATTTGGCTTGAGATGGGGCAAGTTGGATTTTTTTGGGTATTGGGTACAGCATGGGAGACTCTTTGGCTTCAGACAGTCGGCTTTTTCGTAACTGTATATGCTAACTCAGATTGAGGGTTACTCAATACTTTAAAAGTCAACAGGGCTATATTTAAAAAATTAAAAGCAAAAATGCTTGTATCTATATTCAGATACATTCAGTCATTATATACAAACTGATTAAATGAATTTTAAACTAAACCTTTCATTTTATATTGTCATGTTATTATGGTCTTTAATAAAAATAATAACCAAATAATAATGAGAGCATTAATAACAGTCGGCTGTAAAACCGATCATGGGGGAATCATTACTTTTGGCGACCCTTCCTTTCTGGTGGAAGGAAAAGCTGTGCATTTGGATGGAATGGTACATTATTGTCCTAAATGTAATGTCCTATCGAAAGCTCTTGCTTCTAATCGAGGCTTTATGGTCGTCCTGGGTAGAAGCATTGTTGCGGCAGGAGACACATCAACTTGTGGTTCAAAATTTCTGAAAACTTCTGATTTGGCTGTTATGAATAATGGTATTGTCTCAAGTAAAATTGATCAATTAATATCAGATACAGCTACTAAATACATTGAAGAAAAAGAAGAAAAGATCATTAATAATATTTATTGGAGTTATGGAGATAACCTTATTCTTCTAAAAAGAAAATCTAGATTTTTTGATGACTTGAATTTGCATATAGAAACTTCAGGTTATGCACGAGGAGATACTATTGATATAGAAATAAAACCAGAATCTTCTGAGATCAACTCATTTCATCCATTTACGATTTCACTTGATATTGATACTGAAGGTAAGGGAGTACTTAAAAATATTTTTAAAGGAAAAACTATAATAATTGATACGGAATATTAAATATGGTGAGTATAACTGCAAGGGCTGGTGGTCGGTCTTCGACCATACAAGCAAAAAGACCTTTATTTTCCGAATTATGGAAATATTATCCGGTAAAAATGTCAGCAAGTGATGTGTATTCTATGGTGGGAGGTCAAGCTATGGCTTTATATCAAGAAAATCCTACAGGATACGCAAATGCTTGTGCTTTAAGATTAAGTAGATCTTTCAACTACGGCGGAATGCCAATTAAACAGTCAACCAGAGGTTATAAAGTCAGAGGCGCTGATCATAAACCTTATTTACTTAGGGTTCGCGAGATGATCAGCTTTGTTGAACAAAATTTAGGAACTGCAGATCTCTCCTTCAAGCCTCAAAATAACCAGGATTTATCATCACAATTAAAAGGGAAAAAAGGAATTATTATTTTTAAAGTCTCTGGTTGGGGAGATGCTTCTGGACATGTCACTTTATGGAATGGAAATGATTGTGGAGATAGTTGCTACTTTATTCATGATACACCGAGCCTAAGAACCACAGATATTCTGTTTTGGAATTTAAGATAATGAAAATAATTGCTGTACTTTTTAGTTGTCTAGTGATAAGTGCATGTTATGCAAAAGACTTAATTCCATCCATATCAAATGCGGATGAGCTCAATATCAAAAATTTTGGCTTTAGTTATTGTCTGACGAGGGCTCAGGATCAATCCCTCAGTTCTGAGGCTGCTCTAGCGATGGGCGGGTATTTCCAACAGGGTGCATATGAAGAACCCGCGTATAAAAATTTGAAAGAATATATAAACCAATCTATGAAAGCAAAAACTGAGGTATATAAAAATCAAGCAAGGCCAGCCATATTAATGAGCTGTTTAGAGCTGTATAACTCGACAGAATATAATGAAATGGTTAAACAACAGCATCACTATCTTATCCGATAGTTATTTTTAACTTAGACTTGAGAAGATAAGTACATTCTCAAGCGTATAATGTCTAGCTCTGCTGCGCCAAAAACTTCTTAATCGCCACCTGCGCAATCTCTGCATCTTCAAATGATTTCACACCTGATACACCCATCGCACCCACCAGTTGCCCTTGATACAGAATCGGTTCGCCACCTTCCAGCATTCCCGAGAAACTTTCCATAGTCAGAAAGCCCATCTGCCCGCTTTTGATAATGTCTTCAAACAGCTTGGATGGACGGCGACTCATCGCCGAGCATCTGGCTTTTTCAATGGCCAGATTTGCAGTCATCGGTGCTGCACCATCCATACGTTTCATCGCAAGCAAATTGCCCGTTTCATCGACTACGGCAATACTGACATTGAAGCTATTCTGAATTGCGTATTGATGGGCGTGATCCAATAGAAATTCCGCATCACTTAGAGTCAAATAGTGTTTGGTTTGCATGAA
Organism: Acinetobacter sp. YH12102; assembly: GCF_013419125.1. NCBI lineage: Bacteria > Pseudomonadati > Pseudomonadota > Gammaproteobacteria > Moraxellales > Moraxellaceae > Acinetobacter > Acinetobacter sp. YH12102. Next base: position 156,195 of record NZ_VPAS01000004.1, on the reverse strand, counting down.
TGAATATCCATAATTTTAGCATTTAATCTCCCCTAACCCTGAGCCAGATATGGCACAAGGAAAAGAGGGGAAATTTATTATTTGTACAGATAAAATTCCCTCCTTTGAAAAGGTGAAAAGCACCGCTTCGCAAGAGGGAGGATTTTAAAAAAATTAAAATTTAAGCGTTCATCTCAGCAAAAGTCTCGATCGCAGCCTGAATGGTAAATTCAATATCTTCATCGCTGTGTGCAGCCGAGAAGAAGCCAGCTTCGAATGCAGAAGGTGCTAAATTCACACCCCGATTCAACATGCCATGGAAAAATTTACGAAAAGCATCGATATCACATTTCAACATCGAATCAAAGCTGGTGATGTCTTCCTGATCGGTGAAGTACAGACCAAACATCCCACCGACCTGTTGGGTTTTAAAGGGTACGCCTGCCTCGTCTGCTGCTGCTTGTAAACCTGCAAGAAGTTTTGACAACTGCGCAGATAGGTTTTCATAGAAACCTTCAGCACGAAGATGCTTAAACATCTCAATCCCGGCACGCATTGCCAATGGATTACCCGACAATGTTCCTGCTTGATACACTTTACCCAGTGGCGCAATGCATTCCATCACTTCACGTTTACCGCCAAAGGCACCGACTGGCAGACCTGCACCAATAATTTTACCCAATGTGGTTAAATCCGGAGTTACGCCATAATGTGCCTGCGCACCGCCTAAGCCAACACGGAAACCGGTCATCACTTCGTCGATGATAAAGACTGAACCATGCTCATCACAAACATCACGAATCGCTTGCAGAAAACCGTCAATTGGTTTCACCAGATTCATGTTGCCTGCCACAGGCTCCACAATCACGCCGGCAATTTCAGCACCAAACTTGGCAAAGCATTCTTTTAAAGTCGCAATGTCATTGTATGGAAGCGTGATGGTATGCTTGGCAAAATCAGCTGGCACACCCGCAGATGTCGCTTCGCCCTCACCTTTAGTTAACAAGCCCGAACCTGCTTTTACAAGAAGCGAGTCTGAGTGACCGTGATAACAGCCTTCAAATTTTACAATCTTGTCACGGCCGGTATAACCGCGCGCTAAACGAATCGCTGTCATGGTGGCTTCCGTGCCCGAGTTGGTCATACGTACCAATTCAATCGACGGCATGATCTCGCAAATAATATCGGCAAGCGTGGTTTCATGAACTGTTGGCGCACCAAAGCTTAAACCATCTACTGCGGCCTGTTGAACGGCTTGAATAATTGCAGGATGGGCGTGACCCAGAATCATCGGTCCCCATGAACCGACATAGTCCACATAACGTTTTCCGTCTACATCATACAAATATGCGCCTTGGGCTTTTTCGATAAAGACCGGTGTACCACCGACGCCGTTAAATGCGCGTACAGGTGAATTGACGCCACCCGGAATATGTTTATTGGCTTGTTTGAACAATTGTTCTTGCTTTGGAGATAAGCTCATGAAGGCACTCGACTCAAAATTAAATCAATCAAAAAATTTTATGCTGTAGCTTGAAAAAGCGCAGACCATTCATCTAAACGTTCAGGAATGGCATTCATCGGTAGGCCCAATATATCACTAATCACGGCGCAATAATCCGCACCTGACTCAATGACTTCTTTGGAGTTTTCAACCGTTAAACCACCAATGGCACATAAAGGCACGTTCAATTTCTCTTTGGCCAGTTTTAAGGTTTCCAAACCAATATTACCGGCTTCAGGTTTACTGTCGGTGGCATAGATGGCACCAAATGCCACATAGTTTGCACCATCGGCAATGGCCTGTTCAGCCAGCTCAAGCGAGTTATTACAGCTACGACCAATCAAGACATTTTTCGGCAAGCGTGCAACTGCCTCGACAATAGACCCGTCATCCTGACCCAAATGCACACCCACCCCGTATTTAACAGCCATTTCAAGATCATCATTAATCACAAAAAGCACACCATATTCAGCACACATGGCTTTCATATACTCGATTTCGTAAATTTGATCTTGTTTGGCGACTTTTTTACGGCGATATTGCAATACTGCAATGCCGCCATTGGCCATTGCGCCTTCCAGTTTTGCCAATAAAAGTTCTACGGGATCATCATTGGTAATTAAATATAAACCGCGCATCTTGCTCGCCACTTGCTAGGATGGCTCTATTATAGGCATAACTCGGTTTAATTGCCGCAGTCCTGCTGTTTCCGAGACCGGGTAGCAACAGATTTGCAGTTTTTTAGCGCAATTTTTCTGTTAAATCTAAAATATCACCATTTTCAGGGATATACCGACTATAAAATATGGGTTTTAATCGCTTTATAACAAAAATAATAAAGTGTTAATGCTTACGCCCTCCGACAAACGCTTTTAGGATTTTGCAGATAACTTGGTGGAGAAGTTGCAAAATTCTAAGAGCGGTTTTTTTTCCTTTAAATTTTCAATATTGTTAAGCCTCTTTAAGATTAAACTCAAAAAGATTAAAAAATACCCAATTTCAGGGATGGCCCAATTAGCGCGAAAAGACTTAAATAGCGTTAGACACAGAAAATAACCAGAAAAATAAATACTGTGTTGGTGACACCCGATCCTTTCTAGTTTTGAATAATACGTTTGTGGGGAGACGTTTCAAAGCTAGAAAGGATCATTTTCTTTATGTATGATCCGCATGACTTGTTCTATGAATATTTACGCAATAATGGCAACGAAGTCAGTAAATTTATTTAAAAAATAGAGACATAAAAAAAGCCCGGAGAAGGTCGCTCCAGGCTTGGAAAACTGTTTTATTCAGTAAACTATAACTTTTGATCAAATTCCATCAAACTGAATAAGCAATAACACAATTAATAGAATAATAAATGGCGACTTGCAAGTCTTTTATCGAAAGATCATGTTCCCTAGCCACACAATCCGATGAAAGTTACCTGATTTTAACTTGAAATCTTATCGTATTTGCGATCAAGCAGACTGAGACGACCACGCAGGACATCCGCAAACATACGCCAGTCCGAAATAAAGCTATACACCGGCTGTTTAAAACTGGCCGGTTTATTGCGTTCAAAGATAAAATGGCCAATCCAGGCACAGGCATAGCCTGAAAGCAAACCATAAGCAAAATATCGCGGTTTGCCTTGACGAATGGCTTGAGTAAAACAATATAGGCCGATACTGCTACCTGCGACATGTAAACGGCGACTGACCATATGCCGGTGTTCGGTCAAATAAAAGCGGTAAAACTCATGATAATTGCCAATCGGCATCTGGGGTTGATGCGCGATCACATGGGTATTCTCTGGCTGTACTTGTACATTCATTTCTCATCGTCCTGATGTTTTCTTTTACCTTAGCGTATATTTTGGCCAATTAACAGTCTCTTGATTTGCTCGAATATTCTTAGATATTTTCCAAGCAAAGCCGCAATTCCTCTCGCTTTGCAACCCTATTAACAGCTCAAAGCCAATATTTAAATTCCTGTTCAATATTTTTATATGCAGGTCAAGTCTTACATGCATTTTGATTTTGGTTACAATCTGCCACGCATACATCTAAAAATATAATTGCGGCGATTGCCCGCCGAATTTTCAGCATCTCATTAAAGCGAAAAATATCAGTACATGCTGGCGTGTACTAAACAGATAGGAAAATCATTATGGTTGAAGTTGAACTCAAGTTCCAGATTCCTGCGGCACGACGCACTGCGCTGCTCAAGGCACTTGATCCGAAAAAGTCTCAACAGATCCAGCTTCAAGCCAAATATTATGATACTGCCGACCGTCAACTGGCCCAGCACGGGGTAGCACTACGTCAGCGTCTGGAAGGTACGCGCTGGGTGCAAACCCTGAAAGCTGCCGGTAAAAGCCATATTGAACGCTTTGAACATAATCATGATCTGGGGGAATTAACTGAATCTCCTGAACTGGATTTAAGTATTTATACCCAGTTCCCAGAAGCACAGGCGATTCTGAGCCATGCGCTCGGCAATCAGTCTGATCAGCTACAACTGCAATTCGAAACCGATATTGCCCGCACCTTGCGTGTAATTGAATACCAAGACACACAAATCGAAGTCAGTCTGGATATTGGGCAGATCCGTACCCGAAATGCTGAACAAGAGGTACATGAAGTCGAGTTTGAGCTAAAAAGTGGGTTGATACACAATTTATTGGCATTCAGTTTTGAATGGGTCAAGAAATATCAGCTCTGGCTCGATGTACGCAGCAAGGCAGAAATTGGTAATTTATTGGCCACCTCACAACGCGTGAGCCCGGCCACCTTCGCCAAAGAGTTCCAGATCAGTAAAAAAGACAGCGCTGGTAAAACCCTATGCAGTCTGATTGCGCAGCAGATGCAACATTTATTGCCAAATATCGCCGCGATTTCAGCTCAGGTTGCACAGCAGGAACATATTCAACAGGCTCAACTGGCACTGGATCAGCTATATCTCACTTTGCTGCTGTTTAAAGACTGGCATCCGCAGCTTTCGGACAAATGGGCTCATCAAATGGCTGCCTTTAAGCAGCAGTTCGAGCATTTACAGCATTTGCAGCACATGCAAAACAGCTTGGCCAGCTTCCTGCAAAATCCGACCACTACGGAAAATCTGAGTAAAGATATTCTGTATGCTCAGGAAAAACTGGGCAATCTGGTCAAATCAACGCAAAATGTGCATCATTATCTGGAGTTATTAACCTTTAGTTTAACTGAAGATGAACATGCTGCTCTGGATTTAAAAACTGCGGCACAAACCACGCTGCAACAACAGTATAAAGCGCTGCAAGAACAGATGAACCAGACTGAAATTAACAATTTTGAAAGTCTGGATCAATTGGCAAGCCGGATTCAGGAACTCAAATTCAGCTTCCCGATTTTAACCACAATCTATGACGTCAAAAACTTGCAGAAGTACAGCAAAGCGCTGAATGATGCACAACTTGCAGCCGGTGAATATCAAACCTTAGCTTCTTCGGCAGTGTATATTCAGCAAACTGAACTGGAAGCGAGTGACTGGTTTGTATTAGGCTGGCTGACTGCTAAACAGGAAGTCTATGCCCAGAAACTGCTTGAGGCGACAGAACAGTTCCTGGTGAGCCGTAAATTCCTCAAATAAATATCTTTAAGAACATTTCAAAGCACGCTCCCTCTACGGCGTGCTTTTTTTGTTGCAGAAGCACATCACACTGTGGCTAATCTTTGAGCTATATTGATCTGTATAACCTACATCGAGAAGGAATGACCCGATGGCAGAAATAGAGCTTAAATTCCAGATTCCGTCACCGTCACGTGCACAATTTGAACAGGACTTCCAGAAGCTTCAGCCGACTCGGCATCGTTTATGTGCGCGCTACTTCGATACTGAAGCACAGCAACTCCAACAACATCAAATCGCCTTGCGACAACGTCTAGAAGACCAGCAATGGGTACAAACCCTGAAAGCACCTACTGAGCAGCAATTTGAACGTTTTGAACTTGAACATACATTAAAAAGCCCACCTGAAAGCTGTAATTTTCAGTTATATCGCAAACATAAACCGGCAAAAAAAATCCTGAAAAAGGCGCTTGGCGATTTGGATATACCGCTTATTCTGCAATTTGAAACAGATGTCGCGCGTTATGTGCTGACCGAAACACATCAAAATAGCCAGATTGAGATTGCCTTTGATGTAGGGGAAATTCGCCATAAGGATCAAGCCATTGATATTTATGAAGTCGAATTTGAGCTAAAATCCGGTCAATTGATCGAATTGATTGATTTCATTCGGCCATGGATTCAACGTTATGATTTATGGCTGGATACGCGGAGTAAATCGGAACGCGGTTATGCCCTATTACAGGGTGAAGAAAGTCTGCCTGTGCAGCATCAGCTGCCATTAGAACTTGAGCAGAAAGATCAGATTGCTACTATTTTAAAGAAAATCGTAGCCAACTGTCTGGCTCATCTTTTTCCGAATGCAACTGCGATTGCCGCTGATCATTATAACAGCGATCATGTGCATCAGGCACGTGTCGCGATCCGGCGCTTACGCAGTGCCTTTAAAATTTTCCAGTCTGTGACTGAACATGTACAGCCAGAATGGCCGGAACAGCTGCGAGATATTTTTCAGCAACTGGGTTCTACCCGAGATCGCGATGCCCTTGCAGAAAGTCTGATTCCGCAACTGGAAAAAGCCGGCTCACCCTTATTAAAATTACCACCACATCGACAAAAACAGCCAGATATTAGCGCGCTGTTCAGACATTCAGCTACAGTGGACTTGATACTGCAACTACTCAGCTTTAGTCAGGAAAAAACGCATAGCAAAGCCAAATCTTCGCATAAAATTTTGTGTAAAGGTTTGAGCAAGTTACATCAGCAAATTTGTCAGGATGCCGAAAACTATCAGGAACTGGATATTGAATCGCGGCATCGCACGCGTAAACGGGTGAAACGCTTGCGCTATAACGTAGAATTTTTACAGAGCTTATTTCCTGAAAAGGATGTGAAAACTTATCTGAAAGCCCTAAAACCCTTACAGGAAAGCTTGGGGCATTATAACGACCTGTTTGTGGCAGACGAACTGTTTAGACCGTATGTCAAGCAAAATAGCAAAGCCTGGTTTGTGCTGGGTTGGATAAGCGCGGAACAGCAGCGTTTGTCGAGTGAAGCAGCCGAGCGTTTACAACAGTTTGCTGAAAATACCAAACCCTTCTGGTAAAACCGGGCTAGCGATATTTACCAAACACTTTCCAGGTATTATTATCAGCCAAGGGATCGTTATAACTATCACTGCGTTGCTTACGTGGTTTATCACGGGCATCGATCAGCTCAAAATGTGGCTCGACACTCAGCACGATACCATTCACATAAAAACGGGTGCGTGTATATTCACTTTGACCATGCTGAAACACATAAGTACGTAAATCTACAAATTCGCGGTGTGCCACCAAAGCCGCGGTATCGTCACTGTCGAGCCAGTGTCGCATGGTTGCGATCTGTTCGGGTTCAAACTGCCCGCATTTTTCAATCAGGCTGGCCACACCACGAAAAGTTTTAGATTCTTTGGCCCGGGTTTTATTTAGCCTGATTCGGTCAACATGAAAATAAAACAGCGGCAAGTTTAAATGACTGGGAAGATGGATAGCATCTAGGGTTTCATCGTCCATGAAAGGTTGAAACAGATCCTGCGCCCTTTCAATCAGACCAAGCCACTGGGTGTAATATTCTTCGACCTGCGATTTGGTTCCATAATAAATCGGCAGACCTTCGACATTGGCCAGATTTGCCGGTGGCCAGATATTCTGGCGCAATAAAGCAATATCACTTTTCAGACTTTGTACCGCAATCGCATCCTGCATGGCATTCACTTTTATATGCTTAGGCTATTTTTAGATTAAGGCAAAGGTTTAGTTTCTGCAAGGCTTTGCCTATAATTAGCCATTAAGATTTTATGATGGTCAGGAAAAATTCATGGTTCAAAAGATTGAAGCAACCGATGTAACCGAAGAAGAAGCGTTAAATGCGGCATTCTTTGAACGTGCTGATGAATTTATTCAACAAGCCAACGAGTTTTGTCGCGTAGAAAAAGGCTCGCAGGAAAAACCGAGTGATAAGCGCGGTCAAGTCAGTGCAGCCATGTTATTTGGTACTGCCCGTTTCAATACCTGGGTGGCAGCGAATAACTTTAAAGATGGCAACGAAATGCGCGATGCCAAAGATCAGGTGATGTCTTATATTATGCAGCAATTCCAAATGATGCTGGAAGATAACTATGATGAATACTGTGAACAGTTCGAAAACTATTTGCGTTTCCGTCACAATGAAGAGTTTCATGCCAACAAGCATAACCATGATCACAAGCACGATCATTGATTAAAATATGAAAAGCCCTACGGGGCTTTTTTATTTGCCTTAATTTATCATATTGACTTTGAAACGATTTTTGTCCTATATAAGTTGAATAATAAATAAACGAAAACAAGGCATAGCATGCAGCAACTTCCCTTCCCGATCATTGACCCACATATTCACCAATGGGATCCGTACAACACCCCACACGCGGCAGCATTTGCCGTAAAACTGTTTGGCAAATATCCTAAATTACTGGACAAAATGGTGCGGCTGCTCAAACCTAAAGATGTGATTGAGACCATTGGCCTGACCGAGCATCTGACCGCCCCTTATCTGCCTGCGAACTACAACAAAGATCTAGGGCATTATGAAGTCGAACAAATTGTGCATGTTGAAGCCAGCTGGCATGATCAGAAAGGTACAGGCGTGGTGGATGAAACCCGTTTTGTGGCCGGACTTCCTTTTGATCAGCATAATATCCAGCTCGGTGGCATTGTCGCTACGGCGGATCCGCGGCAGAAAAACTTTAAACAGTTGATTGAATTGCATCAGGAAGCTTCTCCCAAATTTCGCGGGATTCGTAAAATGGCTGCGGTACATCCAGACAAAGGGATTCATGCCTGGACCGATGAGCCACATCTCTACCGTAATAAAAACTTCCTGAAAGGATTTGAGGAACTGGCCAAGCAAGACTTAAGTTTTGATGCCTGGGTCTATTCGAGCCAGATTGCGGATGTGACTGCACTGGCCAAAGCCTTTCCTAAAACACCCATCGCACTAGATCACCTCGGTACGCCTGTCGGCTTATTTGGCAAGGTGGGCAAAGCTACAGGCAAGACCGAACAAGATCGTGCCCAGATATTTTCAAGTTGGCAAGATCAACTGGCTGAACTGTCCGAGTGCAGAAATGTATCGACTAAAATGTCTGGCCTGTTTATGCCCGTTCTAGGTCATGATTTTCATCAGCAGAAACGGCTGGCAACTAAACAGGAATTATTGGAACGTGCAGCTCCCCTGATTCAGCATGCCTTAGATTGCTTTGGTTCTGAACGCCTGATGTTTGCCTCCAATTTTCCAATGGACAGTGTCAGCAGCTCACTCGTGAATATCATTGATGCTTTTAGCGATATTGTTCAGGACTATGATGAAAACGCGTTAAAGCCGATCTTTTATGAGAATGCGAAAGCATTTTATAAATTATAAGAAGCGTCTGGATTTTTAAAGAAAGAAGGAAAATACATATGCTCTGGGAGGAAATAATCGCGAGTCCCCGATCAGATAGGCTTTTCTATACTTGCTGAGCAATCTTTTCTAGTTTAATCCCATCATATTATTACCAACATATTATTCACCTTCCCTTTAATAAAGATATCGCTGTTGGAGCAATATTAGTATCAGCTGGGATTTTCCTGTTTCTTTTTGCCACTTTCTGGTGGAGCTTACCCAGTGTTGTGCTATCTGGCGTTTTAGGTGGAATCCTGCTTACCAGAAAAGCGACTTAAATTAGAGCTTTTAATTATATTGAAGAATAAAAAATCCCCCTATTAGAGGAGGACTTTTTTTAATGTAGATCAATTCTATGATTTTTTGATTTCTTTTCCATATTGATCGGCCATCACTTCGACCAACTGATCCAGCTTGATGTATTTTTTAATCACGGCATCAATGTCGGCTTTCGTCAGTTGGGCAATCGCCTGATCACGTTTTTCACGGTAAATCAGCTTACGATCTTTTTCCAGTTGAGGAACCAACATACTGTGAATACGGCGATCATCTTCCAGTGCATTGACACGTTTTTTCAGAATGCTGGCTTTGGCCGCTTCCACTTCCTGTTCAGTTACGCCACGTGTTAGCAGCTCATTGAGTACCTGATGCACCGTTTGAGAAACCTGTGCAGATTTACCTGCGGTATAATTGGCACCCAGTGCCAAAGCACCTGAATCGGCCCATTCATTAAACTGAACATGGGCACTAAAACCGTAGACCAGCGCATTTTTTTCACGTAATTCCTGAGCCAAACGGGAAGACAGTTGAGAGTCACCCAGAATATGACGGAAGACTTGTAAAGCAGGTACATCTGCATGGTCTGCCCCCACCGGGAAGGTCAGCAATGCCTGATAACTACCGAACTCACGTTGTTCAGATAATGCATGAATTTTTTGGGCTGGATAGCTTCGATATTCTGATTTCAGGCGTTCATAAGGCTGTGCCGCTTTCCAGTCCGCGAAACTATTTTTCAGCATTTTCTGTATAGATTTTGGCTGAAATTCCCCAGTCACTGCAATGTGTGCATGATGCGTTTTAAAGAATTGCTGATACAAAGCGACCACTTGCTCACGAGTGGCTGCTTTAAACTGCCTGGTGGCCAGTTCAGGTTCAAAATGGAAACGAATGTCACCGGGTTGATACACTTCAATGGTTCGCGCCATAGTCAGGCTCGACACCGTATCTGGCTCGGTATAAGGACGATCCAGACTGGATAAGGTCTGACCCTTGATCAAGTCAAACTGGCTTTGCTCAAATGCAGGGTTTTTTAGTACATCAACCACATATTGGAAAAACTCTGCAAACTTCTCTTTTTTGGCACTGATCTGTATGTTCAGGCCATTACTCGATGGGCTGGCAGTCGCTGAACCGCCTACTTCGATAATTTTGTCAGCAATCTGCTGCAAGCTCTGGCTTTCCGATGAGCGCAGCATTAAATACGCGGTCAGATCCAGAATCTCGCCTTTATTCATCAGGCTTTGCGCAGTCCCAAAATCCAGAGAAATTGTGGCATACACCTTGTCATCGCGAATATTGGTTGGGAATAGCGCGTATTTAATGCCATTTTTTAACTTACCACGCTGAATCTGCTTGTCCTTAGCAGATAAATACTGCTTGGATTGCGCTACATACTGCTTCACTTCCGCCTGATAAACACTGACATCCTTTAAAGGCTCTTCAGTCTCAACCTGTTGGTCCAGTGTTTTTTTCGGTGCTTCCGTCTGTGTCACTTCCTGCGCTTTTTTCTGATCTTCAGGTGTTGGCAGGATATTGCCAGAAATACGATATTCAGGTTTTAGAAAACCTTTATAGACCTGATTGACCTGACTCACATTCAGGTTTTCAATCGCATTCAGATCTTTAAAATACTGGCTCCAGTCACCCGAATAAGCCACGGCATAATCACTTAAACGTGAACCTAATGCAGTCGCGCTATTTTTAATATTATCAGCCTGATTGCGGGTCAGGTTTTTAACTCGGTTTAATTCGGCATCGGTAAATGGCTGGCTTTGCTCTACGCCTTGAATCAAGCTCTGTTCCACAGTTTTTGGCTGATGATTGGGTGCATAGATCGCGCCCATAAACACCAGATTAAAGTCTTTATCCAGCCAGGTACTGGATTGCACCATGGTCGATTTTCCACTTTCCACCATGCTCTGATATAAATGCCCGCTCGGTTGCAAGGTATAGAGCGTCGGTGAAACAGCCAAAGCAGTCTTGATCTTTTCATCCGGGCCATTCAGATAAATATTGAATTTGGCCAGATCACTGCCCTTTTGCACAGTAAATTCACGCTGTTGAATCTGCTCAGGTTTTAAAGCCGGAACTTTCACTTGCGCCGGTACACTTCGCGATTGAATCGGACTGAAATGGCTATCAATCTGCTTTAATACTTCCGCCTTATCAAACTTGCCTGAAATGACCATAAAGGCATTATTCGGTGCATACCAGCTCCTGTAAAACTGGTTCAATTCCTGCATATTGATGGATTGCAGCTCATTCAGATCACCAATCGGTAACCGACCCAAATACTGATTGCCATAAGCCGACTTGAACACCTGATCCATGAGTACTGAAAATGGCTGATCCAGACGAATTTCGCGTTCGCGCTTTACAATATCAATTTCGGTCGGTACATATTTTTCCTGAAGAACCAGCTGATCCATACGCTCGGCTTCAAGGAAAATTACTTCACTGAGCGCCGTTTTTTCAGGACGAATGACATTGGTATATTTGGTTGAATAATAATCGGTACTGGCATTGGTCATTAAGGTATATTGATCGAGCCGACGCTGAAATTCATCACCTTTGACATTTTTAGTGCCTTTAAAAGCCAAGTGTTCCAGCAGATGCGCCAGACCACCTTTTCCTTTAGGATCATTCAGTGAACCGGTCAAATACACCGTATTCATAAAAATTTTATTTTCTTTATCATTCGGTGCCAGGATAATTCGTAAACCATTATCAAGACGATATTCCTCCACATTCTGTTCAGTTTTCACCAAAACAGGTTGTGCAAAACTCAGCGCACTACAACCCGACAACAAAATCGCCAAGCTTAAATTCTTATAACGTACCAACATTATTCATCCAGATTTTAAATGTAAATTTTTATTCGTGCTCATTTTAGAGAATGATTCTTATTCTGAATAGTCTTTTCTAAATTGAATCATTAAAATAACATGCCGCCTTGCCTGACGACATGCATATCTATGTAATCAGAGATTAAAGATAAAGTTCAGCCTGCATATATAATTTGCCATAACCCGAAATTTCAATTCGTTCCTGATCTTGCAAGGCACAATAAAGTACACCACCGCGCGCTGATGCCTGATAAGCGACCAGTTCATTTTTACCCAGTTTGTCTGCCCAAAATGGCGCAATTCCGGTGTGAATAGACCCTGTGACCGGGTCTTCATTGATTCCGTTACTCGGTGCAAAATAACGTGAAATACAATCATATTGTGTATCTTGCGAGGTAATCGCGACATCTAAAAAGCTATTCTGAGCAGTAATCGCGGTACGCTTGCCATTTAATTGTTTTAATAATTCAAAATCAGGTGATTCATCTAGCACATCCTGTACTGACTCATATTCGACAATATAACCTTGTGCATTCAGATAAACCTGCTTAAACGGTTTGCTCAATGCCTGTCTTAAGGCTTCAGGATATTCTGTGACGGCTACTGCGCGGCGAATTGGAAAGTTCATTCTGATCTTGCCATCTGTATCCTGATCAACCACAAAGATCCCCAGATCTTTCACATGAAACTGGATCGTTTTTGCCGTACCAAATTGATTGAATAATACAAAGCTGCTGGCCAAGGTTGCATGACCACAAAAATCCACCTCCTTGGTCGGGGTAAACCAGCGAATAGCATAATTTTCTGCATCAATTATTTTCACAAAAGCTGTTTCAGACAGATTATTTTCCAAGGCGATATTTTGCATCAGTTCATCTTCGAGCCAGTCCTCCAGCACAATCACCGCAGCTGGATTTCCTTTAAACAGTTCCGTGGTAAACGCATCGACCTGGTACATTTTCATTTTCTGAAGTCCTCAATATCACAATCTCTAGTTTAAAAGCTTTTTTGCAAGAGTGAACTTGAATATGCTAATAATCTAACTAATCTAGCCACTTAAATACACCAATATAGTGAATGATGCGGTATGACCAATCCCCATCTTCAAAGTATTCTCCTAGAAAAATCCTATCGGCTAGGTAGGCTGAGCCTACATGATGTACCTGAAAAATTGGCACCATCTGGCCTAAGGTTATTTAAATTCTCTGGTTTTGATATTTCTCTGGGCAAGGCTGTGCTGCATGGATACTCTGCGAGCTGATTCCCGGGCCGCATAACCAGCAAATGCATGATCTGTTTATTGGCAAGATGATTGCTGCCTATGCCGATGATCAGATCTTCCGCGACAGTCACTGACATTATCATGTAGTGAGTGAAGAATGGAAAAGTACTCATCATGTGACTGGTGGACAATTTTATAGCATTGGCAAGGCGGTAAGCGTTGATGATTCGGACGTATAATTTTTTAAATGGGACATAAACAAAAATTATCCCGGATGAGCAGATAATATCTGCAAGCCCAGAGCATCTGAAATTATGCTACTTTATTCTCAATCTTCATTTGGTCTAATGCGCTATGATGCCTTTTAAAATTCACTGTATTGATGTCCAGAACTCGCTGCAAAATTATATCTGGTTGCTGGAACATACGGCTTCTCATCAGGTCGCAGTCATTGACCCGACCGAAGCAGGATTGGTGCAAGATTATTGTGCCGAACACGGTTTAATCTTAAGTCAAATCTGGTTAACGCACTGGCATAAAGACCATATTGGCGGTGTGCCCGGCTTAATTCAGGGACAAAATCTGCCTGTTTATGGCCCGCGTGCAGAACTCAGTAAAATTCCGTTTATCACGCATCCACTTGAGCATGAAGAACAGTTCAGCTTTCATGGGGCAGATGTTCAAGTGATCGCAGTACCAGGCCATACATTAGGCCATATCGTTTACTTCATTGATGCGATTGATGTGCTGTTCTGTGGCGATACTTTATTTGCCATGGGCTGTGGCCGGGTTTTTGAAGGTACTTATTCACAGATGTATCATTCACTGTCACGTCTGGCAGCCTTACCGCCGCGTACGCAGGTCTATTGCACACATGAATACACCCTCTCGAATGCCCAGTTTGCCAAACATGTCGAACCGGACAATCAGGCAATTCTGGAACGCTTCGAGCATATCGAACGCTTGCGTATGTTAGGCCAGTGCACGCTGCCAAGCAGCATTGAAGATGAATTACAAACCAATCCTTTCCTGCGTGCGGATAGTGTGGAAGAGTTTCAGCGCTTGAGAACCCTGAAGGATCAGTTCTAGAGTTAAAGATCCATATTAAAGAATCTGGTGACTTTGCGCATAAGCATCCAGTTCGTCTTGAGTGACGACACGCACTGCCTGCATTTCGTCAACACGTACCAGCAGCAAACCAGCTAAGGCCGGTTGATAACGACGTGCACTACCAAACGGCGTATAGGCTACTTTCGATTGCACTGTAAAATTCAACCAGTCCTCATGTCCCAGCATCACAGCAACCGGATCTAAGCCCTGTTGCTGCATCCATTCAATTTTCTGATTCACATTGTGTTCAATCGTCAGCTCAGTCATGGCAATCGTATTTAATTCAAGAATTACATTTTTGATAGTATAGGGCATGCATCTCAAACGATAGCTCAGAAAACCAGCAGCTGCTAATGATCCGATTAAATAATCAATGCAAGCTTAATATGCCGATGCTTCGGCATTCCCTTATTCTTACATTTTATGGCGTTGATAAAGTTCAAATTTAGATCAATAGCAAAATAAGCCTTTGAAATTAAAGTATAATTAAATTTATTTACATGCTATAAAAACTTAATATTTAGTTACAACCTATTCAATATGATAAAAATCATTTACTTAAGTCATAAACTGCTTCTTTAGCGAGCATACGATGTTCACTAAACATTCAAATTAGATTAAATTAATTAAATATGGGAATTTGCCCTTTAAAACAAAATTTCTCACCCTTATTTAAGATAGAACAATGATGAAGGAGTGATCTCGTGAAAAAAGTGGTTAAAGCTAAAAATCTGATTGCATTTCGACTATGGTTAGAAAAATTAGGATATTCCGTTCGCACCCTGGCTGATGATCGTGGTTTCAGTTTCAGTTTCAAAAAAGAATACGGTCTGGTCACCTGTGATCTGGCCGGCAATGCACTCGCGATCCAGCTGGGTGAGGAATTTGAAGATCATTTAAAAGCCTGATGCAGGTTATTTTCAATCAAAAAAATAAATAAATTATTCCACTGATTCAGCAACTCTATTCTCCAATCTTTAGCCCGTTTCGATGGGCTTTTCTTTTTATCTTGATTAAATAAATTTCAGGCAATAAAAAAGCAAGGCATCAGCCTTGCTTTAATATGATGGTGGGGACGGAGAGACTCGAACTCTCACACCTCGCGGCGCTGGAACCTAAATCCAGTGCGTCTACCAATTTCGCCACGTCCCCATCAGGGTACCAACTTAGCGTTGGATTTTTCAAACTTTGGCAGAGGATCAAGGACTCGAACCTTGACGAACGGTTTTGGAGACCGTCATGCTACCATTACACCAATCCTCTACTCGGCCAGTTTACTCAATTGCTCAAGTAAATTGGTGGGGACGGAGAGACTCGAACTCTCACACCTCGCGGCGCTGGAACCTAAATCCAGTGCGTCTACCAATTTCGCCACGTCCCCAATGGCTGTGTATATTATAGAGATAGACCGTCATTGACAAGCGATTTTACAAGCAATCACATTCTATTCCGCTAGAAATTAAACAGTTAATTATATTTTTTTACTTTTGATAAAATTTATCAAGACAATTTGACTCTTTGAAGACGAAACCACAAATTCAGTATTTTAAAAGGTCTCAGCTTTATTTTGTGTCATAAAAACCAAAATGTATAAAAAACAAACTACAGATCAAGCCTTATATTGTATGGCCTCGGCATTCAAAATAAGGCAACCATGCTTTTTATATAACTTCCGTCACACACGTTCTATCAAGCAAAATAAAGATTTAAGAATAAGATCAATGAAAATTGCTGTATAAAATTTCAGGCAATAAAAAAGCAAGGCATCAGCCTTGCTTCAATATAATGGTGGGGATAGAGAGACTCGAACTCTCACGCCCAGAAGGCGCTGCGACCTGAACACAGTGCGTCTACCAATTCCGCCATATCCCCATGGCTGTGTATATTATAGCGATCAGACCCGATTCACAAGCAATTCTGTAGCAGGAAAATACTTTTATATCAAAATTTAAGCAATTAATTCAGTATTGCGTAAATACTGACCTATTTGCACTGTTGTCGCCTAGTTTCATCGAGACAGATCAAATCAATACGCACCACAGGAGAATCACATATTCAAATTTAGACTTTAGCTGACTTGGATAATATCAATTATTGCATCTAATAAAACAAAGTTTCCTGAAGTTCTGCCCTTTCCTGAGCATTGACCCGTTTTCTAACGTTCTTTAACAGACTAAACCTATGCGTAAAAGACAGCAAAATTTTACAGCTTAAAAAAGCTGGTATAAATTTCAGGCAATAAAAAAGCAAGGCATCAGCCTTGCTTTAATATGATGGTGGGGACGGAGAGACTCGAACTCTCACACCTCACGGCGCTGGAACCTAAATCCAGTGCGTCTACCAATTTCGCCACGTCCCCATCGGGGTACCAACTTAGCGTTGGATTTTTCAAACTTTGGCAGAGGATCAAGGACTCGAACCTTGACGAACGGTTTTGGAGACCGTCATGCTACCATTACACCAATCCTCTACTCGGCCAGTTTACTCAATTACTCAAGTAAATTGGTGGGGACGGAGAGACTCGAACTCTCACACCTCGCGGCGCTGGAACCTAAATCCAGTGCGTCTACCAATTTCGCCACGTCCCCAATGGCTGTGTATATTATAGAGATCATTTCCAGCTGACAAGCCGTTTATAAGAAAAAAACACTCGTTTGATTAAATAAGAAACAATCCCGATTTTATTGTATTTTTCTCATTCGATTTCAGTCACTAAGTAGTGTTTAACCGCTTTAAAATCTGCCAACCGATGCTGTTTTTGCTTGCCTAGCATCAGCGCTAACAACTTTTCAAAAATCTGAATTTGTTCAGGCAACTCAACTTTTAGGCGCTGACAATGTAAAAACGCCCAATCCAGATAGTCAGTTGCCTGCAAGCGCTGTCCACTCAGCCATTCATAAAAAATCACGCCCAAAGCATAAACTTCGCTCTGCAAGCTTTTGGCTTTTCCTTGGAATAATTCCGGTGCCATATAACGTGGTGTGGCATTCAGCTCATCCACTTTCTGATCCAGAGCTTGCACTTGTTCAAAATCAAGCAGACATACCCTGCCCTGAGCATCAACAAAATGCTCCCGCTTTAAATCCGCATGTAAATAGCCCAGCTGTTGCAGGCAGAGTAAAGGTTCTACCGCTTGCAGCAAATGTTGTCGAATCTGCGTTACAGAAAGTTGATCTGGCATGATCTGAAAATGTGCTGGTGCATCGACCAGAATCAAAGCCTGTTCAAATTGTTCATGTTGAATGGTGAATGGCTGTTGAATAATTTGATGGGGAAGGAAAAAGTTCAGATCACTCGAACGGCTATGCGTTTGATAAAAATTCAGCTCCTGCTGCCAGCCCAGCTCTGCATGCGGAGATGATATTGAGCTGTCAGATTTAGTCGACACTTGAGTTTTTAGCCAGAATGCGGGCTGACCCGCAGCATAATACAGGCGTCGGCCAAAACCCAGACTGCGGGTTTTGGTTCTTGGTTGAAAATCGAAAGTATCAAGATGATCTAAATTAAGTGGTTGCAATATATTCAGGCTTTGGATCAGCAGTATATTGATAATTTAGCAGTTCCAGACAATGCTGAATAGTTTTCCCCACCCGTTCCTGAGTCTCGATTAAGGAAATTTTTGGCCAAGTGGCCCGTTCGCCTTCGCGCTGCAAGATTTTAAAGAGATAGGGCCGTGGATTTTGCAGCATATAGCTATAGTGGCGCAGGCTATATTTACCGACAATATTCACATCGCCATAATAACGCTGATCGACCACCCCATAGCCGTGATCGAGTATGCGGCGTACAGGTGGCAAGCTTCCGGCATGTTCCCGGGCAAAATCCATCATTCCTTTGGTAATCACCGCACCCTGACGGCGTACAATCCGTTGTGGCCAGCTTAAGGTACCTTTGCGGAAACGTGCGACATCATCTTGCATAAATGGCACGATATGCGGATTGACCTGGCTGGCGATGGTGTAATTGATATTGTACAGCCGGGCCATTTTTTCCTGTGGAAAATCACTGCGTACACTGCCATCGACCCAACGTGTTGCTCCCATATAAGGGGTATATTCACCATCATAACGCTTACTGGTCAAACGTACTGGCGGAAACAGAATAGGGACTGCACAAGAGGCCAAGACCGCACTCCAGACCAGCACATCCGGAGAAGTATAGGCATTTAAAATACGGGCATCCTGTGCTGAATCATAAGGGGCAACAGCAATATTGATATGCAGACCTGAGGTTTTGAGTGCTTCTTCAAAGGTCAGATCGCCTAAATTTTCGACCAGAAATTTTTTCAGATATTTGACATCTGCCAGACCTCCATTGCCTTTCAGCAATTCACTCATGGTTCGGAAATGAAACGCCTCATGAAAGAAATTATGTCCCTTCAAGAGATCGACATACTGCGAGGATTTGGATACACCCAGCATTGCCGTCATGATGGCACCTGCACTAGAACCCGACATGACCTTTGGCAATAAATCCTGCTCCATCATAGCCTTACAAACGCCGGTATGAAACAGACCCAAGGTCGAGCCACCGGAAAACATCAGGGCCGGCTGACCATAGGCACGCTGACAGCCTTTAAAAAATTCAATTTTTTCTTCAATATTTAAACAGCTACAGTCTGTTGAAGCGATATGTGCCAGCCCCTGACTAACCTGCTCCACATAATCTTCAATAATTCTTTTGGTGCCGACATAGGCTTCGGTGAACAATAAAGGATGGGCAATATTGGCGATATCGTAGCTTAGACCTTCGCGCAGAATATACATCAGGTCGTGGGTACGTTTCTGTTGTCTATAGCGTCTTAATTTACCCAAACGATGCGCAATAACTTCTGCATCAAAATAGGGAGAACTATTGTCGAATTTCCATTCTTGCGCCCCGGATTCTTCATCTATTTTTAGCGCAATATATTTCCATTCCTCATAGGACTCAGCTTGTTGCAGCTGCTGCTTGAGTTTTTTAATACGATAGGCCTGATGTGGATTAATGTCCTGAGTAAAATCTTTAAACAGCATCTGCCTTCTTCCCTATATTGTATTTTTCATTCATCTTGCACTGCGTAGAAAATATGCACCGATCTGTTCATAACAACAATAGCGAAAATTCTCTGCTTTAAGCAAATTATCACACTTTTCAGGCTTTGACTGTGAATTTTAGGGTGATAGTATCCTAGACATAATTTTAAATCTGTAATGCTGAGATCATGGCGAAAATTGAGTTACCTGACAATATCTTGAATACCCTTTCGACTGTTCTGCTGCAACTTCAGCAAAGCCTACCCGAGCTGAAACATGCTCCTGATTTTTCTGCACATGCCTATAAATGGCAACAGGGTGAACTCAAGCCCATTCATCAGCTTAGACAGATGGAACTGGCCGATTTAAAAGGGATTGAGCGACAAAAAGAAAAAGTCATCCAGAATACTTTACAGTTCTTAAATGGCTTGCCTGCCAATGATGTCTTGCTGACTGGTTCGCGTGGTACCGGTAAATCCTCTATCGTTCGTGCTCTGCTGACCGAATACGCAGCGCAAGGTTTACGCCTGATTGAGATTGAACGCGATGACTTGTCAGAACTTCCGGAAATTCAAAAACTGATTGCAGACCGTCCTGAAAAGTTTATTGTCTATTGTGATGATCTGGCCTTTAATGCAGAAGATGAAAATTATCGCAGTTTAAAAAGTGTATTAGATGGTTCATTGCAATCGGGTTCGAGTAATTTTGTGATTTATGCGACCAGTAACCGCCGCCATTTACTGCCAGAATTTATGCATGAAAATACGCCTGTCACCCGGGTCGATGTTCCGCAATATACTGAGCTACATCCTCAGGAAGCAATTGAAGAGAAGATTTCGCTATCTGACCGTTTCGGCTTATGGCTGTCTTTTTATCCAATGGATCAGAATTTATATCTGGAAATTGTAGAGCATTATCTTAAAAAGGCTGAGATGGAATTGGCCCCGGAAACCCGAGCCGAAGCCTTGCGCTGGTGTCAGGCACGCGGTCAACGTTCGGGACGTGCCGCGTATCAGTTTTCCAAGCACTGGATTGGGTCGCAGCAGTTAAACTCTTTGTAAATTATTACTACTCAAAAAATAAAAAGCTCCGCCAGTACGGAGCTTTTTACTCACCTCAATCTTAGTTTTTATCACCAATAATCGTAGACCAGAACAAGTCATCAATCTCGCTACCATTAAAATAAACGGTGGCCTTTAACGATTCAGGCTGCTTCTGTTTCACTTCAATCACCTGATCATAACGGTCAGTAATTTTCAGTACACCCTCTTTTGACAAATGCTTATAATTATTTAATACAGTTTCATCCATCTTGAATGGTGTGGTGGTATCAAAGTCAAAACTGTAACGATAATCTGCCAGAGCAGGCTGACCGATAATCGTGCCACGACTGCTTAAGGTACGGATACCTTTGCTCTCACGACCATAATCATCGACTAGGCTATAACGATAATTTCTTACCTGCAAATACTCCTTACTCTTGCTGTTAAATTCCGCACCCGAAGCGCCGGCCTGATCCGTCTCTGCTATACGCTGAAATTCTAATTGATCGATTTGATAAAACTCGGATTGCCCTAATGCATCTTTACTTTTACGATGCACAATCGTGCCAGAAATCAGATAATCATCCTTGAGATTAAAATCTACATTTGAGCCATAGCGGACATTGGTGAAAGTTAAAGTGGTAGTGTCGCCATTTACGGTCTGAGTGATGCTCGAACCTTTACGATAGGTTTTATCCAGAACCACACAATTGTCTTTATTGTCTTTTAATTTCAGCGTCTTAACCGCACCATTGGTATTTACTTCCGAACAGATCAGATTTGGATATTTAATACTGTTTATACCCAGATTATAGATCTTGATGATACGGCCAGTGCGGCCATAGGGATAATCTCCAAATACCTCACCAATCATGTGACCCAAGGCAACGTTATAGTCGGTATCATTACCGCTATTTCCAGAAATTTTATCGCGAATTTTATCTAAGATTTTCTGATTTTCAAAAGGGATAAACTCTTTTGAAAGTTCAGGGGAAATGCTTTCCTTAGGAACATTTGGAGGCGTGGTCACTGCAGCACGATCTGAATCACTGCCGCTTGCGCCGCCACAGGCACTAAGTAAACCCGAGACAACAGCGAATCCGAATAGAGAAATCGGCTTTTTCATAAAATTTATTCCCTAAATTTCTATGCATTTTTATTTGATTATTACTAAAGATTAACCATCTCAAAAGTGAACAGCCAAACGCTATAACTGCCGATTGATATTTTTTCTTGGCACTGCTTCTGTTTGGCACGTTTCATCATTCATTAAAGGAACTGTTATTTCTGTAAATTTAATGTAAATATTAAATGACATAGATCATGAAAAAATGAGCGGCTAGCCTGCTGTTCTTGCTGATCAGTCTTAGGCTTGAGTAATTTTTTAGTCGAATAAATAAGAAACATTATCTGTAACAAAATGCATCATATTTGTAAACTAAGCGTTAAAATCAGCTCTATATGGCAAACCATTAAAATGTATCATCCTCCTAGAAAAGCGATTTTCCGGCAAAAGTAATTGTGTTGTTAAATATATAAAAAAACAATGTATTACAATTATTTAAATATACTTAAAAAGCTAGACTTTAGTGTAAAGGATTGTTTTTTTAAGCAACTTTTACTTTAGACTAGCTTTTCATTTTTTATATTTAAATTAACGGTTTAGGCAATGAAAATCCAAACAACATTATTAATCACTTGCGTGATAACACTAATGACAGCATGCAGCCAAGTTAAGACACAAGAATATTATGCTGGACATCTTGAAGAAGCACAAAAAGTCGTACAAAAGTGTGAGATTGAAGCCCGCAAAAACAAAGAACTAAAAGATAAGTTTGTAGAAAACTGTACCAATGCCAGCATGGCAGTCATGAATGGCATGCTTAACAATTTAAGCCAAGGCCTATTCAAATAAATACCCATAGCCTAACAACAAAGAGAACAATAATTTTGATGTTGGGCTATTTATATAGCCATAAATGGCTGTGTTTTTATTACTCTACTTAACCCGTTTACAATCTAAAAAATAATTTTACCCATTATATTTCAATATCTTGAAAAATTATGTTACTTTATTCAGACGTTTATACTCAAACATATTCCTATCCGCTTGTGCGAGTGCTTCAAATAAACTATGCGCTGGATGGCGCATTGCCATACCAATTGCTGCTCCGATGTTTGCCGTGCTAAACGCTTCGATCAAACGTTCAAGCAGACTCACATTACTAGACTCATCATTTTCAATGCTCAGAATTACGAACTCATCTCCACCCAGACGGGCGACAATATCATTAATCCGTACATTTTCCCGGAGCACCTGAGCCGCTTTCTGAAGCAGCTTATCTCCTTCATCATGCCCTAGGCTGTCATTGACTTTTTTGAGGTCATTCAGGTCAATAAATAATACAGCAGCAGGATGACCATATCGTTTGCAGCGCTCTTCTTCTGCCCATAGCAGTTTTTTCCAGGCACGCCGGTTATATAATCCTGTTAACTCATCTTTACTGGCTTCTTCCTGCAATAATTCATGTTGTCTGATCTGCTCGCTTTGACGCAGTTCCGCCTGCAAAATCGAACTCAGTAGTTGGCCAAATAACTCGACCATTCCCATATCCTGAAGAATCGCTTCGGATTTGATTTCCGGATCAATCGCACACAGTGTTCCAAACAGACTACCATCTTCATTGATTAAAGGCTGACCAATATAAGCCTTGATACTCACCTGCTGGTTAATCGGTGCAGTCGCATAAAGCGGAATATCTTCAGAACGAGGGGCAATTTTAGGTGCTTTACCTGCCACCATATGAGAACAGAAAGAGTCGGCCCATTGAAAAACCTGTCCAGCTTGTACATTGTAGCCATGATCTTCACTTTGCAGCACAATCCAGTCCTTAGCTTCTACTCGGGTGATCATCCATAAATTAAAGCCAAAATGCTGATGCAGAAACTGTAATACTGCCTGCCCAGCATCCTGAAAACTTTTAAAATTTATATTCTCCATCCGAAGTAACCCCTGCTCCACATTTGCCAAAATATGAGTAATATAAAATTGGAAGTATTAAACTATTTTTCTGTATTTAATAGCGTGTATTTATCTTATAACAGCTATAAAAATAAATATTCACAACACATCGTTTCATAAGTTTTCATTAAAGAATTAATAATAAAAAAGAGGCCTAAGCCTCTTTCTGTCAAGCTGAATTTATACTTCCGCAGGATTGGTTAATTCCGTCATTGGCCAACGTGGTGTCGTCGTCACCGCCAAGCCATCCTGTTGGCCTGCTTTTAAACGCTGATAACCGGCAAAGGCAATCATCGCGCCATTATCAGTACAAAGTGCCGGTTCTGCATAATAAACAGTCGCTTTAATTTTGGCTAAATCTGCTTCTAAACGCTCACGTAAGCGTTTGTTGGCACTGACACCACCGGCAATCACTAAACGCTTCAAGCCCGTCTGTTTCAATGCTTTAACTGACTTTTTCACCAAGGTATCGACAATAGCTTCCTGAAAACTTGCTGCAATATCTGCATCACGGTTTTCATCACCCAGTTTTTTCATTTGTACAGATACAGCAGTTTTTAAACCGCTAAATGAGAATTCCAGCCCTTGATGGAGCATTGGACGTGGGAAAGCAAAAGCAGCAGGATTGCCTTGTTCAGCCAGTTTGGAAATGTTTGGCCCACCTGGATAGGGCAGACCCATCATTTTCGCCACTTTATCGAATGCTTCTCCGGCTGCATCATCAATCGATTCACCCAGCAATTCATACTGGCCAATACCATAGGCTGCCATCAGCTGTGAATGCCCACCAGAGACCAACAGCGCCACAAATGGAAATTCTGGCGCTGTTTCAGACAATAATGGTGCGAGCATATGCCCCTCCATATGATGAACACCAATTGCCGGTTTGTTCAGTGCAAAGGCCAAAGTTCGACCAAACAACGCACCTGTCATTAATGCGCCCATTAAACCTGGCCCACGCGTATATGCAATGGCATCAATTTCCGATTTTTTGACGTCAGTTTGCTCCAATAATTCATTCATTAATGGAATCAGTTTACGCACATGATCACGTGACGCCAGCTCTGGAACCACACCGCCATATTCTGCATGCAGTTTAATCTGGCTATAAAGCACCTGCCCGCGTAAACCCAACTCGCTGTCATACAGCGCAAGTCCTGTTTCATCACACGACGTTTCCAAGCCTAAAACGATCATTAAACTGCCTATAACCTGTATCAATTCTATTGCAGTCACTATTATATGCTTGTGGTATGAGATGTAAATGAGTAAAATACTGACCTTCACTTGTGATCACAGGCATTCGGCCTGCGATCTTATCCATAACTTTATGAGGATTCTTCATGCCACAAGTTAAATTGAAAGAAGGCGAACCAGTAGACGTAGCTATCCGTCGTTTCAAACGTTCATGCGAAAAAGCGGGTGTTCTAGCTGACGTACGTAAGCGTGAATTCTACGAGAAACCAACTCAAGAACGTAAGCGCAAAAAAGCTGCTGCTGTTAAACGCTACCAAAAGAAATTGGCGCGTGAATCAGTACGTACGACTCGCCTTTACTAAGATTAATTTGTGATTGACTGCCTGGATTAAATAATGACGACTTTAAAAGACCAAATCACGGATGTTTTGAAAGCAACAATGCGTGCCAAAGAAATGTCCAAGCTGACGGTCATACGTGGTCTACAGGCGGCAATTAAGCAAATCGAAGTCGATGAGCGCAAAGAACTTGACGACGCTCAAGTTCTTGCGGTCATTGAAAAACAAATTAAACAACGTAAAGAATCGATCAAGGCCTTTGATGGTGCTGGTCGAGAAGATTTAGCTAGTAAGGAACAAGCCGAGGTTGAGGTGTTATCTCAATTTCTACCAGAAGCTATGACTGAGGAAGAACTTGATTCCATCATTGCGCAAACGATTGCAGCGCAAGAAGCTACTAGCATGAAAGATATGGGTAAGGTGATGAATTCTCTGCGTCCGCTCATAGCCGGGCGCGCCGATCCTGCACAAGTTTCAGCTAAAATTAAAGCGAAACTTGCTTAATCCCACTTCTCTAATATTCGATCTTTAACGTTGAACTGACTTTTTATAAAAGACAGTTCTTAACGTATTCTTATTGCAAATAACAGTCAACCTGATAACGTTTCAGCAATTGCATCTCTTTTGAAGATTTCACTTCTATAATCACATCCTGTTTAGTTATCTTCTGAAATTGACGATCCAGATAGGCACGATTTTGGTCAGCCGCCTGATATAAGCGATCGGCATAACGTTGCACAATACTACAAAAATGTGAATTCTGTGCTGCGCTAAAACCTTGTTGCTGCGGATTCAAACCACCCAAGAATTGACGCGATTCCTTTTTATAGTCAGCATTAATACGCTCTACCGCGTCTACATACTCAACAGCACTCGCAGCAAATACCGCATAACTCCACCCCAATAGACAGATGCCCAATAATATTTTCTTCATAGCATGCTTCAGATTTAATCGCACTGATCATTAAAAAAAGATTGTAGCCCGATTCAGTATATCCTGACCATATCATCCTGATATAAAAAGCTTAAAACCTGACTAAGGCTTAAATTTTATATTGACGTGCCTGCTGCATCTGTTTCAGGCGTTGGTTAATGGTTGCCGATAAAGATTGATTATTTTTCGCTGTACGCTGTGCATGTAATAATGACTTGATGGCGGTTTCCTCATAACCGGACCAGTATTCTACTTCTGCACGATAACGCAGCACATTGGCGGCCTTGATTGCCGATGCTGGCTCTGCATTGGTCGCCAGCTGCATCAATCGCCAGCCACTCACATCGCGGGAATTGGCATTCAAAAACTTTTGTACAATCTGTTTAGCTTGATCAGGTTGCTGGGCACGAATCAAGACTTCTGCATATTTATAATTGAGTGCGCGGTTTTCCGGCATGATCCGCGCTGCCGAAGCCACACTTTTCAACGCTGCATTCAACTGGTTCTGACCTAAGTAAATATCAGTCTGAAACAAGACCAATAAAGGATGCATCTGGTTATGCTTTTTCGCCTGATCTAAAGCAGCCTGTGCGGCCTGAAAATCACTTTGCTGTATCTGGTAGGCAGCCAAAGCAAGCTGACCGGCAAAATTATTCTGCCGATTCATCAAACTGAGCTGCTCCTCACTGGTCTGGCGAGACAGCACCCTGCTATACCATTTGATAATCTCAAAGTCCTGATCATTCAGCTTAGGTTTGACCGCAGGCAGCTGATTGGCACGCAAACGTGCTTCACTCATACGCTCAGTCGTCAGTGGATGGGTGAACCAGAAATCCGGCAGGAAGCTTAAGCGACTGGTCGAGCGATGCATGACTTCGAAGAAGTCAGCCATACTATGCGGGTTATAGCCCGAACGATACATATATTGCATGCCAATTCGGTCTGCTTCACGCTCCTGATTACGACTATAAGTCAGCTGTTTATCCATCAACGCGGCTTGCGAACCCATCATCACCGCAGCACCCGCATCACCATCCGCCTGAGAGGCCACCAATGCCCCGACCAGAATTCCGGCCAATGCCAGCAAACCCTGCCCCTTAAAAGCATCTTGAGAGCGACTGTAATGACGTTGTGTGACATGTGCAATTTCATGCGCCATCACCCCCGCCACTTCATCCATATTTCGGGCTGAATTGATTAAACCAGCATTAAGAGCAAACAGCCCTCCCGGCACAGCAAAAGCATTAATTTGTGGATCATTAATCACCAGCAAACCAATGGGCTGTTGTAACTGAGTCTGACTGAGAATATGAGAAAATACCGACAGCAGCTGGTCTTCCAGCCATGGATTCTGCATGACTGGCATTTGCTTATGCACTTCGCGATAGACTTTTTCACCGATCATTCTTTCTTTTTGCTGATCGAGTAAACCCACGCCTGTACCAATATCAGGCACAGAAAAGTGTGCAGTCGCTTGATTAAAATCATGGCTAGAGCTATGCCCTGTCACCATGCACATCGTTAAGCCACACGCCAACGCCAATCGTTTCAATGAAAAATCTCTAAATCTATTGTTCTAAGCTGCCTTGAATATAGCATTGAAAAATGGGCATATACGCAAGAAAATGTTATTTAATATTATTGAAACTCAGGATTAACCACATAGCGTGGCACTCGCCCTTCTAAAGCATCCACCAGATTCTGATAGGCCAATTCGGCCATTTTTTTACGGGTTGCAGCCGTCGCAGAACCCACATGTGGCAATGTAACCACATTGTCCAACTGAAATAATTCAGATTCTTTTAAAGGTTCTTTCTGATAGACATCGAGACCGGCAGCAAAAATCTGCTTGGCTTTTAAAGCGTCAATTAAAGCCTGCTCATCAATGACTGAGCCACGTGAAATATTCACCAATACCGCATGTGGTTGCATTTTTTCCAACTCAGCCGCTGCAATCAGCGCTTTAGAATCAGCATTTAAGTCAACCGCAATAACGACAAAGTCGGAACGCTGTAATAGTTCATCTAAGTCAGAATACTGTGCATTCAGGCCTTGGGCCAATTCTGGTTTTTCACGGCGGTTATGGTACAAAATATTCATATTGAAACCATAAAAACCACGACGTGCAACTGCAGCTCCAATATGACCCAGACCGATAATACCTAAAGTTTTTCCAAAAATATCCAGACCAAATTGTGCTTCACCGACAGTACGCTGCCATTGTCCTTGTTTGGTCCAGTGATCCAGATAAGCCACTTTACGTGCCGCAGACATCAACAATGTAAAAGCCAGATCTGCCGTGGTTTCAGTCAGTACATGCGGGGTATGGCTGAGATAGATATTTTTTTCATTTAAATAATCAAGTTCATAGTTGTCATAACCGACACTGACACTAGAAATGACTTTAAGCCGGGTGGCAGTCGCCAGATTGTCACGATTCAGCAATCGACCTGCACCAATCATGCCATCGGCATCCTGAACCTCCTGCAAAAGCTGCCGGTTCACATCGCCTAACTTGGGTTGTATATAAGCGACATCATAATGTTGTTCAAGTTTATTTTGAATATCAGCATCGATCTGACTAAATACAACCACTTTTTGTTTCATATTTTTTATTCCAAACTCATATTATTTCAAGCTGGCAGACCTATTTTGCATAAACTGCCATAAACGTTTTTTCAGAATTGGCTGATCTAGCATTTCCTGTAAAGAAGCCAACTGGATTATTTTACTATTTGAAATATAAGGTACAGTTCCCAAAAAAATAATATTTTTCTCGGCACTCATCCCATCGAGAAAACCCTGAATATAAGAGTCCACACCGCGCCCATCCTGAACATTGGCCCAAGGAAATGGCCAGTTCAGCTCACAAAACTCGCTGACCACTGCACGCTGGATATTCGTCCATAAATTCTGGGTTTCTTCAGTCATTGCAGTCGCATCAATCACAATACTGCAATGGGCCAGACTTAAAATCTGCAAACTAAATGGCAGAATTTGTATGATTTCACGCTGTTCCTGAACCAGTACTGGCGTGGGCACTGATACCACAGGCATGACTTCAGCTTCGGGCTGAATAACCGGCTCAGGAATTGATAGATCTGTAAATACCTCGGGCTGCTTGGACTGAGGCAAGACAATGTCACTGTGAAATTCTGGTGCAGCCTGATCACGCCAGATCGAGACCTGATGTGGCTGACATGCGCTGTCCCTAGGAATCCAGAGATCAATTCCTAATGTTGCCAGTATGTCACGCTGATGCCCTATCATCTTTTCATCATCACCAATTTCAGGCTGAACATTTTAGCCGGATTGCCTCTACTTTGCCGAACTTTTTCCGCTTTTCTTTTTTATCCTGATGGATTCTAATACAAAGTCGATCTGCCTGCTAAAAACTGTACTTTTAATACGCAATTAAATCACTGCCTCTGTTATAACAGATGCAGTTTCAAACTGTGAATTGTTATCTTCTTTTTTACATAATGGTTAAACTGTTTTTCTTCAACATTTGTTGAATAATCTGCTCTGCCTCAAAACCCAAGCGCCAATAAAGCAGTTCCATCACATCCAGTTCGTCCTGAGTCACAATACGGTCGCTCCACAAACAGGCTTCTGCGATCCCCAAAATCCCGAGACGTTCACGCAGTAAAAGCCCCGAAATATCATTCAGAATTTCCGCCAGATCAATCGGCTCATCAGAAATTTCATTGTATAAGTCCAATTCTCGAGCCGACAAAATCCGGTTTAAAATGCGTTCGCGAACCTCAAGCTGGTTTCCGCTATTAATCTGCTGCACATGCAACAAGGCATCAATCAGACGCACAATCTGGGGCTTAACTTCATCCAAAGCTGTTGGAATATGTGCGGGCAATAGATTCAGCTCATATTTGACACATTCCAGCAATAAGGCATCAAGCAAGCCAATTTCACCATCTTCCTGAATAATTCGTGCCAGTTTCATCAAAAACTGACGTGCAACTGTGGTGGGCATCCCGCCAATATTCTTGCAGGCTTGCTGGAAAATCGAAATATGCACCCGCCCATCCAGATTCAGCAGTGAATCTACAATGGCGCGGCTCACTTCAGCCTCAGTCGGAATAAATTCACGATATTGACGAATCATCAAAATGGCAACCATGACTTCACGCGAGCCGGTCGCCGTCTGCAATGCACGTTCAAGCAACTCCGGACGCGGCATACTCAGCCGCAGCTCTGGATTCAGTGGCTTGATCGCATCTTTAATTGCAAAGCTGATTGGAGATAGACGCAACAACGGCAGAGGCTGTGGCGAACTCCAGCTCATCGCAGTCTCGGGCACCACTTCTTCCAGAGAACGAAATAAACTGAATAAAGGCTGATTCTTGAGTTTCTTCAAGTTCTCGAGCTGCAAATCCTGAATCAGGGCAGGATTTAATTCATAAATTCGTTGATTAATATTTGGGTGAATATTCAACCAGTTTTGCGGACTCAAGGAATTGGCAAAACACATATGGGAAATGGATTCGGCATATTCACTATAGATTTGCGAACCGGAATGATGCACATGAATTCTGAGTAAAGTCTGGATATTGGCATCATTTTGAATCAGGCGGCGAGTTTTCTGGTCATTCTTAAAAGTGCGTCCACCCAGTGAAATATATTTAATAAAGCGTGTGATCAATACCCCCAAACTGCCAATCAGCCAGATTACTGCGCCAATTGCGACATAAAAGGTTTCAAACTTATTTTCACGTCGAATATCAGTTCGATAGAAACCAGATTTGGCAATTTTGCTGCCCCACTGGCTAAAGGTGGTTAAACTGCTATACAAAATTTTTAAGCGGGTATTTTCCGCAGTTTCACCCGACAGAATTTTATTAAATTCGTGACTGAGTAAACCATACAGCTCGACTTTATCCAGAGTTTGTACCGCACCCCAAGTCAGAATAATCGCGGTATCTCGCGGGCTAAAACCCGCCGTCAGCGTATTAACTCCAACTTCATCGGGCAGTACATACACCGCCGGAGGTTCAATTAAAAAGGTATCGGCCAGCTGCTGGGTAATTTGCAGTGCCGCACTTTCCTCAGGAATACTTTCCATCGGGCTGAGACGGCGCGCACCCATCTGTTTTGCCAGCGAATAACCGCCATTCCGGAAAAGATAAAATTCATAGATGACCGAGATCAGCATCACACATAACAGCAACGCAATCAGATAAGGACTGAGCATATGCCAGAAAATAGACTGGGTAGAATCAACATAAAAAACGAATAGACCAACAACGGTATTGATAATAAAAATAGTTAACAGCACAGCAATCAAGCAGAAGCTTACAGGCAATACGATATTCTTGTTTTTTATAAAATCATATCCTACGTTGCGCAATGTAGAACCCTAGTTAAGATTATTTTCAATGGGTTCATCATAAAACAAAAAAGCGGGAAATTCCCGCTTTTTCATGATGATTTTAAGCGCTTAGACTTCACGTACGCCAGTTAAATCCACAGAAGCTGCATCGATATTCACATCGATGTAATTCCCTTCTTTCATGGCACTGTCACTACGTTTTTGCTGTAGATCATCCAGATACTGCGCATCAATACCACCTGCGACATAAACGCCGTCAAATACCGAACAGTCAAAATCTTTCAGATCTGGCACTTTGGTGGTTCGAACTGCATCTTTTAAATCTTCCAGATCCTGGAACACCAAACGGTCTGCACCAATAATTTCACGAATTTCTTCAACGCTACGATCTGAGGCAATTAGCTCTGATTTTGCCGGCATATCGATACCGTACACGTTTGGATATTTCACCATCGGTGCTGCGGAAGCAAAGAAGACTTTTTTCGCACCAGAATCACGTGCCATCTGGATAATTTCATTACAGGTCGTACCACGCACAATCGAGTCATCGACCAATAGTACGTTTTTACCCTTAAATTCAAGCTCAACCGGGTTCAGTTTTTGACGTACCGATTTTTTACGTAGTTGCTGACCTGGCATAATAAAAGTACGACCGATATAACGGTTTTTCATGAAACCTTCACGGAATTTCACACCCAGCATATTGGCAAGTTCCAATGCAGAAGTACGTGAAGTATCCGGAATCGGAATCACCACATCGATATCATGCTCTTCACCCCACTCGCGCAGAATTTTTTGCGCCAGCTTCTCACCCATTTTCAGACGTGCTTTATACACCGAGATTCCATCAATAATGGCATCCGGACGGGCAAAATACACATATTCAAAAATACATGGACGATATTCAGGATTGCTCGCACATTGCTTGGTAAAGAAATTACCTTGTAAATCGATAAATACCGCTTCACCTGGCTGAATATCACGCTCAACTTTGAAGCCCAGCGCAGTAATCGCAACCGATTCAGAAGCTATGATATATTCCATGCCCTGTTCAGTTTCACGTGAACCGTAAATCAGTGGACGGATACCATTCGGATCACGGAAGCCCACCAGACCTTGTCCGGTAATCATTGCTACCACACCATAAGCGCCTTTACAACGCTCATGCACACGTGTTACCGCATGGAAAATATCTTCCGAAGTCGGCACCAATTTGCCATGTTTTTGCAATTCATGCGCTAGCACGTTTAGCAGCACTTCTGAATCAGAATCCGTGTTCATATGACGCAAGTCAGTTTTGAACAGGTCATCGTGAATTTCTTCGGCATTGGTCAAATTACCGTTATGCGCCAAGGTAATTCCATACGGCGAGTTCACATAAAATGGCTGTGCTTCTGCACTGCTCGATGAACCGGCTGTTGGATAACGCACATGACCAATCCCGTAATTTCCTTTCAAGGCACGCATATGACGGGTATGAAATACATCACGCACCATCCCATTGTCTTTACGAAGGAACAGACGCCCTTCATCACATGTCACGATCCCAGCTGCATCTTGTCCACGATGTTGTAACATCGTTAATGCATCAAACAACATTTGGTTAACGGGTGATTTACCAGCTATACCAACTACTCCACACATAGCAACCTCGCAGACAAGCTAGGATTAATAAAAAGGATTATTTGTAGACTCATCTGCAGCTCCAGATTTGGACGATGTTTCAGATGATACAGCTGAAGGTTTCGATGTCCCTTCAGGCTTGATATGTTGTAGTGCACCATTCGCGGCGTCTTTCGACATTTGAGTCGCCCAAGGCGCATAAGGCAATAAGGCTTGAATAAACTTGGACTGTTTCCAGTGCGGTGAGCTTTCTACCCACGGGCCAATGCCTTGCATGGTAATCAGCACAATCAGCAAGCCTTTCAGGCTACCAAAGACACCACCTGCCAGACGGTTAAGCGGACCCAGTTTAAGACTCTTTAAAATACGGTTTAAAAGCGCAGTGACGATCCAGGTCAGAACCACAATTAACAGGACGATAAAGGCGAAGGCTGCTATCTTTTGTACGACTGGATCTGTACTCAGAGCAACCATAGACGGCGCAAGTAGCGTTGAATATTTTGCCGCAACAATCAGGGCAAAGATCCATCCCACTAAGTTCGCAAAGGCTTTAATAAATCCTTGACGCAAACCGTTGAGCCCTCCAATGAGCAAGATAATCAGCAGAAAGATATCAATGGCATTCATAGGATTTAAAGTGCGTCTACACAATCTTTTACAAGTTCAGGTCCAGTATAGATGAGGCCACTATAAACTTGTACAAGGCTGGCACCTGCCTGTTTCTTGGCAACAGCATCTGCGCCTGAAAGAATACCACCCACACCAATCAAGGGAATTTGTCCTTTTAACACCTGAGCAAATGCAGCCAGACATGCGGTACTTTTCTCAAAGACTGGCGCGCCAGATAGACCACCTGCCTCCTCTGCATGCGCCAGACCTTCCACCCCTTCACGTGACAGTGTGGTATTGGTCACGATCAGACCATCAATCTTGAATTGCAGTAACTGCTTGGCAATAAAGGCAATATCGGTTTCGTCCAGATCAGGCGCTACTTTAAGGACCAAAGGTACATAATGCTGGTATTCCTGCGCCAATTCAAGTTGACGGTTTTTCAATGTTTCAAGCAGTTCGGTCAGCGCATCACCACTTTGTAAACTGCGCAGATTTTTGGTATTGGGAGAAGAAATATTGACGGTAATGTAAGACGCATAATTATAGACTTTTTCTAAACAAATAAGGTAATCATCTACTGCTTTTTCTACCGGAGTATCAGCGTTTTTACCGATATTGATGCCGAGAATGCCTTTAAATTTGGCAGCTTTGACATTTTCCACCAGCTGATCTACACCCTCATTATTAAAACCCATACGGTTAATAATGGCTTTGGCCTGTGGCAAACGGAATAACCGCGGATGGGGATTGCCGGCTTGCGGTCGCGGGGTAATGGTGCCAATTTCAATAAAACCAAAACCTTGACCAGCAAGGGCGTCAATATAAGCACCATTTTTGTCTAAACCTGCCGCAAGACCTACTGGATTGGGAAATTCGATTCCCATACAAGTCACAGGTTTCGCAGCAACATTTTGACGCATCAAGCCCATTTTATGGGATGATTTTAATAGTGATAGTGTCAGCTCATGTGCACGCTCTGGTGCTAAAGAAAACAACAAAGGGCGGGCTAGAGAATACAACATATCTAGAAAAGTCTACTGCTTTTTAAGTCGGCATATTATAGGCATAGGCTGACAAAAAAACCATGCTTTGCAAATCTTTATTTTTACCGTTTATTGCACGGTCGCGGTTAATTTAATCTGTCCTGCTTCATTATTTAGTTCCATTTTCTCAACACTTAGACCCATTTGTGCCAGTTGAGTCAGGAAGTTTGCCAAAACTGCATAATTTTCATGCATGACTGCCAATTGAATTTTTCCATCTATTTGCTGGGATGCAACCGAAAGACCTTGTTGCTGTGCCACCCGCTGTACTTTCTCTGCGGCATCCAGCTGCATGTCTCCAGCAGGTTTCATGGTGACTGCATTACTTTGCATCCAGACAATGGTATCTTTCAGCTGATTTAAACGTTTCTGCTGGGTGTCTGCTGCCTGATGCATATACCAGAGTGCTGAACTGACCGCAGCCACAACTACAAAAATAGTGGTAAAAATCACCAATACCCGTTCACGTGCCGAGAGACTGTCCAGATAATCACTCATTTTTTCAAAAGACTGATCCATGCGATTTTGTAGCGCTTCGATGGCTTTCATTATTGCACCCTCACCAGCCCAATTGCACCTGTTCCGCTGGCCTGAATATTCCCCAGCTCCACTTTAAAGCCTTGCTGACCCAATTGCTTGGTCAATGCATTTAGCGTATCTGATGAATTGGCCTTGAGCTCCATACTCAACACAGACGCATCATAATTGATCCGTTGTGCCACAATCTGGTTCTGCATCAAGACTGGTCCAATCCGACTAATCAGCTGTAATGCCTGTGTATCGGCGATCTGGCTTTGACGCAACTGCCCTTCAAACTGGCTTTTGATATTCTGCTCAGTGACCGGATAATTTTGCCCAAACCAGTACTTGAACTGATCAACGGCCTGTGCAGCGGTCTGATTTGCCACTTTTTTATATTGATACCAGCGCACCGCATCATAACTAAACTGTAAGACTAATATGCCCAGAAATACAGCTGCACATGCTTTCCAGTAACCGGAAATGGCACCTTCAGATTTAGCTTTGGGCAATACATTAAACGCATGTTGTTTGGGTTTTTTCAATACAGGAAGGACATACTGAAAAGATTCTAACTGCTCCTGTGTGACCAGTGCTTCTAGGCTACTTAACTGATCCTGATTCAGACTACTAACTTTATAATGCAAATCTTTGGGCTGATAATCCAGATACAGACTCAGATCATCCAGCGACTGGCCGATATATTCTGCCTCTCGTACCAACAAGCGCCCACCAATTTGGGTAATCACCCGCTGATTGGCTTCAGGAACTGGCAGTACCAAAAAGTCTGGCAGCAAAGCCGCCAGCTTGACGGGAATCAGGTTGAGAGAATACTGCAAGGTCTCGAGGGTCGAATTCGCAATCCCCATAATACTGACCTGATCAGGCTGCTGAAAATGATGCAGCACTTTCATGGCATCGACGGGCAGCACCACATATTCTTCAAGCAGATACTTGATGCCCTCATTGCCCATTTTTTTATATTGGCTCTTGGGCAAAGTCTGCTGCAAAATTTGCACATGACGGCTCGGGAAAAACACTACTGCTTCTTCACCATGATGAGCCTGGATCTCCTGAATCAACTGCTCAAGTGTTTCCGCAGTATTCCAGAATTCCCCAGTTGACCATTGCCAAACCCCATTGGCCTCAGGCATCCATAAATACAACATCGATTGTGTACTACCGTTTTAATTGGTTTTTATAATGTAGGAATAAAACTTTTAACTGTTGTCGACAAACCCGCGGCAATGACTGGCTGCGCATAGATACGTGCTTCTGCCAATGCATAGGGATGAAAAGACTCCGCCAGCAAAATAGAAGAAATGTGCGCCACCACATTCATATGACACACCACGGCAATCGATTCATAAGGCAGTTGCGACAACCATTCAACCGCGACCTTGGCATCATCATCGGGTTTAATCGCATTACAGATCACCACCGGCACATCTTGAAAATACTGCTGCAGATGGGCCAGGGTTTCCTGCGCACGCAATAAGGGACTGACCACAAATACTTCAGGTTTAATCATATTTTTTAAGAACTGTGCAGTTTGCTCAGCCTGCTGATGACCACGCTCCGTCAATGGACGCTTGCTATCATTGCCATTGACTGGTGGAGCAGCCTCACCATGTCGCACTAAAGTCAGTTGCATTGGGTTTCCTTATTTTCTTTTGCCTGCATGATAACTGGCCAATATGACAATTCACATACAGTCCCTTTGTGTTATAGATCAGACTTGATGATGTGGCAAGACAAATTCCACATCACTGCGATGACCGTTTTTCATCAATGACAATGCAATGCTGAGTGGTGGTGCACCTTCAAAAATCACATCATACAAGGCAGAAGTAATTGGCATATAGACATCCAGTTCTTCGGAACGCGCCTTGACCTGTACGATGGTATTGATCCCTTCTGCAGTTTGACCCAGTTCAGTAGTAGCCTGCTCCAAAGTCTTGCCTTTGCCCAAGGCAAAACCAACCTGATAATTACGACTCAGCGGACTGCTACAAGTCGCAAATAAATCACCCACACCGGAAAGCCCGAGGAAAGTCAGCGGATTCGCGCCCAATTTTACCGCAAAACGGCTCATTTCAGCCAAAGCACGGGTCAGGATCATACTCTTGGTATTTTCACCCACGTTATATGCTGCTGCCATACCCATCGCGACAGCATAAATATTTTTTAATGCGCCCCCGAGTTCTACCCCATGCACATCATCACTGGCAAATACGCGGAACAATGCACTATGTAAGGCTTGTTGTACCGCATAACGCACCAGCTCGGATTGGCTGGCAATCACGGTTCCTGCTGGCTGTCCTGCCACAATTTCTTTGGCCAGATTCGGTCCTGATAACACGCCATAAGGCACTTCAGGCAACACTTCACGAATGATATCACTCATGAAACTAAAGGTTTTGGCTTCAATGCCCTTGGTCAGCGAGATCACGGCTTGTGACGTAATAAAAGGTTTGATTTGCTGCAAGACATCCCGGAAAGAATGGCTCGGAATAGCGACTAAAATAATATCTCGATCACGCACAGCCTGTTCTAGGTCTGACACCGCCAGCAGATTTTCTTCTAACTTAAAATCTGGCAAATAGCGTTTATTGATATGCGTGGCATTAATATCTGCCGCAACTGCTTCGTCACGAATCCAGATCATGGTATTGCAACCATTACGCACTGCAGTATTGGCCATTGCGGTACCAAAACTGCCCCCACCCAACACCGTGACTCTTAAAGCGGTCTTATGATCGACTGCAACCGGCTCGACCAGTGCTGAAAAATTTAATTCTGACATGTTATTTTTTAATACCCTGTTATACCGTGCAAATTAACCGTTCTGATTCCAATAACTTACAAAATTACTGGTCTGAATCTCTGCGCGTGCTGGAATTGCTTTTGCTGCAGTGCCAATATAAATAATACCCGAGACCAGATCGTCTTTTGAAATTCCTAATGCCTGCTTAAACAGGCCAGATTCGACTACAGCACCACTGCGCCACATGGTCGAGAAACCCTGAACCTGGAGTGATAACAGAAAATTCTGTATGGCGGCACCTGAACTGAGAATCTGTTCAAAATGTGGAACTTTAGGATGATCTTGCAAACGCGTTAAAGCCAGCACCAATAGTGGCGCACGGAATGGATGATTCTTGACCCGTTCAATCTGTGCCGTTTCAGTTTCACCCAGATCGACCAGTGCCTGAGACAACAGCTCCCCAAATGCTTCACGCTGTGCATCAGGTATCACCACAAAGGTGGTGGGTTTCAACCGATGATGATCCGGTGCTGTCAATGCCGCCTGAAAAGCCAGCTCCAGCTGTTCTGCATTCGGTGCCGGTGCCAGCAAATGTCCTATTGATTGACGTTGGCGAATATTTTGATGAACGATGTCGACCACGGATTCCGTCATTGCTTTGTAGATCTATACTTAAAAACTGTTTTCAAGATTAGCATATTCCCGCTGTAATACTCTATAAACTTCACCGCGACTTAGCCGCAAAAATTACTCAAGTAACATTACAATATTTTTATTTTAATCAATGAAATGCTCAGTTGAATTACTTTTTTAGCATAGAGTCACACTAAAAATTTCCAAACTTATACAACAGCTCCAAACTCTGTGCGCTTTGCTATGCTCAAATAAACTTAATTCTGTTTTCACCCGAGATTTTATCATGAAAAAAACAATTGCGATCAGCGGATTAGCAGCTTCATTTCTACTTTTAACTGCCTGCGCTTCTAACCCAACCTCACTGGCAATTCAGAAAGAAAACAATCAGTTTGAGGTTACCGGATTAGGTAAAAATCAACTAACTGCTAAAAATAATGCCATTAATGCTGCCAGCAAAACCTGTGGTTCGAAAGCTACTGCGATTATTATCGATGAAAAGACGGGTTATAACGGGGCATTAAAAGGTGTCGTTGATGATCAGACTGGACAAATGATTCAGGCAGCAGCTACCGTTCTCGGGAATATCGCAGGCACCAATACTGGTTTAAACCAGAATGATGACTATCAAACCATTTTGACTTTCCGTTGTCAGGCCAAATAAGTCCAGATCACATGGTCATAAAAAAAACCGCTCTTGAAGAGCGGTTTTTTTAATCTGGATTAGCAATAACCTTCCAGACGAGTTAAAGGCAATTTCTGTCCAATCGCCTTCTCAATTTCTGGTAGATAGAACGCATCATCTTCGGCAAGGAAACTAATACTCACACCACGTGTTCCCGCACGGCCAGTACGTCCAATACGATGTACATAATCATCTGACTGTTCAGGTAAAGTGAAGTTCACCACATGTGAAACACCATCCACATGAATACCACGACCCGCAACATCTGTTGCAATCATAATGTTGTGCTTACCATTTTTGAACTGGTCTAGCATTTTTAGACGCTTGTCTTGAGCAATCTCACCAGACAGCATGACCACCTTATAACCATCACGTTTTAAATGATCATAAAGCTTACGCACCTGATCACGACGGTTGGCGAAAATCATCACCTTTTCAATCGGCTCATCACGCAAGATTTCTTGCAACAGTTTATATTTATCGGCCTTAGCCACCATATACACCCGTTGCTCGACATCGGCATTGGTTTTCTTTTCCGGTTCAATTTCAACTGTTACCGGTTCAAATAACCATTGCTGTGCCAAATTTAGTACATCATAGCTGAATGTTGCAGAGAACATTAAAGTCTGACGTTGCTCCTTACGCGGCGAAAAACGCACAATGCGTTTCACTGAAGGAATAAAGCCCATATCGAGTAGACGATCCGCTTCATCAATGACCAGAAATTCAATCTGATCCAACCAGACTTCTTTTTGCTCGACAAAATCGATCAAACGACCGGGTGTCGCGACCATAATATCGACAGGTGCTTTATTTAGTTGATTCTTTTGCTTGTCAAAATCTACACCACCCAGCAAAGTCACGACATTGAGACCGGCATATTTGGCCAGATCCTGTGCATCGCTTTCAATTTGCAGTGCCAGTTCACGGGTCGGTGCCAAAATCAGGGCACGCGGTTCACCACGATAACGCTGCTCCTGAATTGGGTTATTTAATAGATCATTCATGATACTAATTAAAAAAGCTGCAGTTTTACCTGTACCTGTCTGTGCGCGGCCAATGGCATCATGTCCTGCCAGCGTGAATTTTAAAACCTTCTGCTGGATAGGCGTCATGGTGGTAAAGCCTAAAGCATCAATCGCTTTTTTTAGATTGGGATGTAAATTTAAGGTTTCAAAACCAGATGACATAAAGCGGTGCTCTACTTGGGTAATCACTAAGATGGGGATAGTATAAACAAAAAACGCCCCAAGTTATATTGGAGCGTTTTCTTTTTAGCTTAATCCGAAGATTAGTCTAATGGTTGAACTTCTTCAGCTTGAAAGCCTTTTTGGCCTTTAACAACACTGAATTCAACGCGTTGACCATCACGAAGTGAACGGTGGCCGTCACCTTGGATAGCACGGAAATGAACAAATACGTCATCACCGCCGTTACGTTGAATAAAGCCGAAGCCTTTAGTATCGTTAAACCACTTAACTACGCCTTGTTCGCGAGCAGCTGTCATAAGTTAATCCTCATTGAAACTAAAAGAAGGACCACCCGGTGTTGCAAACAGCAGAGCAAACAAGTTTGAAAATATTATTTTTAAGCTTGTAATCATTCTGTAAAACTATCAACAAAATCCCGGTTACATCCATTTATGTAATAGGGTGAAAAACAATCACTTTGTTTATTCAAAGTCCCAAATACGCAACGAGCTTAACATGGGTTTATCACAATTAATAGATTTTTTTTAGCATGTTCTGTTTGATTTAGTTATTTTTTTCATGAAAATTGTCAAAAGACTTTATATCTTCTTTTAGATTGTGATCTTTATTAAAGCAGTTTGGTTCCATGCGCTTCTTTGTTACTATTTATTGTCATTTTTTTGCTATATGAATGAAACCCTAATGTCGCAAGATCCAGAGCAATATTGTCTTATCGATGCCATGGGAAAACCCTGCCCGATGCCGCTATTAATGTTAAAACGGGCACTAAAGGCCGGTAATCAGAAAACTTTCTTGCTGAAATCCTCTGATCCACATAGTCAGACGGATATCAGCCGTTATTGCCAGATTCATCAACTCAAGCTTGAATCAAGAAAAATTTCTGATTCAGAGTTTCACTACTTGATTGAATCTTAAAAATTTTCAATTAAACTGTTTATCTTAGTTTCGTATACTTTTTTACATTTCTCTACCCAAATATCCATTATTTGCGGAGAGATTGGATTAAGATAAAACCTATGTTTAGGGTTATCCCGCACTTCAAGGAGAACACATGAGTGACAGCCGCAATCAGTTGATGCCCCTGTCATTATCGGCGCCAGGGGTCAACCTCGGTGCTTATATCAGCACTGTCAATCAGATTCCGATTTTAACGGCCGAACAAGAAAAAGAGTTGGCTGAACGCTATTACTATGACCAGGATTTAGATGCAGCAAAAATGCTGGTCATGTCACATTTGCGTTTTGTGGTGCATATTGCACGCAGTTATGCAGGTTATGGTCTGCCACAAGGCGACCTGATTCAGGAAGGCAACCTGGGTCTGATGAAAGCTGTAAAACGTTTTGACCCGAATATGGGCGTACGTTTGGTGTCATTTGCTGTGCACTGGATTAAGGCGGAAATTCATGAATATGTGATCCGTAACTGGCGTATTGTTAAAATCGCCACCACCAAAGCGCAACGTAAACTATTTTTTAATCTGCGTAGCCTGAAAAAATCATCGAAAAAGTTGACCCTCGCAGAAGCACAGTCGATTGCCAATGATTTAAATGTCACACCAGAACAAGTTCTGGAGATGGAAGGCCGTTTGACGGCATATGATGCTGCTTTTGATGCTTCCGGCGATGACGATGATGAAGGTTCAACTTATGTTGCACCGGCTTTATATCTTGAAGATAACCGTTATGATCCGGCCCGTCTGATTGAAAATGAGGATTATGAGGAACAAAGTACCTCTGCCCTGCACGAAGCCATGGATCAGCTCGATGATCGTTCACGTAATATCTTGCAGCGCCGCTGGCTAGATGACGAGAAATCAACCCTGCATGAGCTGGCCGCCGAATATAACGTTTCCGCGGAACGTATTCGCCAACTCGAAAAAAATGCCATGGAAAAAATTAAAGTGGCGATGTCCTCCAATTAATACCAAATTCTGTTATTGATTTAATCTGAAAAAGCCTTCATCAAAGAAGGCTTTTTTATGTCCGAATTTTGAATTTATGCTAAGGTTGGGCGCAAACTTTATCACGAAGATCAATTCAAATGTGGATTGCGATTTCAGCACTCAACTTGGCGCTTGCAGTGATGCTCGGTGCCTTTGGTGCACATGGTTTAAAAGCGCGCGCGACTGAAGCCCAGCTCGGCTGGTGGCAAACGGCAACGGATTATTTTTTCTATCATGCCTTAGGTTTGCTTATTCTGGCCTTGCTCGCGAAAGTCATTCCGACACTCCCGATTCAATGGAGTTTTTGGCTAATTCAGGTCGGTATTTTATTATTTTCTGGTTCACTGTATATCATGGCCTTGGGTTTACCACGTGGATTAGGCGCAATTACGCCAATTGGTGGTGCTTTAATGATTGCAGGATGGTTAATTCTGGCTTGGAATGCTTTAAAATACGCCAGATAAGTCTGAAAATCACTTAATCATGGAGGGTAGCTAGAATGATGATTTATATCAATGGCGAACAACAGGAAACTCACTGCAAGAATCTGCTGGAACTGATTCAGAGTATGGCGCTTGAGGGTAAGCGTTTTGCAGTTGAAGTCAATGAAATGATTATTCCTAAAAGCAGATTAGGCGATACGC
The DNA here is from genome assembly GCF_013419125.1 of Acinetobacter sp. YH12102. NCBI lineage: Bacteria > Pseudomonadati > Pseudomonadota > Gammaproteobacteria > Moraxellales > Moraxellaceae > Acinetobacter > Acinetobacter sp. YH12102. Next base: position 113,129 of record NZ_VPAS01000004.1, on the reverse strand, counting down.
CGATTTGCGATACAGACAAAATAGAAATTATTCACGCGGTCGGTGGCGGCTAATACTCGGGACAATTATGCAAGATTTATTACAGATTGGTTCACGCCAATTCCAGTCTCGCCTTTTGGTAGGCACAGGCAAATATAAAGATTTAAATGAAACTCAGCAAGCCATTCAAACCAGTGGCGCAGAGATTGTTACTGTCGCGATTCGTCGGGTCAATATTGGACAGCATCCAGATCAGCCGAATCTGCTGTCAGTCATTCCTCCGGAAAAATATACCATTTTGCCAAATACCGCAGGTTGTTTCGATGCCAATAGTGCCGTTCGCACCTGTATGCTGGCACGCGAACTCCTTGATGGCCATAATCTGGTCAAGCTTGAAGTTTTAGGCGATGAAAAGACCTTATATCCGAATGTGACCGAAACCCTGAAAGCTGCACGTACCTTGATTGACGATGGCTTTGAGATCATGGTCTATACTTCGGATGATCCAATCGTGGCGCAAGAACTGGAAAGCATGGGCTGTGTGGCAATTATGCCTTTGGGCAGCCTGATTGGTTCGGGCTTGGGAATTCTCAATCCACATACCCTGTCGATTATTAAAGAAAATGCCAAAGTGCCTGTACTGGTCGATGCCGGTGTTGGTACTGCAAGTGATGCCGCAATTGCGATGGAACTGGGCTGTGATGGTGTACTGATGAATACGGCGATTGCGGCTGCACAGAATCCGGTACTCATGGCCTCAGCCATGAAAAAAGCAGTCGAAGCTGGCCGTGAAGCTTTTCTGGCCGGCCGTATGCCACGCAAACGTATGGCCAATGCCAGCTCGCCGGAAACTGGTTATTTCTTTAAATAAATCTCATCGTAGTCAAAGGATTGTATGATTCTTTGACTATCATTTAGCTTTTACTCATCCTAAATTATCTATTTTTATAAATCAGCTCGACGGATTCAAGCTTTAATAAAGCATCAGGAAAAAGCAGCTCCCCCTGCAAGCCTGGCAATTCAATCTTGCTCCAGACCAGTTTATTACGTAAAGACAATGGAAGTTTCTCTGCAATAATCGTAGTGCAATAACGATGCGTCTCACCTCTTGATCCTAAAATAAATTGCTCTCCTACCTGCCTTGTCACGGCCCTAGCAATATCTTTTCTTTTATATGGCTCTAAACTGCTTTCTCTATAAACTGCCCACTTTTTTGCTCGTTTTGAGTCAATAAAATCACTGATATCTGATTGAATCACTTGATTTACATGTGAGGGATCATCATCTGTGGTCGCATGCACCACCAAAATATTCGGTTGAGTTTCTGCAATCACGCCAATATGTGAGTATTCACTCCCACTCAGTTTTTTGATTAAAAAACTTTCGTAACCCACCCCTTCCCGAACAATCCAATCACCCACTTGAAATGCGTGCTCGGGCATATAAATCTGTTTATCTTGCTTTATAGTATCTTGGGGGGGAAACCCAATAAAAAGGCAGATTAGAATAACTAATCTGCCCAAAATCAAACTAAACCGATTATAAATCAACTTTCCATTTATCTTCATTTTTGATAAGTTTTACTCGATCTGTTACAGAATTAGAGCCTTCATTTTTAAAGCTGACTCCGATAGTCACCCGTCCTTTTCCATTTGCTTCATCGATATTTTTGTCTACCACACTAATTTCTTTGACTCCGCCTTTACGTTCAGCTTGCTCTTTAGCCTTTGCCGCGCCAGCTTTTATTTTGCCTTGAATCATTTCTTCAGAACCTGCTTGGGCTTTAACATTTTCAGGTATATAAATATAAGAGAGCATTTTTTCTGAATCGCCTTTATAGGCTGCTGTAACATATTCTTGAGCTACATTTTCTGGATTTTTAACACTACTACATGCAACCAGCATTCCCGTTAAACCGAAACTTAATACTAAATTCAGTATTCTCTTCATCTTATTTATTCCAATAGCAATTATTAAATGAAAGTCAAAAAAAAAGCATAATAATTATGCTTTTTTTTAAATTTTATGGAATTAGACCTTCATCTCGCATTGCAATCTGTACAGACTGACGCTCTGCGACTTTATTGCGGATATGAATAATATTCTTATACGGACTTAAATCATGCTCAATATGATTCGACCAATTGGTCAACACAAACAGATAAGCATCGGCTGGGCCAAAGTTATCATCAACCAGATAGTCATTGTCTGATTCAGCAATCGCTTTATCGATATAACTTAATAGACGATCGACTTCTGCATAGGCTTTTTTCTTTTCATCATCGGATAACTTGCCACCAAAGAACACCGCATAAGCATCATGCAATTCTGAATTGAGATAACCCAGCCATTCCAGAACTTTGGCACGTCCCATTCCAGATGGTGGAATCAGATCTTGTTTTGGATCGTGTTGAGCCAGAAAAGGTAAAATGGCTACGTTTTCTGTCAGGATCAGACCAGGATTAATTTCTAAGGCTGGTACATAGCCTTTAGGATTAATTTCGTAATAATCCGTACCTTTCTCTGTTTTATGTGTTTTTAAATCAACACGTTCCAAATCAAAATCGACATTAATTTCATTTAAAATAATATGAGCTGCCAGTGAGCATGCACCCGGCGAATAGTAAAGCTTCATTTCTGATCCTTGTTATACACTTCTCTATGTTTTAAATCGCTTCTGTCAAACTTTCAAGTGATCAAACCTGTAAATTGCAAAAAAGCGTAACTGCCCCTCAGGACATTTACTCATTCAATATTCAGGAAATTAACGGCTTTTTCAAGCCCATCTCTGTAGATTTTTGACCGCATCTGTTTAAGATACCCAGGTTTTCCAAATTTAGATGATATTTCGTGATTAGCCTTAAAAAAGAAGAATGGTTTTCCAATGTCCGGACTGATGTACTCGCAGGTTTGGTGGTTGGACTGGCCTTAATTCCCGAGTCGATTGCCTTCTCTGCAATTGCTGGCGTCGATCCGCAGGTCGGTCTCTATGCTTCGTTTTGTATTGCTGTGACGATTGCTTTTTTTGGCGGCCGCCCTGCCATGATCTCAGCGGCTACGGGTGCGATGGCACTGCTGATGATTACGCTGGTAAAAGACCATGGACTGCAATATCTGCTGGTAGCGACTATTCTGACCGGAATTATTCAGGTCATTGCCGGTTATTTTAAAGTGGCCAAGTTGATGCGCTTTGTTTCGCAAGCTGTGGTGTATGGATTTTTGAATGCATTGGCAATTCTGATTTTTGTCGCACAGCTTCCCGAGATGCAAAAAATGAATGGGATGGGCTATCTGTTTATTGCCATGGGTCTGGCGATTATCTATCTATTTCCTTATCTGCCTAAAATTGGTAAAGCCATTCCTTCTCCGCTAATTTGCATCATCGTGCTGAGTGGACTGGCGCTGTTCTTGGGTACAGATATGCGAACCGTGAGTGATCTGGGGCAATTTCCGGACACCTTACCAGTGTTCCTGCTGCCGGAGATTCCGCTCAATCTGGAAACCCTACAAATTGTACTGCCTTATTCATTGACGCTGGCGACTGTCGGTTTGCTGGAAAGCATGATGACCACGACTGTAATTGATGAAGTCACCGGAACTGAAGGTGACCGTCATCAGGAATGTCGTGGTCAGGGTATGGCCAATATTGTCAGTGGTTTTATGGGTGGCATGGCCGGTTGTGCCATGATCGGTCAATCGATTATTAATGTGTCTTCCGGTGCACGAACCCGTTTATCGACGCTGATTGCCGGTGTATTTTTGCTGTGCCTGGTGGTGTTTCTGAAAGACTGGCTGGCTTATATTCCGATGGCGGCTTTGGTGGCGATTATGGTGATGGTCGCCTTTACCACTTTCCAGTGGGGTTCAGTCAAACAATTCAATAAACATCCGCTGGAATTTAATGTGGTTATGATTGCGGTGGTGCTGGTGGTTTTAGCCACCCATAATCTGGCACTGGGTGTATTTGTTGGCGTGCTACTTTCTGCCCTGTTCTTTATTAATAAACTGGAAAGAACCGTGCATGTATCTACCCATTTAAATTCAGCTCACTCCCGCAGCTATATTATTTCCGGACAGATTTTTTTCAGTAGTTCAGAAAAATTCTATCAGTTCTTTGACTTTAAAGAAAAGCTTGCACATGTCGAGCTGGATCTGACCCATGCACATATCTGGGATGTGACTTCAGTCAATATGCTGAATAACGTCATCCAGAAATTTAAAGCTCAAGGTATAGAGGTGACCGTGATTGGTTTAAATGAAGCCAGCAGCACCTTGATTGACCGTTTTAGGAGCTGAGGCATGATGATTAATAAAAGAGCCTCGCTTGGCTCTTTTATTGTATCTGGGAGATCTTGCCGATTTTTATGGAGAAATACCGAGAAAAGTTTGACTTGCTCGGCTCAGGACTTAAAATACCGCATTCTGAATTTTTAGATTTGCCAAAGTTATGTCGAACGATCAATTAGACCAGCAAGTCGTGGAGCTGGACAATTTAAGCGAGCACCGTGAAATCGTGACGTTTATGCGCCGCTCAATGCCGCTGAACACCTCTCAACGTACTGCGCTTGAACAATATGGTCACTTAATTTTGGAATATCCGGTGGGCGATTTACGTCAACACTTTGAACATCCTGAGCGTCCTTTAACGGTAGAAATCGGTTTTGGTATGGGCCGTTCTCTGGTGCTGATGGCCAAGGCCAATCCCGAGCGTAACTTTGTCGGGATTGAAGTTCATGTACCAGGCATTGCGCAGTGTATCTATGAAGCAGGTATGGCCGGCGTAACCAACTTACGTGTACTGGATGCTGATGCGATTCAAGTGCTGCGTGAAATGCCGGACAATAGTATCAATACGGTTCAGCTTTACTTCCCTGATCCATGGCAGAAAAAACGTCATTTTAAACGCCGTTTTGTTTCACATGAACGTATGCCACTGGTTGAGCAAAAGCTGGATCTGGGCGGCACCTTCCATGCTGCAACAGATTGGGAACCATATGCAGAATGGATGCTTGAAGTTTTGGAAGAACGTCCACGTCTGGAAAACCTCGCAGGTAAAGGCAACAGCTATCCTCGTCCTGACTGGCGTCCACAAACCAAGTTTGAGCGTCGCGGCATTGAAGCCGGTCACAAGATTAATGACTTTATCTTCAAGAAAATTTCTTAATCTAAGACTCACAAAAGCGCTGATTATTCAGCGCTTTTTTATAGAGAAAATTTGTCTTTGAACCCTGCTCTGTAGATAAATCATTAGCTTCTTCATTTCTGATGACGCGTGAGAATCTGCTGGCTCAACAACTGATAGACATTTTGTAAATCTGCTCGCTGCCGATTCGCCAGCATCTGCTGATGCATATTTAGGATATTTTGATCACCACGCATGGCGGGGCCAGTCTGCATTTGCCTTGGATCATTTTCGGTAGCTTTATGGGCAGTTTCTAGTATTAAGGGATACAGCAGACTGAAATCGACCTGCTCAGCATCTACAATCTGTTTGGCCATATCATAACAATAATTACTGAAATTACAGGCAAATACTGCGGCCAGATGCAAACTTAAGCGTTGTTCAGAGCTATAGTGATAGACTCTATTGCTTAGGCTATTCGCTAGATCATGCAGTTTTTCTTGATCTTCAGCATTATCCGCTTCAATAAATAAAGGCGTATTCGACCAGTCGATGTCACGTTCCAGACTAAAAGTCTGTAAAGGGTAAAATACACCTGAACGTGGGTGAACATCCTGCAAAACGTTTAAGTGGGTACTGCCAGAAGTATGTACGATCAACACATCAGGAAGATAGGCATGTACCTGCTCGATGACAGATCGAATGAATTGGTCACTGACGGCAATGATTAAAAGATCAATTTCGGAATGCAGTAATTCAGGAGCGTTGATCGCCTGAGCCTTAAATTTAGATGCCAGCTGTTCTGCCTTGGCAAAACTGCGGCTATAGATTTGTACAAGCTCATGCTGTCCATTTAAGCCTTGGGCAAGATGAAAGGCAACTCGACCTGCCCCAATAATACTAATCCGCATCTGCTGATCTTCCTGAATAATTGCGCACAGCATGCCAATAAAAAAAGGACGAAGCAATTCGTCCTTTTGTGTAAATCAGATTTTAAAATTTACGTAAGGTTAAAATCTGCTCACTGCGACCAAAAGGCCCATGAAGATCATGTAAAATTCCACTGGTTAAACCAATGCCATCTTCACCATATTGCTGTAGCACTTCTAGTCCTAGCCATGTGCCTTTAGGTAAACGATGCAAATGAATCTGCAAATCCAGATTTGGGAAACCCCATCCCGCATTTGGATCCTGACGCGGCACCACGCCATTGGCTGTATCCACCATTCCCATCAAACGGCTAAAGTCGCTGGTCGTCTGACCTTCTACCATTTCCAGGGCATTGGATAACCAGACAATACCTTTGCCCGCACGATGATCGACATGGGCACGGGTATTAATACTTTGAATATAACCACCTGGCCAGCAGCGCATCCCTTCCCACACCGGCAGGTCTTCAGGGTGCTGAACCGGAAAATCTTCCAGACCGGCGATCGCACGGGTATCCGAAGTCATCATTTTCCAGGCACGTGCCACAATACAGGTTTTCCCGTTGGCACACATTTCTGCTTCAATAAGCTCGATGGTTTTACCCGGACGAATCATGCGCGTAGTAATGGAAAATTCACCAAAAGCAATCAGTCCAAAGATATCCAGACTCACCCGGCCAATGCGCATCTCTGCACGTGGCTGAAACTGTTCCAGTTCTGCACAAATAATGCCAGTCGCGGGCGCCATATGCTGCTCATGCGGATTCCATGCACCTTGCGCATGAATATTAGATTCATAATAAGCAGTGCTGCTGCCATCGGCATGCTGTTCGCGGTTGATGAAACGATAGTAGGCTGACATTGTTTTTACACTTCCTTGAATCTTATATTTAAATTTCTAGTTAACTGTTTCAGTTAGCTATGCTTATTTCTGTATAAAAAAAGCATAATAATTCATGATTTGACAGTAAATTTTGCTATGTTTAAATCCGACTTTGGTTAAAAGCGCTGCTAAATCTTGGGCAGAGATTAAATGAAAATCCTGCTGTAACCGTTCAATCATTTTTTCGCTTTGTTGAATACTGAGTCCTGTCTGCTGTGCCATTTTTTGCAAGATTTTTAATTCAGTTTTATTTTCAGGTTGCATCAAGTCATAGGTTAACAGGATTCCATCGGTCTTAAGACTATCGGATATATCCTGAAAAAATTCAGTTTTATTTTCTGATGGAATAAAATGTGCCACCAAAATTGCTAGAGCCGCATCAAACTGATTATCTTGATTTAAGCTTTGTGTATCTGTCTGAATAAAACGAATCCGCTGCGATTCCAGGCCTAACCCAATATTTTTCTGCGCCTGTTCCAGCATAGTCGCCGATGGATCAATTGCAGTAAATATCCAGTTTGGGTGGCGTTGCAACAGATAAGATAGCTCATAGCCTGTCCCGCAACCAACGACCAATATATGGGCAATTTCGGGTAAATGAGTGGTTAGGATGGCATCAATTTGCTGATGTACCAGTTCATAGCCGGGAATCAGTTTACGGATGTGCTCATCATAATTAGCGACGACGAGTTCACTATGAAAGTTTTTTGCCATATTTTCACTTTACCTCACACCATTCAACAGACTAAAGAGCATTCGGTTTATCAGTTATTACAATATTGATAAAGATTCCATCTAAAGGTTTTAAATTTTCGACCATTATCCTAAATCTAATCACATGACAGGCGACATGAATGTCGCCATTTTGCTGAAGGGACATGGATGTCCCTTCAGCAAAATAAAGGGCTTTTGTTTACTTTTAGCCCATCGAAAGGCAAAGCATGGCCTACACGTTAAAATTAAAATCTTTCTTTCTAAGTGAGGCTGTGCAGATCTTTCGCTTTTTCTTAATAGTTTCTCTTCAACTTTTTTTAATGATAAAAAGGTTGAAGAATTCACCAATCTCAAAAACTAAACAATACTTAAGCTATTTCCTTTAAGTTCAACTCTTCACGCATAAATTCACGTAATTTAAACTTCTGCGCCTTACCGGAAGCTGTCATCGGGAACTCATGGAAGAAACGCACATAGCGCGGCACTTTATTGTGTGAGATATGCTCGGCACAATACTGGCGAATAGTTTCTTCAGTACACGGATCGTTTTCATGCAAAATGATGCAGGCACAGAGTTCTTCACCATACTTATGATCTGGCACACCAATCACCTGAACATCTGAAACCGCAGGATGGGTATAAAGGAAGTCTTCAATTTCTTTGGGGAACAGGTTTTCACCGCCACGAATGACGACATCCTTGATTCGCCCCTTGATTTTGACAAAGCCTTCATCATCCATTTCAGCAATATCACCCGTATGCATCCAGCGCGCATTATCAATTACTTCTGCAGTTTTATCCTGATCTTCCCAATAACCGAGCATCACCGAATAACCACGCACACAGAGTTCACCGAGTTGTCCGCGCGGCACCACCTTGCCATCTTCATCGACAATTTTCACTTCCAGATGCGGATGTACCCGGCCGACTGTCGTAACACGCTGTTCAATGGAGTCTGCGGTAGAGCTTTGCGCACTGACCGGTGCGGTTTCAGTCATGCCATAGCAAATGGTGATATCTGACATATGCATCCGCTCAATCACACGCTGCATGATTTCCTGTGGACATGGACTGCCGGCCATAATGCCGGTACGTAAACTGCTCAGATCAAATTCATCAAACTGTTCATGCTCAAGAATGGCAATAAACATGGTCGGCACCCCATAAGCCGCGGTACATTTTTCCTGCTGAATGGCTTTCAAGGTTTCCAGCGGATTAAATACAGCTGATGGATAGATCATGGCAGAACCATGGGTAATACAGGCCAGATTACCCATCACCATACCAAAGCAGTGAAATAAAGGAACTGAAATACAGACGCGGTCTTCTGGACCTAAATGAATCGCTTCACCGACAAAGTACCCGTTATTTAAAATATTATTATGGGTCAGCATGGTGCCTTTCGGATTACCCGTAGTGCCCGAAGTAAACTGGATATTAATCGTTTCATCGAACTGCAATTCACTGGAGATCTGTTGCAGTTGTTCCAGCTCTTGGGCGCTTGGCGAGCTTAGTAAATCCTGAAAACGGTGGATACCGGTATGCTGCTGATCATCAATTTTAATCACATGCTTTAAATGCGGCAAGCGCTCTGCATTGAGGAATTTACTTTCAGTCTGCATCAGCTCAGGTGCAATTTTAGTCAGAATTTCCTGATAGTCAGTGGTTTTAAACTGCGCTGCAATCACCAGTCCCTTACAGGAGACCTTGTTTAAGACATATTCCAGTTCATTACTTTTATAAGCTGGATTCAAGTTCACCAGAATAATTCCCGCCTTAAATGCAGCAAACTGGGTAATGGTCCATTCCACACAGTTCGGCGACCAGATGGCCAGACGGTCACCTTTTTTCAGGCCCAGTTTTTGCAAACTACAGGCAAAAGCATTCACTTGCTGCTGCAACTGCTGATAGCTCAGACGCACATTCTGGTGCAAGCTGACGATTGCATCAGAATGTGCATACTGTTCGCATGCCTGATCAAATTTTTCGCCAATTGTCATGCCCAATAAGGGTTGGCTGCTTGTTCCGTAGGCATAGCTTAACCGTACTTGTGTCATTGAATCGATCTCCTTGATTCTTTGTAATTCTGATTTTCAACTCTATTAATTGTTTTTGACCACGACAACCCTGTCTTCCTGCCTGTTTTTTGTGTTTTATGCTCCTGCTACTCCCTCCTGTCGACGTACTGCGTTGACACAAAAATCGGCAATCTGTTTGACAAAGTGATCCTTATAATTTTGATCAAACCTGATATTCCGAGATGGATTCAAAGGTTCAATTACCACAAAGGTCATGGAACCAACCACACCCAGCGCTGCGGTATTTAAATCTTCAAATTCAAACTCGCCATTGACTTTTCCTTCAGCCAAAATTTCCTTAATGCTTTGCTTGATTAGCTGTTTACTGTGAAAACGCTCATGTTCCATTTCCGGATCGACCGGTTCGAACATCAGCGAATACGCCAACTGTGGGCTGTTCATGGCTCGCTTCACAAAAGTTGTAACAGATTTTTGCAATTTCTGTTTTGGCGATAAATCCGAGGCAGCAATGTGATTTAAAATCTCAATCTCAAGCCGAATTGCTTCTGACAAAACCTGAATCAAAATCTGATTCTTGTTTTCGAAATATCGATATACCAAGCCTGTAGAAACGCCTGCACGTTCTGCAATCGCCTGAATCGACGCCTCTTTAAAGCCCCCTTGAGTAATCAGCTCACGAGCAGATTGCAAGATCGCCAAGCGATTTTGCTCCATTCGTTCCTGCATCAATGATGATCTTTTATAACTCATAAAATTAATCTCAACAAGATAAAATGAATTGTAAATCATTTTGTGAATATTGATTCACTTTTTTAAATTTTCGATGTATGTTAAATAACAAGCACAACAAAAATGCTTTTTTGGATACAACAAATAGAACCACAGGATGGATGAACAATGAATTTACAAAGCTTGGATTTCGGTTTGGACGAAACACTTATTGCACTTCGTGATTCAGTGGCTGCATTTTGCGCCAAGGAAATTGCTCCAATTGCTCAACAAGTGGACCTTGACAATGAATTCCCTGCTCACCTTTGGAAAAAATTTGGCGAGATGGGCCTGCTCGGTCTGACGGTCAGTGAGGAATATGGCGGTTCAAATTTCGGTTATCTGGCGCACATCATTGCCATGCAGGAAATTTCCCGTGCTTCAGCATCGATTGGTTTGTCCTATGGCGCACATTCTAACCTATGTGTAAACCAGATTAAGCGTAATGGCAGCGAAGAACAAAAGCAGCGCTATCTGCCCAAACTGGTATCTGGTGATTATGTCGGTGCCTTGGCCATGTCCGAACCCAATGCCGGATCCGATGTGGTCAGCATGAAACTCAAAGCGGAAGACAAAGGTGATCATTACCTGCTGAATGGTTCGAAAATGTGGATCACCAATGGCGGCGATGCCGATGTACTGGTGGTCTACGCAAAAACCGATTTACAAGCCGGTGCCAAAGGCATGACCGCTTTTCTGGTTGAAAAAAATATGCCGGGGTTTAGTCACGGTACGCACCTAGACAAACTCGGCATGCGTGGCTCAAACACTTATCCACTATTTTTTGACAATGTCGCAGTGCCAAAAGAAAACGTGCTCGGCGGTGTCGGCAATGGCACCAAAGTGCTGATGAGCGGTCTGGACTATGAACGTGCTGTTTTAAGTGCAGGCCCACTCGGCATTATGGATGCCTGTATGGATACCGTGATTCCGTATATTCATGATCGTAAACAGTTTGGTCAGGCGCTGGGTGAATTCCAGTTGATGCAGGGCAAAATTGCTGACATGTATTCCACCTGGCTGGCCTGTAAAGCCCTGGTCTATGCAGTTGGCGCAGAATGTGACAAGGCAGAGCATAGCCGTAGCCTGCGTAAAGATGCCGCCAGTGCGATTTTATATGCAGCTGAAAAAGCCACCTGGATGGCGGGCGAAACCATTCAAACCTTGGGTGGCAACGGTTATATCAACGAGTTTGCTGCGGGACGTCTATGGCGCGATGCCAAACTGTATGAAATTGGCGCAGGCACCTCAGAAATTCGCCGCATGCTGATTGGCCGCGAACTGTTTAATGAAACTGCCTAAAAAATAAATCACAAGAATAGACAAGGATGTTCGGCATGAATCAATTAAAGAGCAAAATTAATATTCGCAGCGACGAATTTAAAAACAACCAGACGGCGATGCAAAATCTGGTCGAAGACCTGAAACAGAAAGTCCAAAAAATTGCCTTGGGTGGGGGTGAAACTGCCCGTCAAAAACATTTGGATCGCGGTAAATTACTAGCCAGAGAACGTATTGATCATCTGATTGATCCTGGCACGGCATTTATTGAAATTGGACAACTGGCTGCCTATCAGGTCTATCAGGACGATGTGCCTGCTGCGGGCGTGGTCGCTGGCGTTGGTCAGGTCAATGGCGTAACCTGCATGATCATTGCCAATGATGCGACTGTTAAAGGGGGCACTTATTATCCACTGACCGTAAAAAAACATTTGCGTGCTCAGGAAATTGCCGAGCAGAATCATTTGACCTGTATTTATCTGGTCGATTCTGGCGGTGCCTATTTGCCGCTACAAGATGAAGTCTTCCCGGATCGTGATCACTTCGGACGTATTTTCTATAATCAGGCGCGTATGTCGAGCCAAGGCATTGCCCAGATTGCCGTGGTAATGGGCAGTTGTACGGCGGGTGGTGCCTATGTGCCTGCCATGTCGGATGAAACTATTATTGTACGCAATCAGGGAACCATTTTCCTCGGTGGCCCGCCACTGGTCAAAGCTGCAACCGGTGAAGTTGTTTCCAGTGAAGACCTTGGTGGTGGTGATGTGCATACCCGCCTCTCCGGTGTAGCCGATCATCTGGCTGAAAATGACCAGCATGCCCTGGAAATTGCCCGCAATATTGTGGCCAATTTAAATAAAAAACCAAATCCGTTGCCTGAACATGTGGAAGCGCCTTTGTTTGATGCTTCAGAGCTATACGGTATCGTGCCAACAGATTCGCGTAAACCTTTTGATGTCCGTGAAGTGATTGCCCGGATTGTCGATGGTTCGCGTTTTGATGAATTCAAGGCTCGATTTGGTACTACCTTGATTACCGGATTTGCCAGCCTATACGGTATGCCAGTCGGGATTATTGCCAATAACGGCATTCTGTTTTCCGAGTCAGCACAAAAAGGTGCACATTTTATTGAGCTGTGCTGTCAGCGCAATATTCCCCTGCTATTTATCCAGAATATCACTGGCTTTATGGTTGGCCGCCAGTATGAAAATGAAGGCATTGCCAAAAATGGCGCCAAACTGGTGATGGCTGTGGCCAATGCCAATGTGCCTAAACTGACCATGGTGATTGGCGGCTCATTTGGTGCCGGCAACTATGGTATGTGTGGCCGCGCGTATTCACCACGCTTTATGTGGACTTGGCCAAACTCACGTATTTCAGTGATGGGCGGTGAACAGGCCTCCAGCGTATTGTCGACCTTAAAACGTGATCAGATTGAAGTCAAAGGCGCTAACTGGTCTGCGGAAGAAGAAGATCAGTTTAAACAGCCAATTCGTGATCAGTACGAACGCCAAGGTCATCCTTATTATGCCTCTGCACGTTTATGGGATGACGGTGTCATTGACCCTGCCCAATCTCGTGAAGTGTTAGGTCTTAGTTTAGCTGCGGCACTGAATGCGCCAATCCAGCCGACCAAGTTTGGCGTGTTCCGCATGTAAGAGGTGAAAAAAATGACATATCAATTTTTACAGCTCGAACAGCAAAATCAAGTGGCAACTGTCTGGATTAATCGCGCTGAACTGCACAATGCCTTTAATACTCAGGTCATTGAAGAATTGTATCGCTGCTTTCAATCTTTAAATAGCCGTGATGATGTACGTGTGGTGATTCTGGCAGGGCGCGGCAAAAGCTTTTCGGCTGGTGCCGATCTGAACTGGATGAAACAGGCCGGTCAGGCTTCTCAAGCAGACAACGAAGCAGATGCATTAAAACTGGCGAAAATGCTGCAAAGCCTAGCGACTTTAAAGCAGCCAACCATCGCCCGGGTGCATGGCATTGCTTTTGGCGGTGGTATGGGTCTGGCATCAGCTTGTGATATTTGCGTGGCCAGTACCGATGCCAAGTTTGCGACGTCGGAAGTACGCCTAGGTCTGGCGCCTTCGACCATCAGCCCGTATGTGATTCGTGCGATTGGTGCGCGTCAGGCTTCACGTTACTTCCTGACTGCCGAGCGAATTTCTGCGGAACAGGCCAAAACCATTGGACTGGCGCATGAAGTCACTCCACCGGAACAGCTCGACAGCAAAATTGATGAAATTGTTGAAGCCCTGTTACTCGGTGGCCCTGCTGCACAAAATTCCTCAAAACAACTGATTCAACTGGTCGACCAACAGGTTTTGACCGAAGATTTACTGCTCAAGACTGCACAGCATATTGCCTATATTCGCCAGGGAGATGAGGCGAAAAATGGACTAAATGCATTTTTAAACAAACAAAGCCCGGCCTGGATCAAGACCACGGCATAACAACAAGAAGGATGCTACGATGTTTGAAAAGATTTTAATTGCCAACCGTGGTGAAATTGCCTGCCGTGTGATTCGTACAGCAAAAAAACTCGGTATTGCCACCGTTGCCGTATACTCCGATGCCGATGCACAGGCACAGCATGTCAAACTGGCGGATGAAGCGATCTATATTGGTGAATCTCCAGCAGCACAAAGCTATTTACAGATCGAACGTATTATTCAGGCGGCCAAAAACACCGGTGCGCAAGCAATTCACCCAGGTTATGGCTTTTTGTCGGAAAATGACCAGTTTGCCCTGGCCTGTCAGGACAATAATATTGTCTTTATTGGCCCGCCTGTCGATGCCATTTTGGCGATGGGTCTCAAAGCCACCTCTAAAGCGTTGATGGAAAAAGCTGGTGTGCCTTTAACCCCGGGCTATCACGGTAGCAATCAGGATGCCGACTTTCTGAAACAGCAGGCCGACAGCATTGGCTATCCGGTACTGATCAAGGCCAGTGCTGGCGGTGGCGGTAAAGGCATGCGTCTAGTGGAACGCAGCGAAGATTTCCTGAGTTCACTGGCTTCATGTAAAAGCGAAGCACGTTCAAGTTTTGGCAATGAAGACGTTCTGATTGAACGCTATGTAATTCAGCCACGTCATATTGAAGTACAGGTTTTTGGCGATACCCACGGCAATTATGTGCATCTGTTCGAACGCGATTGCTCGGTACAGCGTCGCCATCAGAAAGTGTTGGAAGAAGCGCCTGCACCGAAAATGCCGGAAGACAAACTGGAGGCGATGCGTCAGGCGGCAATCGATGCTGCGCGTGCAGTAAATTATGTCGGTGCCGGTACAGTCGAGTTTATCGTGGAGCAAGACGGCACAGCTTACTTCATGGAAATGAACACCCGTCTTCAGGTTGAACATCCTGTCACTGAAATGATTACCGGACAGGATCTGGTGGAATGGCAACTGCGCGTAGCTTTTGGTGAGCCTTTACCTAAACAGCAGCATGAATTACAGATCCACGGGCATGCATTAGAAGCACGTGTCTATGCCGAAGAACCAGAGAAAGGCTTTATTCCTGCGATTGGCCAGATCAGCTATTTACACTATCCAGAGCAAAATGACTGTGTACGTGTGGATAGTGGCATTGTCGAAGGTGATGAAATCAGCACCTATTATGATCCAATGATTGCCAAACTGATTGTCTGGGGCAAAAACCGCGAAGCTGCTTTAACGCAAATGCATCATGCCCTGGGCCATTTCCATGTGGATGGCTTGGGCAATAATATTGCATTCCTCGACCGTTTGGTGCTATGTGATTCGTTTAAAAATGCCCATCTGGATACCGGCCTGATTCAACGTGAAGAAGAGTTCTTATTAAAGCCTTCTACTGAGATCAATGCTGAACTGATCGTTAGTGCTGCATTCATCGAATTATTATCACGCCAAGCTCAAAACCCAGTTGCGAATAACTCAGTCTGGCAACAGCACACTTTCTGGCGCCTGAATCAGCAAAATGCATATACAGTGCAATTACAACGCAATGGCATTATGCTTAAAGTTCAGTTCAGTACGCAAGATCAAGGTTTTATCGCCACTTATAACGGTCAGCAGATTCAGCTACAAGGTCAGTTGATTGATACACATACTTTAGCGCTACAACTGGCAGGCAAACAGCAAAAACTGGCCTTTAGCCAGACTGAACATGGCATTACCCTGTTCCAGAATGGTCAGACACATAAATTCGAGTCTATCAAGCCGGATTATGATCAGCATGATGATCAAGGGACAGAAAACAACCTCACTGCACCAATGCCAGGTGTGATCACGCAAGTACTGGTCACTGCCAATGACAAGGTCAAAAAAGACGATGTCTTGATGACGCTCGAAGCCATGAAAATTGAATATTCGATTCGTGCACCACACGACGGCATCATCGCCAGTTCATATTTCCAGAAAGGTGATCAGGTCAAAGCCGGTGATGAACTGCTTGAGTTCCAGCCACTGACGGAGGATGTTGCATGACCGAATTTGTCAAAATTGTAGAAGTCGGGCCACGCGATGGCCTGCAAAATGAAAAAACGCCATTAACCCTGGATGACCGGAAAAATCTGATTCTGGATCTGATGAAAACCGGTTTACAGGCGATTGAAGTCGGTTCCTGTGTTTCAGCCAAATGGGTGCCACAAATGGCAGACAGCGATCAGCTATTTGCCGGCTTGCCCAAAGACCCAAATATTCAGTTCAGTTTACTCACCCCAAACCTGAAGGGCTTTGAAGCAGCGCTGGCGGTGGGTTGCAAGGAAGTTGCGGTCTTTACCGCAGCGTCCGAAAGCTTTACCCGAAAAAATATCAATTGCTCGATTGATGAAAGCTTTGAAAAGTTTGCCGATGTGATGTCAGCCGCCAAAGCCAATGACATCAAGGTACGCGGTTATGTCTCCTGTATGGTGGACTGTCCTTATGAAGGTGCGATTGATCCCAAGCAGGTGGTGAAAGTCACGCAGCGTTTGCTGGAGATGGGCTGCTATGAAGTGTCGTTGGGTGAAACCATTGGCACGGCCACCCCAGACCGGGTTAAATACGTCTGGGAAGCTTGTTTGGCTGAACTTGATGCCAAAGTGCTGGCCGGTCATTTCCATAATACCTACGGCATGGCGATTGCCAATATTTATCAGTCACTGTTGCAAGGCATTCGGGTCTTTGACTCCTCCATTGCTGGACTGGGTGGCTGTCCTTATGCCCAAGGTGCATCTGGCAATGTCTCGACCGAAGACCTGTATTACCTGCTCTCGAATATGGGCTTTGAAACCGGTATTCAGCTGGATGCACTGATGCAGGCCAGTCGTAATATCAGTGAAGTCTTGCAGCGCAATAATCCATCCAATTATGCCAATGCCTACTGGCAAAAAGCCTGTGCTTAACAATAATCATGCTTGAACAAAATAAACTTAAGCAACCCATAAGGATATAAACAGCAGATTTAAGTCTGCTGTAATAACAATAGAGGTGACAAGATGTCAAACAAGGTTTATGACAGCGCTCAATCCGCCTTAAAGGATGTGGTGCAAGATGGTCATACTCTGGCTGTCGGTGGTTTCGGCCTATGTGGTATTCCAGAAGCTTTGATCACGGCCCTAAAAGAAACTGGTGCCAAAAATCTGACCTGTATTTCCAATAATGCCGGTGTAGACGGCTTCGGTCTAGGGCTTTTACTGGAAACAAAACAGATTAAAAAAATGATCTCCTCTTATGTCGGTGAAAACAAGGAATTCGAACGTCAATATTTAAATGGCGAACTGGAAGTTGAGCTGACCCCACAGGGTACACTGGCAGAAAAATTACGTGCTGGCGGTGCCGGTATTCCGGCTTTTTATACGGCGACGGGTGTCGGAACCGTGATCGCTGAAGGTAAGGATGTCCGTGAATTTAATGGCAAGTCTTACATTCTGGAAGAATCTTTAACAGCTGATGTTGCTCTGGTTAAAGCCTATAAGGCCGATAAAGCCGGCAACCTGATTTTCCGTAAAACCGCCCAGAACTTTAATCCGGTCTGTGCCATGGCTGGCAAAATTACCATTGCTGAAGTCGAAGAGATTGTCGAAATTGGCATGCTGGATCCGGACGAAATCCATCTTCCGGGAATTTATGTGAACCGGATAGTCCTGAATGCTCAACCGGAAAAACGTATTGAACAGATGACTTTAAAGGCGGAGGCTTGATCATGGCTTGGACACGTAATGAAATGGCGCAGCGCGCGGCACAAGAGCTTGAAGATGGTTTCTACGTCAATCTAGGGATTGGCCTGCCGACGCTAGTCGCGAACTATATTCCGGAAAATATCAATGTCTGGCTGCAGTCGGAAAATGGCCTGCTGGGGATTGGCGAATTTCCAACCGAGGAGACAGTGGATGCCGACCTGATCAATGCCGGTAAACAGACGGTTACCGCGCGTAAAGGTGCTTCATTTTTCTCAAGTGCCGATTCCTTTGCCATGATCCGTGGCGGTCATGTCAATATCGCCATTTTAGGTGCCATGGAAGTGTCCGAAACTGGCGATCTGGCCAACTGGATGATTCCGGGCAAAAAAGTCAAAGGTATGGGCGGTGCCATGGATCTGGTCGCAGGGGTACAAAAAGTCGTGGTGTTGATGGAACACTGCGCCAAAGATGGCACGCCTAAAATTGTTGCGCAATGCAGTCTGCCCCTTACCGGACAGGCTGTGGTCAACCGGATCATTACCGATTTAGGTGTGCTGGATGTCACTCCAGATGGTATTCAACTTGTTGAGCTGGCACCAGAGGTCAGTTTTGAGGAGATTCAGAAAGTCACGGGTGTGGCTTTACAAAAAATAGCAGCTTGATTTTCCCGGCCCTTAAAATGAAAAATTTTAAGGGTTTCTTTTCGACCAAAGAAAACTCTAATTTTAAAAATGAATGCAGAATAAATGAATTTTAATCATGCAAACAGAACAAAATATCTTACAACGCTTCGCCCTGCGCGTCAGTGACTGGTCAGAAAAATGGTTTCCCGATTCTTATATTTTTGCCCTGCTCGGTGTCATCATTGTCGCAATTGCCGCTATCGGAATTGGCGCGCCGGCACAGGACGTTGCCATTTCCTTTGGTGACGGGTTCTGGAGCCTGATTCCCTTTACCTTGCAGATGTGCATGCTGATCGTGGTCGGTTATGTGGTTTCGGTTTCAAAACCAATGCAGCTTCTGATCCGAAAAATGGCATGTCTGCCCCATTCAGGGCGTGGTGCGATTGTATTGGTCGCGACAGTCAGCCTGCTCATTTCCCTGATTAACTGGGCCATGAGCACAGTTCTAACTGCATTACTCGTGATTGCACTGGTACAACGTAAAGAACTTAATATGGATTACCGCGCTGCAGCCGCAGCAGCGATTATCGGGATGGGAGCCACCTGGGCACTCGGCATCAGTTCCTCTGCTGCACAATTACAGGCCAATAAAAGCAGCCTGCCTGAACCGATTTACAATCTGACCGGTGTCATTCCATTTACCGAAACGATTTTCCTGCCGCAATCCATGATCATGACGGCGGTTCTAATTATTGCCTCGATTGCCATTGCCTACTGGTCAGCGCCGAAAGGCAGTCATATTAAAACCATTGAACATTTTCCGGTTCAGATTGAAGAAGGAAAACCGGAAGAATCTTCATCAAAACGTCCGGGCGACTGGCTGGAAAACTCACCTATTTTAAGTATTCTGATTGTGGTGCTAGGTGCTGTATGGATGTTTAACGAATTTTCCGAAAGCAATCCTATTCTGGCCATCTCCAGTTTAAATACCTATAACTTTATCTTCCTGATTTTGGGTGTCGCACTACATGGCACACCACGGAATTTTCTCAATGCCGTTTCCAAGGCTGTGCCAGCAATTTCGGGTGTGCTGATCCAGTTTCCTTTATATGGCAGCATTGCCTTTATGATGACCAATGCGCTGAATTCTGCCGATCTGTCCCTATCACACTATATTGCCGAATTTTTCGTTTCGATTGCTTCACAGGAAACCTTTGCTATCGTGATGGGTCTCTATTCGGCAATCCTGGGTTTCTTCATTCCTTCCGGTGGAGGTAAATGGATTATTGAAGCCCCTTATGTAATGCAGGCTGCGCATGATCTGAAAGTTCATCTGGGCTGGTCAGTGCAGATTTATAATGCTGCCGAAGCCTTGCCTAATCTGATCAATCCTTTCTTTATGTTGCCGATGCTGGGCATCCTGAAGTTAAAGGCCAAAGATGTGATCGGTTTTACCGTGACCCAACTGGTTTTTCATATCCCGCTGGTGCTGTTTTTACTCTGGTTCCTCGGCCGAACTTTGACCTATAGTCCACCGGTCTTTTCTTAATTTAAGCCATATAAAAAGGACGAATCATTCGTCCTTTTTCATCTGGAAAATTATTTCAGCTGGCTTTCTTTTCTACAACACCCTCGCTATCCACTTCACGCACAATACCTGTTTCAGTATTAACCACTTCAAAAGCTACGCGGCGGTTCTGAAACTGTCCCGCAGATGTTGCATTTGGTTCAACAGGCTGGTCTTCTCCCACGCCTACAGCTTGCAACTGAGCAGGATCAACACCCTTTTCAATCAGATAACCCACAATTGCTTGCGCGCGTTGCACAGACAGCACTTTATTCTCGGCCTCACTTCCTTGCGCATCGGTATGTCCTTTGACTTTAAGAATGACATGCGGTGCACGCTGCAATAATGCAGCAGCCTGATCCAGTACCGATTTATTCACTTCCGGTACGGCAGTCGATGCGCTATCAAAATTAATAATCTGCAAATTCAGTGCAGTCGCAACATCTAAGGCCTGAACATGATCAGTTTTGATACTCGCCAATGCTTGTTCTGCATCGCTATTGGCAGCCTGAATCGCCTCACTCCTATTGACCGGCTGTTGAGTCACAACAGTGACATTTTTGGCCAGATTACGAATTTGTGTTGCCAGACGTTCTGCTTCTGCATTACTCGCTGCACGTATAGCAACCTGATTACCAATCCAGTCCAGTGAGACATTTGGCATGCCTTGAATCAGTTTCAAAACGGAAGGAATGCTATCCTGATCAATAAATTCCGAATGATAAACCTCACTGCTGAGCGCGCCACAACCAATATTATAATTAAAGATCTGTTTAATCTCGGTTTGCAAAATTTGCATATATTGGGGATTATTCAGCTGTAACTGACAACTGATAATTTCACCATTAGTGCCGGTACTCAACTGTAAAGAAGCGGGTTGGGCTGCAGCAACTGCACGGGTCGTTTGGGGGTTTGCCAAATCCTCAGCATCATCCTGCATACAGCTACGAACAAAAAACAGGATTAAAGCTGCCAGAATCAGAAAAATAATAAACGGCCATAAAAAGCCGGTTTTTTTCTGCTGCTGTACCACAACAGCATGTTCTGGTTCTAGTTCAGGCGCCTGATTCAAATGCTGCCCTGCCAATGGAGAAACACCTAATGCCGCTAAAATTGATCCGGCCCAAACAGGTAATGCACGCTGGATCGAGTCGGCGTGGGTTTCCAGCAAATGACTAATCGCTTCTGGACTTGAAGCACCGGCTTCGGTCTGTAAAAAATTGAGGGTCGGTACAATGGCCCGATTCAGGGTCTGCTCTATTTGATCTTGTGGCGCGCTCTGATCAAGTTGATCCAGAAACTGCTGCTTGAGTGCCGAATTTCCATTAAACAGTTCATGGATTTTTGGATTGAGTTGCTGGCTTAAACTTTCAATCCATGCAGGACGTGCACGCAATATACTTAAGAATATGGGATAGAACTGACTCAGTGCCTGATCTTTGGCAAATAGATGTTCGGTTTCACCTTGTAGCACAATCGCTGTAACATCGCTTTTTAAGCGTTCCATCAGATCTACATTCATATTGTCACCATTCTTTTGATTTTTCTAATGTTTAATATTCAATCAGTGTAACGATGCCAGTTTTTTGAAAATGTAAATAATTGTATGAATATCATAAAGTTTCACTGTTTTTGTTGAGTACTCATTTTACTGACACAGAATTCAAAAACAAAAAAAGCCAGCCGAAGCTGACTTTTATAAAAGCTGGATCTATTAAGCGAGGAACGTTTTTAAAACTTTAGCTCGCACTTTTTGATTGATCAGCGGTGTATTTTTACCTTGCGACACGATGCTTTCTTTGTTCAGCGTCCATTCTAGCTCTGGATCTACAAGTACCCAGCCCGCTTCGTCTGCCCAGCGATCTGCCATTTGTGCAACACGTGCCGGAGCCAAAGTCACTTTTTCTACCCATTCCAGTGGTGTAAACAAACCTTCATTGACCAGTTGAATTCCAAAAGGTACATAAGTATCAAAAGCGCTAAAGCCAGGCTGGGTTTCAGCAAATGGCGCCATTTTCGCAGAGCTGCTCAGCGGTTCATGATGGGTACAAATCGCATCAATCACCCCAGATTTTACTCCTTGGCGTAGCAATTCTTTGTCTTGTTCAGCACGCAATGGCGGACGTACATGTGCCAGCGAATTAAAACCGTCAATTAAGGCATCGGTCAGATGTAATTGGTGCATGGCCACATCACAGGTGACAGGCAAGCCTTTTTCTTTGGCAATCCGGATTAGCTCTACTGACGCACCACAAGATAATAAACCGAAATGCGCACGAACTTTGGTCACTTCAATCATTAACAGGTATTTGGCAATTGCCACGGTTTCAGCAAGTGCTGGAATCATCGGCAAGCCCTGACGTGAGGCAATAAAGCCTTCATGCACACAGCCATCTTTGGCAATTTGCGGCTCTTCTGCATAGAACACCACAGTCAGATCTAAACCTGCAGCATATTCCAGGGTACGTAATACCACGTCATCATTGGCAAAAGGCGCACTGGCATTGGACACCGCAGTACATCCGCCTTTTTTCAAGCCGGCCATATTGGCAGGTTGCTGGCCTTGCAAGCCTTGGGTTTGAGCACCAATCACTTCAAGATAGATACCACCGTCCAGCATGGCTTTCTCAACCAGACCATGAATCAGTGCGCCATTGTCCTGCACGATCGGCTTTGAATCTGGTGGCGTAAACACGTGCAAAATCCCATTTTCACGTGCTGCTTTACCTTCAGATTTTAGTGTGCCGTGCTGTTGCTGACCCGGTTCACGTAAACGTGCACACAGATCGACCATGGTGGGCATCAACCATTTGCCCTGACCATCAATGGTTTCAGAAAAAGCAGCCGTTTCCGCAACGAACTTACCATTTTCCAGATACACGGTCTGAACAGAATCAGTGTTTTGGATCGGATCGAGCACACGAACATTTTCAATTTTTACAATAGTCATGACTTATTCCTTAACCCGCAATCGCTGCAATCAAACCCTGTTCCTGAAGCTGGCCTTGCATTGACAAAGCCAACACCGCCATACGTACCGCAATACCATTGGTCACCTGATTCAGAATCACCGACTGCGGTCCATCGGCAATACTGGAGTCAATCTCCACCCCACGGTTCATTGGACCCGGATGCATCACGATACAATCCGGTTTGGCCATCGCTAAACGTTCTTTGTTCAGGCCATACATCTTGTAGAATTCAGCTTGCGATGCCAGTGCCGGAGAATCAATCCGCTCATTTTGAATACGCAGGGTAATGATCACGTCGCAATCTTTGATGCCATCTTCCATGTTATTAAATAGACGAACACCATCACCATATTCTTCAAAACCGTATGGCAGCAAGGTATTTGGTGCAATCACCCGAATATCTTCGCAGCCTAAGGTTTGCAAGGCAGCTACATCTGAACGCGCGACACGTGAATGTTTGATATCACCAATAATGGCAATCGACATCTCTTCAAATTTTTTATGGGTTTCCCGGCGAATGGTGAGCATGTCCAGCATCGCCTGGGTTGGATGGGCATGACGGCCATCACCGGCATTAATAATCGCCACTGTTGGGCAGATATCTTTGGCAATAAAATGCGCCGCACCTGAAGATGAATGACGCACCACGAAAATATCGGCGGCCATCGCTTCAAGGTTCCATAAGGTGTCACGCAAGGTTTCACCTTTAGAGGTACTCGAACGAGCAATATCGATATTCAGAACGTTGGCAGAAAGGCGCTTGGCAGCGGCTTCAAAAGTAGTGCGGGTACGGGTAGAGTTCTCGAAAAACAGGTTCATCACCGTTTTGCCTTCCAGCAAATTATTGGTAATGAGCTGATTTTGGTCATTAAAAAAGGACTGCGCAGTGTCCAATATTTTTGTCAGGGTTTCTTTGGAAAGACCTTCGATGGTCAAGAAGTGTTTTAGATTACCTTCTTTATTGAGTTGAATCTGGCTCGGTGTATGCAATGCCGCCAAGTGCATGAGAGATTCCTTATGCGTTAAGTCAACATATTATACAGAGATTGGCCAGTCTGAGTAGTTGGCAATGTGACTACTTGTACAAAAACCACCTCGATAATAAAAATAGAAATTGAAATTCCTATGTATTTTTTCAATAAGATAATTTAACCATTTTCCATCCTGCTGACTTTCAGTACAAAATTATGGGTGCTTCAGTCTGGCACATTCACACCCATCGTTTTATCGCAGCGCACCGATATAATGATGTGCAACCTGTGCACGGTAAATATCGTCCTGATCGGGTTCAACCGAGACCAATTTCTCCTGCTGTGGCAGATGTGCAGATTTTTCAAACTGTTGCTGCCGAACCACAGGCAGATCCCAAACCTGTTTTAAACGCTCGATTAAACGCTGCAACTCTGGATCTTGGGTCTGTTCTACCAGTTCAATCACATGCCGTGCATAGTCCAGATTTTCTGCCAGATAAAGCGCATCCACGACCCGGCCTGACACACGTCTCAAACGTGTATAAATTAAAGTGGCCACTGAAAAAGCGTCATGGTTGCGTAACTGATTCTCTAACATTTTAACCCCCATTATAAAATTGAAAAATCAGGCAGCCATCGCTCTCCTCCGACTGACTGCCTGATTTGCTGTGTATAGAGCAAAATGCGTACCAGTTCATCAATTTATCATGTGAATATTATTTTTCACTCGTACACGGCAAGGCCTTTCAGAGAATTTAAAAAGCTTTCAATATAAAAATACGGTAAACTTGGCGCAGTTTTTTATTTATCTTTTTTGGTCTCTCTATTATATGAATACCTCTCCACGTTTAAGCAATTATTGGGTCACCTGTGCCGATGGTCTGGAAACCTTATTAGAAGAAGAACTACAAGGCTTAGGTGTTCAGAATATTGAGCGTTTTCCCGGTCGTTTAATCTTTAAAGGCAGTCTGGAAAATGCTTATCGGATTTGTATGTGGTCACGTCTGGCTTCACGTGTGCTCATGCCAATTCATACCCATGAAATTGAATTTTCTCACGATGCCCGTGATGTGGCAGAAGAGCTATATGAAGGTGCAATCAGCTTTGACTGGTCGCTCATTTTTGCACCACAAAGTACCTTTGCGATTCGCTTGCATGTCGAGCGTGACATCAAGGTCAATACCCAGTTCGCAACTTTGCGTGCCAAAGATGGTGTCGTAGATTCCTTCATGGAAGCTGTGGGTAAACGCCCAAGTATCGATACCAAACAGCCAGAAATTACCATGTATATTCTGGCAGGCAAGAAAGAACATACCTATTGTCTGGACTTGTCCGGCGATTCATTACATAAACGTGGTTATCGCCACTTTATGACCGATGCACCAATCAAGGAAAATCTGGCTGCTGCGATTTTGCAAAAAGGTCAGCTTAAACAGATTAATCCGGACATCATTGTCGATCCAATGTGTGGTTCAGGTACCTTTATTATTGAATCACTGATGATCCTGACCGACCGTGCGCCGGGTCTGGTGCGTCGTTTCGGTTTTAATGGCTGGAATGGCCATGACCATGAACTCTGGATGGGCATTAAAGCTGAAGCAGCTGAACGCCACCAAGCGGCAATGGAAAATCCATTACCGCAATTCTATGCCTTCGATGCAGATTGGGAAGCTGTAAAAGCGACACGTCAAAATATCATCGCGGCAGGTTTTGAAGCTGCTCTCGACAATATCATGATCGAAGAGCGTACTTTAAATGACTGGCCGGATTTTCAGGCTGAAGGCAAGAAAGTCTTCTTCGTAACCAACCCGCCTTATGGTGAGCGTCTCGGTGATAAAGCGCAGAACCGTTCTTTATATCTTGGTTTATCGGCTTTACTGCAAAAGAATTTCCCGAATCAAAAAGCGGCGGTGATTGCCTCTCAAGTCGAACAGGCTGACGTGCTGGCCTTGAATGATCCGCAAATCCTGCGTTTGATGAATGGTAAATTGCCGATCTATATCCGCTTTGGTACGGTTAAACCTGCGGCTGTGGTGCGTCCGTTTCTGGAAGGTTGGCAGCCGCAACAATTCGAACCAATCGAAGGTGCGATGGAGTTTGCCAACCGTCTGACCAAAAATATGCAAGCCCTGAAAAAATGGGCAGTCAAAGAAGGCGTACACTGTTTACGTCTGTATGATGCCGATTTACCAGACTTTAATGTCGCGGTGGATCTGTATGGTGAGCGCCTGCATGTGCAAGAATATGCTCCACCTAAAACGATTGACCCTGAAAAAGCCAAGAAACGCTTTAACCTGGCACTGCAAGCCATTCGCGCTGTGACCGGTCTGGGCCGTGATGCGATCTTTATCAAGACCCGCGCACGTCAGGAAGGTAAAAACCAGTACACCAAACAAAGTACCGCATCGAAGCGTTTTATCGTACAGGAAGGTAAGGCCAAGATTCTGGTTAACCTGACCGATTATCTGGATACCGGTCTGTTCCTGGATCATCGTCAAATGCGTTTGCGTATTGCCCGTGAGGCCAAAGGCAAACACTTCCTGAACCTCTACAGCTATACCTCTACGGCGAGCCTACATGCTGCCTTGGGTGGTGCTGCAAGTACCACCAGTGTCGATCTTTCCAATACCTATTTGAACTGGTCGAAGGAAAACTTCGTGCTGAACGGTTTAACCGTAGATCACGCCGATGAACAACATCAGTTCTTTGCATCTGACTGTTTTGAATGGCTCAAAGAAGGTCATGAGCAATATGAGCTGATCTTTATTGATCCACCCACTTTCTCAAACTCGAAAAAATTCTACGGGACGTTTGACGTACAGCGCGACCATCTATCCTTGCTGAAACGCGCCATGAACCGTTTAACCAGCGATGGTACCCTGTACTTCTCGAACAACTATCGTGGTTTCGAGATGGATGAAGAAATTCTGGCGTTCTATGATGTCGAAGAAATTACTCAAGAAACCATTGGGCCTGATTTCAAGCGTAACCAGAAGATTCACCGTGCCTGGAAAATCGGCCATCCTAAAGTGTAATCACTGGTATTAGCTTGCGATAAAACAAAAGCCTGTTCAGTTGAACAGGCTTTTCCTTCTTAGATTCGCTGTTAAAAAGCGACTTACAAATTATTGTGCAGTTAAGAACTTCTTTTCACCATACAGATAATGCATGGATAGTTTAAACACATCACCATCTCGCTGAATTTGCTGATTAGCTTGCATCGCACTCAGCATTTGCTCCAGCTCTTGATCGGACATATTTTTACCTGCGGCACGCATATAATGATGAGTGAAGGTTTTTACTACCTGTTTATTGAAACTGATATTGGTTTGCACTTCTAACAGATTTGGGAACATTTTTGCCAAGCTTTCCAAGGTGGTTTGATGGCCTGGCATTACTTTTCCGACTAAATCTGCCTGAATACTGCCTGTGCCTAACTTTAACTGATTCTGCTTCGATTCAAACTTGAAGCCATCATTAATCACCGCCAGCATGGCTTGTATCGCATCTTTTTCAAAATTTCCTGCTTCCAGACAAGAGTTATTTTGCTTTTGCAGAATATCAAATAATATCTGCATTTTTTGACGCTGTAAGTCTTTGAGCTCCCAATTGAGTTCTAAGTCTTGCATCGCAGGGACATTATTTAAGCCCATTTCGGCAATTTTAAATTTTGATTGAACATCTACTGTACGCTCATGCAGTTGGGTATCCATACGCCAGCTCAGGTCTTTCAGTTGTCCTGAGCCTTCTGCCTTAGCATCCTGGCGCTGCATTTTGACAATATTGAACTCGAAATAACCCGGTTCTAAATACTGCGCATTCAGGGCCTGATTGGTTTTAAAATGCACACCCTTGAGTTGTGTATTTCCAGACTGATCACGAATAGACAGTTCTGGCACATCAAAACTCATATTTAAAATTTTATGTTGTCCCTGACTCTGTTTTGCCTGAAACTTGATCTGTATAGGGTCAATTCTGGTATATAAACCTGCTTCTTTTTTTTCGATGACAGGGGTTTGTAATTGTGTGGTCGATACACCCAACCAGTTGACTTGCGTCATCACTTTTAAAGGTTGCTGAAAAAATTCAGCATATGCGCCCTGTCCTTGTGCTAAATCGAGTTGAGAATGAATGGTATAGCCTTTCCAGGTACGCTGAATTTGGTCTTGACCATTAAATACTAATTTTTCTTTGGCATTACACGCGTCTGGCACAATGCTCATGCTCCACTTGGCCGTGCCTTGTAGAGCCCCCATAGCGTAGTCAGTATATTGCACACTAATGTTCGGCGCTGGTTTTAAATTTTGTTGATAATGCGCTTTCAAGCTCTTATCTGCATATAAATTACCCGTGCTTACAGCCCCCGCCAACACCACGACACCAATTCCACCCCATACTATTTTCGACATAGTTTTTGCTCAGAATTTATCTATTTTTATTGAACATAAATTATAGTTAATCTTAAAAAATAAAGATAATTGTTTTGCAAATAAATCACTTAAACATAATATTCATCACAAAATATTAAAAATAGCTGTCACTTTTAAGCAATTTTTTTACTGATATGACCTGAATTGTCAGCCATCAAAAAACCTAGCCGAAGCTAGGTTTTCTGAAAATTAAAAGGACAGGCAATATTAGCTAAGTTTCATTTTCTCGAAGATTAAATCACCCGCTTCGGCCTGGACCAGAATCGTATCACCCGGCTGGAATTCCCCTGCAAGGATTTTTTGAGCCAGACCATTTTCAATACGTTGCTGGATCGCACGTTTTAACGGACGCGCACCATACAGCGGATCGAAACCGGCATCAATTAACTGATCGAAAGCACTATCATCTACCGACAGACGCATATCACGCTCTGCCAGGCGCTGACGCAAGCGATTCAACTGGATATCGGCAATACCGCGAATCTGGTCTTTTTCCAGCGCATGGAAGACCACCAGTTCATCAATACGGTTAATAAACTCCGGACGGAAATGTTCCGAGACCGCATTCATCACTACTGTACGAACTTCATCACGTGTTGCATTAGCGCCCAGTTCACGTACATCCTGTGAACCCAGGTTCGACGTCATAACGATCACGCTGTTTTTAAAGTCCACTACCCGGCCTTGCGAGTCAGTCAAACGTCCATCATCCAGCACCTGTAGCAAGATGTTAAACACATCCGGATGCGCTTTTTCGACTTCATCGAACAAGATCACGCTATAGGGTTTACGACGTACCGCTTCCGTCAGCACCCCGCCTTCTTCATAACCCACATAGCCCGGAGGCGCACCGACCAAACGACTGACCGAATGTTTTTCCATGAATTCAGACATATCAATACGAATCATGGCATCGTCACTATCAAACAAGAAGTTGGCTAATGCTTTGGTCAATTCTGTTTTACCCACACCCGTTGGACCCAGGAACAGGAAGGAGCCACTTGGACGGTTCGGATCTGATAGGCCTGCACGTGAACGGCGCACTGCATTCGACACCGCAACCACAGCTTCTTCTTGCCCCACCACACGGTTATGCAGGAACTCTTCCATATGCAGCAGTTTGTCACGTTCACCTTGCAACATTTTCGCCACAGGAATACCGGTGGCCGCACTGACCACCTCGGCAATTTCATTGTCGGTGACTTTGTCACGCAGCAGTTTCGGTGCTTCACTTTCTTCAGCTGCTTCAATACGTTCCAGCTGTTTTTGCAACTCTGGAATGACGCCATATTGATACCGTGCTGCTTCAGCCAGATCACCTTCACGTTGCGCTTTGTCCAGTGCAATACGGGCCTGATCCAGTTTGACCTGAATGTCTTTATTACCAGCAACCAAGGCTTTGTCTGCACGCCAGATTTCTTCTAGGTCCTGATACTCTTTTTCAACCGTGGCGATCTGGTCAGACAGATATTGAATCTCAGCTTTGGCACCTGAGTCTTCATCTTTTTTCACCGCTTCCAGCTGCATTTTTAACTGAATCAGACGGCGCTCCAGTTTATCCAAAGCTTCTGGTTTGGAATCGAGTTCCATTTTAATGCGTGATGCTGCTTCATCAATCAGGTCGATGGCTTTATCCGGCAACTGGCGATCGGTGATATAACGATGTGACATTTTCGCTGCAGCAATAATCGCAGAGTCCAGAATCTGTACCCCGTGATGCGTTGCATAGCGGTCTTTCAGACCACGCAGAATCGCAATGGTGTCTTCCACACTCGGTTCATCCACCAAGACTTTCTGGAAACGACGCTCGAGCGCTGCATCTTTTTCAATATACTGACGATATTCATCCAGTGTGGTCGCACCGACACAGCGCAGCTCGCCACGTGCCAGCGCCGGTTTCAGCATGTTACCGGCGTCCATCGCACCATCACCCTTACCGGCACCCACCAAGGTATGCAGCTCATCGATGAATAAGATGATTTCGCCTTCGTGTTTGGCAATATCTTTCAGAACGGCTTTTAAGCGTTCTTCAAACTCACCACGGTATTTGGCACCGGCCAGTAAAGATCCCAGGTCCAGCGATAAAACACGTTTACCTTTCAGTCCTTCAGGTACTTCACCATTAATAATCCGCTGTGCCAGACCTTCGACGATTGCCGTTTTACCCACACCCGGCTCACCAATCAGTACCGGGTTATTTTTGGTGCGGCGTGACAGAACCTGAATGGTACGGCGGATTTCATCATCACGGCCAATCACAGGATCAAGCTTGCCTGCCAAAGCACGTTCAGTTAAATCAATGGTGTACTTATTCAGTGAATCACGCTGATCTTCATGATTATTGCTCATGACTTTTTCATCGCCTCGAAATTGATTAATGATCTGGCCTAAGGTTTCTGCCTTTAGGCCAACACTGTTTAATAAGGTTTTTGTGTTACCTGTTTCTGCCAGCGCCAACAGTACCCAATCTGTAGATAGAAACTCATCTCCAGCTTTTTGTGCGAAGCTGTCTGCCAGATGTAATACTTTTGCCGCTTCAGGGCTGAGATTGATATCCGCGGAGGGATTGCTCAGGGTTGCTGCATTACTTAGGGCCGTTTGCAGCTTGGTTTGCAATTCACGCAGATTGGCGCCGGCCTGCTGCAGCAAGCTGACATTGGATGCTTCATCCATCAAGGTGGCCAGAATATGAATCCCATCAATCGAGCTATGGTCTTTAGTCATGGCCAATGATTGTGCATCGGAAAGGGTTTGCTGCAGGCGATTGGTAAATTTCTCAAAACGCATTTTTGTTATTCCTCACAACAAATTTTCTACTTGATGGATATATGGGTGCGATTAATCAGATTTCAAATTATTTTTGTATATTTTTCAAAAACTTATTATCAAAAAATATACAGATTTCAATTATAATATTGGTGTAGTCAAATCATATTTCAAGTAAGCGAAAGAGAATTTTTAATGAGACCCCAAGACTAGCGCTAACTCATCATCTTGATTAAGCTATTTAGTTGTATCGGGATAATTTAAAACAAAATTGGCTTACATATGCTGTCCTAACCCTTCTACCAAATGAAGAACTTCAGAGAGTTTCTGTTCAGTTTGAATCAATACTCGAGGTGATTAATGGCCTTATCACTGATAAAGAAAAATTAGTTCAGCAACTTCCGTATGGCTTTCGCTCATACTTTTGTTTGGGACAAAGTAGTTTCATGATTCATTTTTATAAGAGCATCTTTTATGGATGATGTTTTAATTATGCGGATTTGACGATCCTTTCCCATACTCTTTTTCATTAAAATAAGCGTGTAATCAACAATAAAAAAACACCCTCAATCAAGGGTGCGTCTAAATAACGATAAAAATTATGGAGCCGGATTTGGCTGCTGACAGTGAATCGCTTCAATACCTTTCAGTACGTCTTCAGATAAATTGATTTCAAAGGCCTGAATATTTTCTTTTAACTGATCCAGATTGGTGGCCCCAATAATAGTACTGGTTACAAAGAACTGCTGTTTGATAAAGGCCAAAGCCAATTGCGTCAAAGTCAGACCATGCTGCTCGGCCAGTTGTGCATATTGTTCGGTCGCCCATTCACTTTCCGGATTGCTATAGCGGCTAAAGCGCGAATATAAAGTAACCCGAGCATTGGCAGGACGCGCACCATGACGGAATTTACCGGTCAGATAACCGAATGCCAAAGGTGAATAAGCCAACAGGCCTACACCTTCGTATTTGGCAATTTCTGACATGCCCATTTCATAAGTACGATTCAATAAGCTATAGGGATTTTGCACACTGACAAACTTAGATAAACCAAGTTTTTCAGCCAGATGTAAAAATTTCATGGTGCCCCATGGGGTTTCATTGGACAGGCCGATATAACGAATGCGGCCTTTTTGAATCTCTTGATGTAAAGCGGTTAAGGTTTCTTCCAGACCTGTTACTGCACGATCTTCTGCCGCTTCTACATTACCATAGCCCAGCTTGCCAAAGAAATTGGTTGGACGTTGCGGCCAGTGCAGCTGATATAAATCGATATAATCGGTTTGCAGACGTGCCAAGGACTGGTCAATCGCTGATGCAATTTCATCTGCAACGAAACGGGTTCTGCCATCCCGGATATGACTGCCGCCTTGTGAAGGACCGGCAATTTTTGAGGCCAGAAAAAGTTGGTCACGGCCACCGCGAGAGGCAATCCAGTTACCAATCATACGCTCGGTTGCACCTTGCGTTTCAGGTTTTGGCGGTACCGGGTACATTTCAGCAGTATCCCAGAAATACAGTCCCTGATCCAAAGCATAATCCAGTTGCTGAAAAGCCTCTTCCTGTGTGTTTTGCTCACCAAATGTCATGGTGCCCAAACAAATTTCCGGCAAAAGAATGCCTGTATCTGCCAATGGTCTGAACTGCATAAAAAAATATCCTTAAAATTTATCGGTCGTTTATTGCGATCACATGCGCTATAGCCTATCGGAATGATAAGGGGACTTAAATTATCTTTTCTAAAAAGCTTGTGCCAAATTGTTATGTTCGAATGAATTTGTGCTTTTAAAGTAGGGATAAAAAAAGCAAATCAGAAGATTTGCTTTTTTTTATTTTTGACTTATTCGTCTTCGAGCTCACCGGCACTGACCGTTTCTGGCTCCTCCAGAGAAACATCGAAAATCAGAATGGCTTTACCATCA
Source organism: Acinetobacter sp. YH12102 (assembly GCF_013419125.1). NCBI lineage: Bacteria > Pseudomonadati > Pseudomonadota > Gammaproteobacteria > Moraxellales > Moraxellaceae > Acinetobacter > Acinetobacter sp. YH12102. Next base: position 80,008 of record NZ_VPAS01000004.1, on the reverse strand, counting down.
GTTTCAATCATACCCTGTTCTTCAAGTGTCTTCAGTACACGGCCGACCATTTCGCGGGAACAACCGACAATACGGCCAATTTCCTGACGGGTAATACGAATCTGACGGCCATTTGGTAAAATCATCGCCTCAGGCTGAGAAGACAAGTCGATCAGGCAACGTGCAATACGGCCTGAAACATCAATGAATGCCAGATCAGTCACTTTACGTGTGGTATTTTTCAGACGGCGTACCAGCTGAGCAAATACCGCATAGCTCAGATCAGGATATTGCTTGCTGATTTCATGAAAATTTTCATAGGTGATTTCAGCAATTTCACACACATCACGTGTACGAACTTCTGCAGTACGTTGTGGATTTACCTCAAATAAACCCATTTCCCCAAAAAAGTCACCTGGATTTAAATATGCCACGACAATCTCACGATCATCATCTTCACGAAGAATGATGGATACAGACCCCTTCAAAATCAAATACAAAGATTTAGATTCTGATCCTGCATCAATGATCGTAGTACGTTTTGGATAACGATTAATATATGCACGTTTTAACAGTGCTTTCACGGATTCTGGTAATTGCCCCGGAGAAAGCGCATCTGTGCTCAATTGTGAAAAGTTTGAAGTCATGCTTACGGTTCCGAATATGGATAATGTATAGATCGCACAAGACCTAATGTGAACTTGTCACACAGTGGGATTGAAATTCCGTATCAACCCAATTTATGTTAGTGTACAGTTACTTGACAAATTTATAGCTTTTTTTAGGTAGTTGCAATGCAAACAAGCGTTCATTGGTTAGAGAATGTTGCTTTTGAAGCAAAAACTCAAAGTGGTCATACCATCATTATGGATGGTTCAGCGGAATATGGTGGTGAAAACCGTGGTCCCCGTCCAATGGAACTGCTTTTAACCGGTCTGGGTGGCTGTGCATCTTTTGATATTGTGACCATTTTGAAGAAAGCCCGTCAGGATATTAGCGATGTACGTTGTGAGTTAAAGGCTGAACGTGCGGATACAATTCCGGCAGTTTTCACGAAAATTCACTTACATTTTGTCGTGACAGGCAAAGCCATTAAAGAGAAACAGGTGGCAAAAGCCGTAGAACTTTCTGCAGAAAAGTATTGCTCTGCCAGCAAAATGCTTTCGGATGGCGGCGTTGAAATTACCCATGATTATGACATTATCGAAGCAGAATAAACCTGAAATCTTCTAAAAATAGCAGCCTGAATGGCTGCTTTTTTATCCCAACAAATTGCCGAGCAAAACTTCTGAAGACTCTATCTGATTAAGTCCCTTGAACCAGGTAATGGGTGCCATCTTCAAAGATCAGAATATTGTCTGGAAATCTTAAAGCGCCAAGTCGATGTCTGAACGCGACGCCCTGCTGACGATCGAGATAGCGTTTGCCCACTGAATAGTCTACACAAAATACATTTTGTTGCTGTCCATACCATTGCAATGCATCGATCGATTTAAATAGTCCGGCCTTTTCTTCAGTAGTTTTAAAGTTTCGCCAATAATGCCCAGTAATCACTGGAATTTGATCGGTATAGCTGTCCCACCATGGCAAACGATCGATCATGCGCCATCGGCCACCGGCGTAAATGGGTTGCACCGCGATCTGTTCTGCACCTGAAGTGATGACCCGAATTGGATTATGCATCTGCTCACGCAGCTCTTTTTCTGCGAGGTGTTGCAATAAAGGTAAAGTTGCAGCTGGGTCTTTGAACTGGTGTTGGTATTGTTGCTGTTCATTCTGTATTAATTCATTAATACCTAAGGCTTGCAAATCCAGCGCTGTATGCTCAACGAATTTAGCATAGGCTTCTCTGAGCGAATTGAAATGAGAATCACGTAATCGATCAATGGATTGCTGATGCCAGCAGGCATGTACCACACGCAGCTGCTCAGACTCGAGCGCCACCGGCAAGCGATTTAAAAAATCCAGAATCCACTTATGGTCTGTGGCTGAAGCCTGTATGGAATCAAAAGGTTTCAGATCATCCTGATGCGGTGAACCAAAAAACCAGCCATTGCCTTCCCGAAAAGTATCGATCAACAGGTTCAATTCATGATTACCCATCACACATTGTGCATAGCCTTCATCTACCAGTTGTTTGACCCGTTTAATCACCGCAACACTGTCTTGCCCCCGATCACACAGATCACCAACAAAAATCAGTTTACGCTGCTCAGGATGACGACCGTGTCGGTCATAACCCAACACATGAATCAGTTGTTCCAGTGCTGCAATCTCGCCATGAATATCCCCAACGATATCCACGGGGCCAGTGAAAGCCTGTTGTATAAATGAATATTTCACTTATGCATCCTGAGTTAAAATGAAGCCAGATGAACATCCTTGGAGTATGCTTTAAATTTGTTTAGATCGGAATACAGAACACTAGATACTTTAAATAGTTCAGTTAAAATATGTCAGGTTTAAATAAAGATTTTTTATAAAATATATTTTATCTTGATTTTAAAATGACCTAAAAAATACCAGACATAATCCTTATATGCTTTAAGAGTTTAGTCCTGCTATTTTTTGTATTTTTGAGGGCAGGCTGGACTTTATGAAACAATTAAATTTATTACATTAAAATTAAGTCATAAAAAAGCCCATTCTTTGAATGGGCTTTTTTGAATCTTGGTAGGTATATCCACTACCAAAAATTTAATCAAATAATTGTTTTTATTAAATTTATATATAAATATTTATTTTGTGATACATACTGTGATACAAAATAAAACGTCCTAAATAAGTTTTTGTTACTTATTCAACATAGTAATAAGCTTAATCGCTTCTTGCTTGAACTCTTTAAGATCACATACATCAGGGTTTGGTAATCTTGGAAATAGTGCTTTTAATGCATATTCACTACTCAATCCTAACACATCTTCATCTAGCTTATAGACATGATAGCTCAAATCAGAAGCAATCAGAGGCAATTGATCAAGTAAATCTTCGATAGTGTCTGCACTATAAAAATCCTCCTCCCCCTCTGAACTCCCAACTTTTCCACTTGTAACATGGGCATGGTAATACAGAGCATTATTTTCTATTTCATCATCTATGGTGAGATTTACGAATAAGAAAGAATCATTACCTTCATATGCTACCCCTATCATATATGCATCGAAATCACTTAGCGTATTATTTGTATCAAGCATATAGTCAACCGCATCTTTTAACTTCATTGTGTTTCCTTGTCTAATAATATTGAGTTATATAAATCTGAAAAATCGTATTTTTTAATGGTGATAGCTTTTAAATTATTGTAATTTAAAATTATAGTCTAGCTTTAACGGTGTAATCATGGGGTACATTGTAAAACTATTAGAATCAGGAAATTATTTTGTTGGTGATGGAGGAGAAATCGTCACTACATCCTCAAGAAAAGAAGCAATTTCTGATGGGCAATTTGATGAATATGAAGAAGCAAAAGAAACAGCAGAATATTGGTCTAGAGAAATGGTACTAGGTGTAGATTACATCATTAAATCAGTCTAATGATCATGGAGTAATGATGAAAGACGAAGAATTAAAAAAACTTTATACCATTGAAGCTTTTTTGAAACATGGCGATCTACCTAAAACTATGCGTGATGATTGGACACCAAGTTTTGGGCTTGAACAAGGCAAATATGGCATTAAAGATGAAGACAAAGCTCATGCCTATATCAGCCTAAACGGAAAACTTAAAAAAAGTAAATGTGAGTTTATTGCAGATAAAAATTTAGCTCAAAAATTCCTAAACCATGTAGAGCCAAAACTGAAAAAGCTGTATCCGAGTATAAGTATCAATGTAAGAAATGTTGAAGTAAATGAATTAGATTACAGACGAAAAAAAGCGCTAGATGAAGCGATAACAAATAATATGATATTAAATGAGAAATTGAATAAAAAATAAGGTGCTGTATAAAAGCACCTTAAAAATTACTATATGATAGCTGTCTTAGCTCTAGGACCTCTAAAACTAAACCAAATCGATATTTTTAGAGGATCGCCAGGTCTTAAAGCCTCCCAATCCTCCTCATCAGATATAGTCGATTTATGTACGTAAATGTTTTCAGTGTATTTGGTCGTTTTCACGAATCCAAACTGATCATTAATAGTTACGATTATGGCATCAAAGAACTTTTCATTACCTTCTGAATCTCGAATTACATGTGTAGGTTTGTTCTTAATTTTTGGACTTACATTTGATTGATTTAGATCTACAAATATTTTCAGCGCTTTTTCTTCACTTTGATATATATATTCAAGGCAAGCATGTAAAAATTTAGGTTCATAATTAGTATCTTTTGGTGAATAGCATTTTTTTAAATATTTAATAGCATGTTGAAAATTTAAGCTTTCATTTTCTTTAACATAAGAGGAAGCCATCAGGTAATTGATAGCACGATTGTTAACATCATTTCTTAAAAAATTTAGCATACAGGCTCTAGCTTCAGAAAAATTTTTCTTTTTAATATAAAATTTTGCATACCTTTGTACAATGTAAATATTATCACTATTTTTTCTCAGAGCTTCTTTAATCTTTTCAATCGCTCTAGGTGAATTATCGATTTCATCAGAAAAATCATGTTCTAGTACAGTCAAACTTTCATCATATGGAAATTTTTTAAATCCAGCGGATAAATTATTTTCAAAATCTTTTATAATATCTACAAGATCATTTTCATTATCACAATCTCTAATTTCATCAAGTAAAACTAAACCTTTTGTATGATAAGGCATTGATGTTCTATTAGATGTTCTAATATTTTCATTTAATAATTTTAAACTTAAATTTCTATATTTTATTTTATCTTGTTTAGATGATGAATTTAATGCAATCTTTCTATAGGCATTTGCTTTTGTATGCTCTACAGTACGCATATCATAATATCCTTCAATGCTATTAATACGCTTTAAATAATCTAAAGCTAGCTCATAATTTGGATTTTGATGGTTAATCTCAAAAATAGCTCTTTGATGTAATATAAATGCATTGTTAACACCAATATCTTGAGCAACATTGAAGATAGAATGTGCTAACTCTTTATTACTAAATTCTTCAGCTAAAACTTTCCCTTTTAAAATAAAATCTAAAGCTTTTGAATCTGTGTCAAAACCTATATTTAAATATCTAATTACTTTTATTAATTGCTGTGCTTTATCCATCTCTGATAAAAATGCTTGTTTAAAAACATGTTGAGCTATATGCGAATGCCTAGTTGTATATACAATATCATTAACTTTATAACTAAAATAACTAACAACTAAAAGTTCAAGAGGTTGCAAAAATTTCTCTTTAAACTGTTCAAAATCTATCCCACTTAGTCTTTTAATCATCCCTGCTCTTAATTCGAGACCATGACGGTGAAAACAACAGATACTTAAATAAAGGTCTTTTGCAGATCTATCATAAATACCTTCATACTCATCCTTGATAATCTCTGAAAATTCTTGACCATAATGAGTAGCTTCTAATAATGTTACAAGAAGTTGATTATTACTTTTCTCTTTAATAAACTTATATTTCTCTAAATCATTTAAATCCTTTAAATTCCCTTCTGCTTTAAATTCCTTTAATTTATTTACTAGATTTTTAACCTCAAAATCGTTTAAATCTTTTAAGCCAAAGAATTTTGGATTTAGCTTATCTAATATATTTTCACTATTATTCCACTCATTAGTCCTAGCTGTACCAACAATAAATATTTTTGCACAATCTTTAATAGCATAGTTTCTTATTTCTAATATTTCATTTTGGTGTTCTAAAATATCATCAACAAAAATTATTATAGGGTCTTTAACCAATCTCATTAAATCAAAAATTAATTTTGTATTTAATGTAGCTCCTTCATTAAGATAAAAACAGTTACTATTAAACTTTGAAACCCCATTCCATGCCAATCTTTTTAAAAGAACACTTTTTCCACTACCCGCATAACCATTTACAATTAAGAAGTTAAAAAAATGATTTGATATTTCAAAATTTTGGAATAATTCCTCTTCTAATGTTCTTTCTATAGCTCTTTGAAAGTCTAGTTTTTTAGCAACCCAACTAAAGCCATGAGCATTTCCTCTATAAAAAATCTCATCGTTATAATTCTCTATCTCTTTTTGAATTTCATCAGTCATTTCAGCATAAACTAACTGCTTTAAAAGATAGGATTCCAACGCCTCATTTGGTCTATCATTCGATGGTATTAATTTTGAAATGATTGAGTCATTTTTTAAAACGCTACTCAATGACAATAAGTTACTATCTTGCTTACTTTTAATATCACTTAGAAAGTCATACAAGTTATTAATTTTACATTCTAAATTTTTAGTTTGCCAAAAACCCTTTTGTAATTCTTTCATATAAGGATCTAACCATATATGACGTGTTCGACTTATACCTTCTTTTTCTAAATCATCCAAAATACCTACTATATTTGCATCAGCTAGCCCATAACCATAAAAAATTACTAAATCACTTGTTAGGCATTCTCTCAAATACTGATAAAGACTTGATCTATTTTCTAAATGCCTTCTATAGTCACTATTTGAGATTACTAATGGAACTCTGTTATCGTTAATTCTCGAAATACAACCATGAATTTTGATTACTGGCAACTTTTCAGGATTGACTATCACTCTTTGTATAGAGTCATTATCACTAATAATTTTTTCAACTTTTTGCAATGAAGATTTGTTTTCTTTAAATGCTGTTTCAATTGCTTCATCATAATTTGTAGTAAAAATTGCTTTCCATTTGAACTCTGTGACTAGTCTATGTTCATCAGTAGGTTCAAAATCACTGACAAGGCTTTTAATAAAATGATCAAAGTTTTCTCTACCAGAAATCTGTATAGCCATTGTTGATGCAAAATCTAATGTCAATGGTTCATCAGTGTTTCCTAGAAACTCTTCATTTATTTTTTTTAATAACTCATTTCCAGTAAAACCTATTCTCTCTTTTTTACTATTAGTACAATTATAAGAAGCACCCGCACCTAAAAATAATACAGCTTTCCCTTGTAAGACTTGTTTCTCGATGTAATCCATCATTCCCTCTTAAAAATCTATTACTAGTATTCTTTTAGAACTTTTCCAAATACTTTAACTTTAAAGTTTATCTTTTAACTATACCTACAAAATAATTTCTTATCATCATGAATTTTCTCTCATTTAAGCTCTGGTAATAACTAAAAGATAGATTTATCATAAGACTTAAAAGTATATAGGTATACGATAATGACTATTCGAATTTATGTAAGAGCTAGTACTAAAGATCAGGATGCCGAGCGTGCATTAGATGACTTAAAATTGTTCTCAAAAAATTACAATGATCATGAACATGTGGAATACATAGAGAATGAATCAGGTACAAAACTAAATCGCCCTATCCTAAACAAACTATTAGAAGAATCTGAGAACGGAGACACCTTGCTTGTTGAAAGTGTAGATCGTTTGTCACGCTTATCACAAAATGATTTTGAAATTCTGAAAAATCGTATTAAAGAAAAAGGTTTAAGATTAGTTGTGGCTGATTTACCCACAACACATATGAAATTTGATGAAGATCAAAGCATAACTAGCTCTATTTTAAATTTGATTAATAACATGTTGATTGATCTTCTTGCTACTATGGCACGACTAGACAATGACAAACGTAGAGAACGTATCAAACAAGGTTTAGAAAGAAGTGGATATATCCCAACAGGCAAAAAAGCAGACTTAACTAAACACCAAAGAATAAAAGAACTAAATATTAAAGGATTAACAAAAGAAGAAATTGCTAAAGCTGTTGGGTGTGGAATTGCAACAGTCTATAGAGTGTTAAAAAATAGATAAAAAAAAGTGATACATAAAGTATCGCTTTGAATGTCATATCTAATTAAAATTTATTTTTTGATTCCACCATGTTTCTATTGCAACAGCGTCAAAATATACTGGTGACTGCCTTTGATTTCCCTCTTTATATGGCTTAGGAAATAAAATATCAGTTTTAATCAACTTATCTAGTTTATCACTCTTTATAGACAAAATATGGCATACTTCTTTTTTTGTTAATCTTAATTTTTTCATTCTTATTATTCCCCCTAATATCTAAATTTTTCATAAAATGCATTTCCTTTATTACTGCATGTGTCGAATTATTTTTATTTTCAAATTTGTTTTTATTATTGATTTTTTTATACATTTTTATACTTCTTAATTAAATCAATATCTACACCATACTCTGTATAAAATTTCATTCTTTTATTATGTATTGTTGATCTACTATAATAATCTTCTATACACCCCTCTTTTAATAATGTATAAAATTTTCTGTCATTTTTATCTATAATATCAAGAACTTTGTCTCTTTTATCTTGATCAGGTAAGCGTAGTCTTGAAAATTTTTCCTTAAACAAATTATTTACATACGATTTGTTTCCCCATTGATATCCATATGATAACTTCCATTCTTTAAGTTGATCATTATAAACACTAGCCTCTGCTCTGATCATTCTTTCTGCTAATTCAAAGAGCTTTGGTTCTGTGTTAAACCTTTGTAATTTGGCTTTTAATTCAGTAGATTTATGATAGTAGCAAATCGACCATCTTGTTTTACTTTTTTTACCGAAATATACGCCATTTGGATACTTCTCTTTAGCCTTATTGGGAAAATAACCAATACGTTGAATGTGGTCTAAATATCTTAATGAACGATCCTTGTTTTCAAATATCAAATCCCTTTTAACATCAGCTTTATAAACTCTATAATCACCTTTAATGATTCTCTGAATTTGTGCTGATGTAGGATGAACTAAATTCATAGTTTGTAAAACTTGTACAAACTCATAAACCAATTTAATTAAGTCTGTTTCACCAAGAATATTCTCATTTTTCAACCACTTATAAATATTACCACTTACATTAATACAACTACTACTTAATGATGTGATTTTAATATTTTTTCCATCTTCAGAGCTTAACCATTTTGGCTTATTTTTAAGCACAACATCATTATCTGAAATATTTTTTAATTCATTCAAATTTTTTAAATAATTTTTTGAATAAATATAAGTTCCATTTGAAAGTTTTTCTGCATCATGATCTACATATAAATTCACCTCAAGCATATCAATTTCAAAATTTTTCTCTAACATAATTTCCCCTTTTTTAAATTTTTAATAAAAAAATATCTAAGAAAACATTTATATAAAGGAAATAAAAAAGGTAAAATAAAATACATAAAAATTTTAAAAAAAAATTTTTTCAAAAAATAGAAAATAAAATGATCTTTTAGACTTATGAAAAAAATAAATTCATCAAAATAGTTAGATGAAAAAAATTTAAATATTATTTTTAATTTATAAATTATATTTTTTATACAAATGTGGTCTTAACATATAATATATCTTATTATAACACTTTATTACCAAAAAATCAAATTCATAGTAATGAGTTAAATAGCATATTTCTACATTCTTTATAATATTCTTCATCAGTACAAACTAAACATCCATTCTCTTTCCACTTGGATTTTAAGTCACTATTTGTACTTAGAAAAATAACCTTTGGTATATCTTTTAACTTTTCCAGATCACCTATAATTTCATCCTTTGGTTGATACAATCCAAATCCATACCAATTTTTTTCTGCTAATTTAATAACTCGTAAATTTTCAGATTCTAGTTCTGCAACTAACACTTGTGGTTCAAACTCATTCATCTGATCTTCAAATTCAGCGCTATATTCAAGACTTAAGACCCTTAATCCAAATTCATTCGAGTCCTTATCTTTATAATATGATAGTAATTTCATTTTGATATATGCTCTATGTGATCTGCCCACCATTGCATGATTAACTTTCTTTCCTCTAGATGATTACTTTTGTCATATACAGCTTTAACACCTTTTTTCTTATGTGCTAAACATACCTCAATCACTTGTTCTTTATCGCTGAATTGGTTATTTAGCGCCGTACTCGCTATATGCCTAAATCCATGCATAGTTTGCTTTCCTTTGTAACCACAACGGTTTAGCACGGCATTAAACGTCCCATCTGATATAGGCTTTTGATAAGTCGTACGACTAGGAAATAGATATGGTGATTCAGTTTTATATGTCTCTAACTCTTTCAAAAGTGTAATTGCTTGTTTAGGTAAAGGGATTGTATGTGCTATACCCCCTTTCATAACCTCAGCTGGTCTATTCCATAATTTCTTTTTAAAATCGAACTGCTCCCAAGTGGCACAACGTAATTCAGAAGGTCTTGGAGAGAGTAAAATAGCTAATTCAATTCCGATAACCATTCTCCTACTTGGATAATTTCTTACTTTATTTATTAACTCAGGCAATTCATGTAATTCAACATGACTCATATTCCCCTGTGTAAACCGAGTAATATGCCTAGACATTCTTACTAGTGGATTCTCCTCAATTAGTCCTTTGATATTTGCTAAATCATAGGCATTTGTACAATATGAGATTAGTTTATCAACTTGATTATTAATTTTATTAACTGTTCTTAATCTTTGAAAGAAATCAAACCATTCTTTCTTTTTAATTGATATACATTCTCTATAACCAAATTCCTTTATCACATGTTTTTGGATTGATTTTTTAGCTTTATAAAACGTTTCTTCATCCCAAGTATTTTTTTTAGTTTCAAGCCAATCATTGATAATGACTTCAAATGTTAAGTTTTTTTTACTATCAATATGTTTTTTATAATGTTTGCTAAATCTAACAATCTCACCATTTGATTCTTTAAGTGCTAATTCACTAGCTTTTTTTCTAGCATATTGTCCACTTACGTTTGGGTAGCTACCTAACCCCTGATAACCGTCCTTTCCCAATTCATTTTTAGAGCGATATTGCCAAGACTTACTTCCATCTTTCTTCACAAAAAAATATAACTTGCCACTATCTCTAATCCTGTAATCAACACTCTCAGGTTCTAGATTAGCCAATGCGGTATCCGATAAAGGTATCTTTTTTATTTCACTTCTTTTCATATAATTTTGTATCACGAGTTCGATTTATTTTAATGATACGTACTGTGATACAAAAATACCAGCGGTATATAGCGTTATATATCGTTATTAAACGCAATAAAAAAGCCTCAAAACATTGAATTTTGAGGCTTTTTTTTAGTATACAGTCATATTACTTTATACTAATTCATAATTTTGGTAGGTATATCCAGACTCGAACTGGAGACCTCTACGATGTCAACGTAGCGCTCTAACCAACTGAGCTATACACCTAGAATGCATGGCATATTATAAATTTTTCTGACTGAAGACAAGTCTTTTCATTTGATTTTTAAACTATCAGCACAAGTTTTAAGCAAATACTTGAATTTTTTCAATTCTTGATCAGTAAGTTCTGCTCCTGAATAAAGATATTTTTCAAAAATCCGGATTGCCTCTATAAATGCAGACTGATTTTCGACCTTAACCTGTTGGGATAAACGCTGCATCCAGTGATGAAAAGTTTCAGCAGGCTGTTTTTTGAGATCGTCAGCTAAAGATTGATTCAACTGTTGGATAGCACGATCAAATGGGGATTGAGCCTGTCGGGCTTTTAGATAAATTCTGAGTCCATAGGCTAGAATCAGTAGTGCAATACTGCCGAGCAAAACGATAATACTCGAATAAGCCGAACTCAGACCTAATTTTGATAGCCAGTTCTGTTGCGATTCTGCATTATAACCCACCACCTTGCTTTGCCACTGGTAGCTGGCATAATCGCTCCAGACCCGCATCTTGGTCATCCACTGATTATTCTGCGATGTCCAGGTCGAATTATTTGACCAAACTCTTTCATCTTGAGACATCAGGTTTTGCATTCCGCTATCTATACGTTGTGGCGCAATCATGGCAGTCGGATCAAAGCGCTGCCATTTCTGATCTAACCAGACTTCTGTCCAGGCATGAGCATCCAGTTGCCGGACCTCCCAACTCTTACGATCCGGTGCCAGTTCTCCACCCTGATAACCAGTCACCACACGTGCAGGAATCCCGACATAACGCATCAGCATGACGAAACTCGATGCATAATGCTCACAAAACCCTTGCCGCGAATTAAATAGAAATTCATCAATCCGGTTTTGTCCCAACTGGCCCGGTTTCAGGGTATAAACAAAGTTATTCTGCTGATACCAGTTGAGAACGTTCTGCACATAACGGCGTGGATCTTCAGCACTTTGCGTATATAGGCGTTGTGCCAGCTGCTGCGCTCGAGGGTCGAATCTGCGCTGTACCTGGCTATTGATTCGCGCGAGATATTGACCTACAGCCTGAGGATCATATTGTGTCCCAATCCACTGCAGCGGAATCGGTTCAACGCGTTGCGTGAGTCGTCGCGGTACAATACTCCAGTCCTGACGGTTATAATAACGGCGCTCTACAGGTATCGATTTTTCCAGCCCCATGATCCAGAACACCGAAGGATCCGCAGCCAGATATTGATAGTTCCATCCAACCGGCACTGGCGAGCTATCCATGGGCTGTCGCATTAAAGGTTGCTGATTGACGAAGCTGCTGGTCCAGCGTTGACCATCATATTCATCCAGTACCAAGGCGCGCCAATACAGCTCTGAACGCGGTGGGAGTTTGCTGACATCACCGATAATCCGGAAAGCCAATGCACTAGACTGCGATAATTCAGCAATATCACCAGGCGACATGCTGTCGCTAATACCGGTCACGCCTTTATTTTCTGGGATGGGAATATGCCAAAGTGGTGGCAAACGCGGGAAGAAAATAAACAGCAGCAGGAAAAATGGAATGGCGTACAGGATAAACTTCGCTACATGCTTGGCATCCTGTTGTAAGGCGGCACGCTGGGTGGTCGGCTCCTGCTCAAACTCGCTGGTCTGAATCCGGTACAGGCCAATCAGACAGCTGATTAAACACAGCACAATCACGATCGCCATGCCAAATGACTGACTGTATAAAAATGAACTGGCAGCGACAAATAGGGCAAAATTAAACAAAATAATTAAGTCACGCCTGTTTTTACTTTCCAGTGATTTGGCAAATAAAAATGTCGATAAAACTGCCACTCCAGCTTCAACACCAATAAAGCTCTGATAACTTAAATAAATACTGCCCAGTGCCAAAACTGTGAGCAAGAAGGTGCCAATTTTAGGAAATGGCTGCTGACGTTTCAGGAAATTCCAGATACATACAATACTAATCGCAAAAATAATACTGAGTAGAACCGGAATAAATGCCATCTGGGCGATGAGAATCAGGCCCAAAGTCAGCACAATCGAGGTACGGATTTTTGCATTGATCATGAATTTACCCGCCTTAGGCCTGCGCCAACAATTGTTTGGCTTTCCGCAGTTGTTCTTCACCTGCGCCCTGAGGCAATTCGGCCTGTGGCAAATGCAGACTATACGCACATTGCTGCTGCTCGCATTGCTCGACCAGCCCCATCACAAATTCAAGTTTTTCTTCATGTGACTGACTCGGCATATGCGCATAATGAATCTCGATATTGTGTTCATCCTGATATTGCTCAAAAACTTTGACATACAGGCCTTGTCCACGAGCAAACTGCTTCCAGGACACCGCCTGCAAGGAATCACCTGACTGGTAATTGCGTAATTCACGGAACTCATCCATATCTGGTTCAAATCGGTTGAGATGATATTTATTTTCTGTGCTAAAAACTTCAGCTTTGGGCGCGATCCAGGCCGAATGCTGATGATAAAGATAGGTCCAGGCCCGAACTAAACCAAAGGGATAGACTGAATAAATCTGAATCACCGGGTAATCAAACTTGCCACGTTGCTCTGCATAAAATGGCAGAATAAATTGCTGTTTTTGCGCATTCAGATAAACTTTCGCTAGCTGATTCCCTGCTTTGATATACAAATAACGCGGGCGAAGTTGCTGTTGTTGAAAATAAAGATGCAGATTCACGCTATGACCGACCTGCCCCACATCATCTGCGATCAATTCAATCTTCAAGCCATGCAGCTGCTTAAACGTCAGATAAAAACTGATACACAGCACAGCACTGATTAAAAAGCAGAAACCTAAAATCAGGTTGTTGGCATAATTTACCCCTGCCACAAAGGTGATCAAGATCAACACCAGATACAGATAGCCCTGCTGATAAATAAATACCAAGACGTCTTTCTGCGAGAGCTGTTTCTGCTGAGAAAATTGAAAGCGTTTGGCCAGCCATTTTTGCCAGGTTTTATCCAAGAGAGAACTCCTTTAGCTGACCGCAACCTGTTGCATGACATTCAAAGTTTCTGCTTCACTCAAACCCAGACGATGTGAAGTCACCGCCACAAATACGGCCTGTACGTCATCCGCTGTGACAAAGACACGTTGCTGAATCAGCGCATGCGCTTGTGCTGCACGCTTGAGTGCCAATAAACCACGGGTGGACAGGCCATGACGGTTCTTGCGGGTTTCTTCCGCCAGATCCAGCAGATATTCCTGAATCGCTTCACTCATAAAGACCTGATGCGCCAGACTTTGCAGATCCAGAATTTCATCTTCAGTAAAAATATGCGCCAGACTGGCAATCAGGGCAAAACGGGATTCCTGCTGTAATAACAGCTTCTCGGCATGACGCGATGGATAACCCAAAGACAAACGCATCAGAAAACGATCCAGCTGCGATTCCGGCAAGGCATAAGTGCCGCTTTGAAACAGCGGGTTCTGTGTGGCAATCACCCAGAATGGTTTTGGCAAGGCATAGCGTACGCCATCAATGGTGGCATAACCCTCTTCCATGGCTTCAAGTAAGGCACTCTGGGTTTTGGGGCTACAACGGTTAATTTCATCTGCCAGTAAAATCTGGGTGAAAATCGGGCCTTGTTTAAACTCGAACTGATGTTCTTTCTGGTTAAACATATTAATACCGATGACATCGCTGGCCAGCATATCGTTGGTAAATTGAATCCGCTGGAACTTCAACCCTGCCAGATGTGCCAGACTACTCGCCAATGTGGTTTTCCCCAGACCCGGTAAATCCTCAAATAGAACATGACCACCTGCAATCAGACAGCACAGCGCCAACTTGGTCTGGGCCTGCTTGTCCAGTACGATGGCATTGACCTCTTCAAAAAAATGCTGGATCTTGGGCGCATAACTTGCAATCTTTTGTTCAAGCACAGTATTGAGATGTGCAGTATCGTTATTTTCCTTTTGTTTCATGCCCCAGATCACACTAATTTTCCTAATAAAACACGGTCTAGGATTAACATACACTGAAATTTTAATTTCCCCAAAAGATCAATTCTCTATCTGTGTAACTGAATGAGAATACCCGCGACAAAATGGCGAAAATTCAAATAAAAATAGGTGGGTTTTATCAAGTACGGAGAAAATGGCAACATAGAAAACAGGCAAAAAAACCGGTTCAAGAAGAAATCATTTTTTCTTCGAGTGCGAGTATTAATACCTCGTATACATTTTATTTATGATAGTTAAAACACCATACTTAAAAGGTATGCAGATTTATTTTTATCCTGGATTTGAATCAAGAATATTCTGAAACAACTGAGTGAATGAAATGAGAGGTCATTCGCTCGGCCATTTTTAAGACCGATATTTAGGCATAAAAAAGCGCCCCGAAAGGCGCTTGTTTTACTCAATGATTAACACGGACACTTTTTCATCCCGCCGCCTGCCGATGGATAACGCGAATCCACACAGTGACGATAAAATGTTTTCGGGTCCATCGCTTCCAGGTCTGGATGATGCTTGCGCATATGCTCCACATAGGTCTGGTAATCTGGCACCCCAACCATCAGGCGGAAACTTTGCTGCAAGCGTTGCCACAAGGTCGCAATACGTGACCAGTTTTTCGGATTCAGAATCAAATCCTTTTGTGACATCACGGTCATTTTGATGATTTTATAAATCATGGTTTTTCCGCTTTTGGCAAATTTCAGATTCATAAGACTCTCCTTAATGACCTTTCGCTGGCTGAATGTCTTCAGGATCGCGATAGATGGCTTCCGCTTCATGCACAGAAGGATTCGGATCTGCTAAAGCACGACGAATCACGCGAATCGCGGCGAACAGCATCACAAAAGCAACGATCATAAAGAAGGCACAAAGTGCGGCATTAATCTGATTCGACATGGCCACAGTCTGCATTTCTGCAATACTTTTAGCCGGCGCCAGGATTTCATTATTGGCAATGGCCGTATTGAAACGATCAGCTTGTGCCAGGAAACCAATCTTCGGATTTTCGTGGAAAATCTTCTGCCAGCCGGCAGTCATGGAAGTAATGAACAGGAAAACGGTCGGGATAATGGTGACCCAGACATATTTCTGTTTTTTCATTTTGAACAGAATGACTGTACCGAGAATGAGCGCCATCGCAGCCAGAATCTGGTTACCAATACCAAATAGCGGCCATAAGCTGTTAATGCCGCCGAGTGGATCGACCACGCCCTGATAGACGAAGAAGCCCCAACCTGCGACTGCAACCGCAGTACCCAGCAAGTTACCAAAGAAATTATGCGAGTTTTTCACCGCAGGAATCACGATGCCGACTGTATCCTGCACCATAAAGCGACAGGCACGCGTACCGGCATCTACCGCTGTCAGAATGAATAGAGCTTCAAACAGAATCGCAAAGTGATACCAGAACGCCATCATTTCACGGCTATTAAAAATTTCCGTGATGATATGCGCCATACCAATCGCAAAAGTCGGTGCACCACCTGTACGTGACAGAATCGAGTTTTCACCGACTTCTTGAGCCAATAAAGTCAAGGCTTCAGGAGTTACCACAAAACCAAGGGTACGCACTGCTTCTGCCGCACTTTCTGCGGTAGTCCCGAGTAAGGCGGCTGGCGAGTTAATCGCAAAATAAATTCCCGGATCCAGAACTGCGGCACAGATCAAAGCCATGATCGCCACAAAAGATTCCATCAACATACCGCCATAACCGATCACACGGATATCGCGTTCGTTATTGACCAGTTTCGGTGTCGTTCCCGAAGAGACCAAGGCGTGGAAACCGGAAATAGCACCACAGGCAATGGTAATAAACAGGAATGGGAACATGGAGCCTGCAAATACCGGGCCTGTACCATCAATAAACTTGGTCACCGCTGGCAGTTTCATTTCAGGCATGGCAAACAGAATACCAATCGCCAGACCCGCAATTACACCAATTTTCAAGAAAGTGGATAGATAGTCACGTGGTGCAAGCAACAGCCACACCGGCAATACTGATGCAATAAATCCATAGATAATCAATGCCCAGGTCAGCTCAGTTCCCGATAGTGTGAAGAACGGCCCCCAGTACGGATGTTGCGCGATGTTTTCACCGTAGATGATCCCGAGCATCATCAATACAAAACCAATAATCGAGACTTCTGCAATTTTACCCGGACGGATAAAACGCATATACACGCCCATAAAGATCGCAATCGGAATCGTGGCAGCAATACTGAACACACCCCACGGACTATTGGTCAAGGCTTTGACGACCACCAGTGCCAGTACAGCCAGGATGATAATCATTACACCCAAGGCACCCAGCATGACGATAATACCGGCAAAGGTGCCGAGTTCCTGCTTGGCCATTTCACCGAGTGAACGACCGTCACGACGGGTCGAAATAAACAGCACCAGAAAATCCTGTACCGCACCGGCCAGTACTACACCGACCAAGAGCCAGATGGTTCCGGGCAAATAACCCATTTGCGCGGCCAGGATCGGACCGACCAGCGGGCCTGCACCGGCAATTGCAGCAAAGTGATGGCCAAACAAAACACTTTTATTGGTTGGCACATAGTCCAGACCATCGGCCAGACGATGCGCAGGGGTTAAACGGCGTTCATTCAGCTCAAATACTTTGGTCGCAATAAACAAGCTATAGAAACGGTAAGCAATGCTATAGACACAGGCAGCTGCCAGTACCAGCCAGACTGCATTGACATGCTCACCCCGACTCAGGGCCAGCACTCCAAAGGAGACTGCACCCACTATGGCTACCAAAAGCCAAATTATTTTCGAAGTCAGCGTGGACTTCTTTTGTAAAGTTTCCATTCAATCCCTCATATTGTGATGCATACAAATCAGCGCGGTTGTTGTTGTTCGAAGTACTGCTGTTTTCCCTTGCGACTTTACGCCTGTTCTTTTCACTTTCCTCTAAGACTTTGGCATAAAAAAAGGGATGATCTAGATCATCCCTCTCGATAATAGTCTATTTTAAAACCATTATGCACGTTCTAAATAATCACCAGTACGGGTATCTACACGAACGCTTTCTTCTTGCTGTACAAATAATGGAACACGTACCACAGCACCTGTTTCAAGTTTCGCCGGCTTACCGCCACCGCCAGAAGTATCACCACGAACGCCTGGATCAGTTTCAACGATTTTAAGTACCACGAAGTTCGGTGGAGTCACGTTTAACGGCACGCCATTGAACAGCATAATGGTACATTTTTCATTTGAATCGTCTTTTAACCATTTTGCAGCATCGCTCATCGCTGTTTTATCAGCTGCGATCTGTTCAAACGATACAGGATCCATAAAGTTCCACATTTCGCCATCGTTGTACAAGTATTCCATTTCTACTTCAACGATATCAGCCGCTTCTAGGTTCTCGCCTGATTTGAATGTTTTTTCCAGAACTTTACCTGATTTAAGGTTACGTAATTTTACGCGGTTGAAGGCTTGGCCTTTACCTGGTTTTACGTATTCGTTTTCCATGATTGAACATGGGTTACCATCAAGCATAACCTTAAGGCCTGACTTGAAATCATTCGTAGAATAATAGGCCATGACTGGCGCTCTCCAAACTTACTAACTTTAATCTATCGATGCTAAGGGCTGTTGCAATGTCATTTAGCAAGTCTGACACGAACATTAAGTTGCCACATGCACATTCATTTAATGTTACGTATTCTAAATGAGCAATGGCGCTCGCCGCAATGAAAAATTCCGCTTTCAGCCCTTCACACTGCCTAAGTTAGCATCAGGCATGAAAATCCTTTGTTTATTCATGTCTTGCTGGACGCTAAAATGCCATCCGGCTGTCATCATTTTTGACATATAGTCATGACGACAAATTTTATCGCACAGCAGATTATTCTGGTTCTCGACAAACTGTTAAACTGCAACCCTCTGGCCTTGCCCTCCCACTTCTACTGTTAATCTTCCAGCATGACGAATTATTTATATCAAGAACAAAACTGGCAATCACAGCTTAGCGACCTGATTACCGATCCGCACGAACTGCTTGAACTGCTGCAACTCGCACCGGCGCAGCTGCTCTCAGGTGCCATTTTGGCCAGTGAACAGTTCAAATTACGCGTGCCACGTGCTTTTGTCGGCAAAATGCAGCCAGGCAATCCTTTAGACCCGCTACTGTTACAAGTCCTGCCGCATCATCTGGAGCTGGAAGATCATCCGGGATTTGTTACCGATCCCTTGGGCGAAGAGCAGGCCAATCAGCAGCCCGGCGTATTACATAAATATAAATCGCGTTTCTTGCTGACGCTGACCGGTGCCTGTGCCGTGCATTGTCGTTACTGTTTCCGCCGGCATTTTCCTTATCAGGACAACCTGCCTAAAAATGAAGACTGGATCAATATCAAGCAATATCTGGAAAGCCAGCCTGATATTAATGAAGTGATTCTGAGCGGTGGTGATCCACTGACCTTATCCAACCGGAAATTGCAACTCTGGATCGAGCGGCTAGAATCTCTACCACAGCTCAAATTTTTAAGAATACATTCACGAGTTCCCATTGTGATCCCTAACCGGGTGGACGAAGAGCTACTTAGCATGTTAAAAAACAGTAGGCTACGTATTATTCTGGTGGTACACTCCAACCATGCATCGGAGCTGGATGACTTCACCTGCAAGCGTTTGAACCAGTTGGTTCAAGAACAGATTACTGTGCTGAATCAGACAGTTTTATTAAAAGGTGTGAATGATTCTGCTCAGGTTTTGACAGATTTAAGCTATCGCTTGTTTGATGCCGGGGTGATGCCGTATTATTTACATGTACTTGATAAAGTAAAAGGTGCACATCATTTTGATTTACCACCTGATGACATTTATGAGATTTATACTGAAGTTTTAGCGAACCTTCCGGGGTATTTGGTTCCTAAACTGGTTCGAGAAATAGCGGGCGAGAACAATAAGACACCGCTTTTTGGGGTTTCAACATTTTTGAGTTAAATAATAAAGATGAGCAAGCATACGTCCGACATTTTTCAGACACCGACGGAACTCACACGGGATCAGCTGAGCTTTTGCCCGACGACTGCCAAAGCTTTGCAAGAGTGGGTTTCCGGTATTTCAATTTTGCAACTGGGAAATTCATCCAAATCCCTGTTTAATGCCTTATTAGAAATTTCTGAGCTGAAATGCACAGAAACCCTGCGCTTTGACCTGATTCAGGTCTTGCATCCGACCCTTGAAAATGTTCTGACCAGTCTGGAAAAGCATTTTGTCAATCAGGGGCTGATTACTTCAGATCGTAACGACCAAATCATTGAACTGGCCATGCTGCTGCGTAGCCATTTTGCCAAAATTTATATTGATATCGTCAAACGCTGTAATCATCAACTGACCCATCAAAAATTTTCCCTGTTTTCTCTGGGTAAAAAGAAAAGCATTCAAACCGCGCGTATGGTGTCGATTTATTATGCTTTGCAACAGCTCAGCCTGCTGTTATATCAACAGCATATGTTATACAGCACACCGGATATGGGGCAATGGTTGGCTGCACATCAACTGCTTGAATGTGCAATCGAAAATAATTTCTACCAAAGCAATATCAATCAGGTTTTAGGCACCCAGCACGAGATCCAGAATATTGCACATGCTTATGCTCAACTAATTTTACTGGATATTTTTAATACCCATCAGATTCGCCCTGCAGAAATTCAGGGGCTGTACCTATGCAGTTTTGACTGGGCCAAACTGGTGCAGATTCTACCGAAAGAAACCACACTGTCCCGCTATGTGGTGGATGCCAGCAAAGATCACCCCCCGATCTTTAATTCGCATCAGGGTGAAAATTTTCAGCCAAGCTTCTATATTTCCACCCAGAATCTGATGGAACATTTGACCCATACTCAAAGCAAAAATGCCCAGTATCTGTCGCGTAATGAAAAACTGTTCCTGACCCCTGCACTACATTTTCATATCTATAATCTGCTCTCGAATAATATCGAACGCCGTCACGAACGTTATGAATATTCAGCCCAGATCAATATCTGCTTTGGCTTGACGGTGGCACATTTTTATCTATCCAAAGGTAAAAACTTTAACGAGACCCTGGAACTTGAGGCCAATTATAATTTCCAGAGTGAAAGCAGTTTTGTCAGCTCAATGGAAAATGCCATTCCAAGTGGTTTTAGCAGCATCAAGGCCCTCGATCGCGAAACCAAACAGATTCATAGTGCTGAAGTTCTGGATATTAGTGTCAATGGTTACCGGATTAAATGGACTGGTATTACCCCTGCCAATCTAAAAACCGGTGAATTTATTCTGGTTCAGGAAAAATCACAGCGTCAGTGGCGTGGTGGTGTGATTCGCTGGATCAAGCAATCGACCGACAAGAGTCTGGAAATTGGTCTGGAAGTTCTGGCTCAGGAATTATTCCCTTGCGCGGCTTATAGCCGTACCGAACGCCATCATGTCAATTATCAGCCTGCACTGCTGGTAAAAATGACGCAACTGGATCAGGTCACGACCAGTGTGATTGTCTCTGGTTCACAGATGTTTAGGGAAAAACAAACCATTCATTTACGCCTCGGTCAGAAAGAATTAAAAATCTATCTGACCAAAGCACAACTGATTACGCAGAGTTTTATCCGTTTTGATTATGAATTATTGAATGATCAAGAAGAAGAAATGATAGAAAACTTTATCGGTCAGCACATGAATGAAAGCAGAAATCATGATTTATGGGAAGCATTGAAGTGAGAAATCCATTATTGTCTAAAAAGTTAAAACGTACCGAAACACGTTTACTGATTATTGATGATAATCAAATTAGATATAATCAAATCCGTGATCTTCTGACCAGCAATGACTATCAGGTCGATGCTGTCCTGCTTGATGATTTGCAATCTTTTGAAAAACAGTTAAATTTTAACTGGGATCTGATTATCTTTGGCCGTGCTTATGATCTGAAATATGAACAGGCCTTAAGTCTGGTGCGTCTTTCCCAGCAGTCTCATCTGCCGATGATTTTGCTTAAACCGGATGACTATCAGGCTGAACACTATGCCCAGTATATTCATAAAGGAATTTATGACATTCTCAATTTTGACTACCTGGAACGCTTTTATGTGGGACTGGTTCGGGCATTGTCATTTAGCCGTGTATCGCAGACCCAGCAACATTTGCTCAATGAACTGGAAGCAGCACAAAGTCAGACACAATCCTTAGTCGAAGATAGTAACCGTGCCATCGCAACCATTCAAGAAGGGATTCATATTCAGGCCAATGCAGACTATCTGAAACTGTTTGGCTTACAAAGTGAAGACGAGATTATTGGCCTGCCGCTGCTAGATCTATTACAACCTTCTGATCTAAACGACTTTAAAACACGTTTCAAAAAGATTTCTCAAGGCCAGGTCGATTTAGGCCGGGTTGAAATCCACTCTCTTAATCCGCGTGTCGCCGCATCTAAGCCATTAAAACTGGAATTCTTGCCATCCAGCGCTGAAGAAGATGCACTACAAATTACTATTGATACTCAGGCTCAAGCAGGCAATACCGAGAAGCCGGCCGGAAAACCGAGTACTTTCCAGCTCCTTAAACGTGAAATAACCAAACAGTCCGCACCTGTAAATGCCATAGTAACTTTCTCTTTAAGTTCCTATGAACCAGAAGTTCTACAGTCTGAGTGGACGACGTTTAGTGGATATTTCAAAGCTGTTAAAGAATTCCTCAAAGAACAAACCCATGTTCCATTATTCAAGCTGGAATATGACGTCCTTGTCGGTCTGTTCCAGGCAGATTCCAAAGCAATTCTTGAATCCAAACTGATCGGATTAAATGCACTCAGCAAGCCACAATTAGTGACAGTGGGACAAAATTCGTTCCCGCTCAATTTACGCATGGGTTATGTGGTTCTGGAACAGGGTTTAAATGATGAAGCGCACTGCAATGAACTGATTGCACGAGCCTTCTCTACGTCTTTACCTCAAGCAGAAGTAGCACCTGAATTTGTACTGGATATTCCTGCTTCACTGAGCAACCAGCCATCTCTAGAAATGCCGCAGATCGATTTTAGTGTGGCTGAAACACCAATCGAAAGCCCAACAGTTGCGGCGATCAGTCCAGCAGTCAGCTCTATTCCTGCGGCGACACCTCATATCCTGAAAGCTTTGAGTGAATGTCTGGATCGTGGTGAAATCCATTTAAAATATCAGCAGTTGTATGATAAAGAAGATACCCGCCTTTATACTTATGAAGTGACCAGCGGCTTCATTTATGAGAATAAATGGCAGGATATTTCTACACTCCTTGAACTGCATGAAGATGATGAGCTGTCGATTAAACTGGATCGCTGGATTCTGGTTGAAGCCAGTAAACAGTTGCACAACTTTATTACCCAGTATCCGGATGCGACCTTAATCGTGAATTTGAACCGTGCGGTACTCTTTAAAGACCGTAGCTTCCCGGAATTTATTTCCAAGCTGATTACGATTATTCGCAGCAAAGTCCGACATCCGCTGATCCTGCAATTCTCTGAAGAAGATATTCTGCTGAATCAACAGGATGCGCAGAAATATCTACGTGTTCTGCATGAACATGGCGCGCTGATTGCGCTGCGTGATTTTGGTCAATCGATGTATAGTCCGAATTTGCTGCGTGAGCTGGAAATAGATGGTGTCAGCTTGCATTCCAGCTTGACCCAGATGCTGAATAACGAGACTGAAGTCGAGCAGCTGCAGGAAAAAATCACCAGCTATAATGATATCAAACCGCTGAATATTCTGGTCCGCGAATTAAATGATATGACACTGTTCGCCAATGCCTGGAATGTTGATGCCCGCTTTATTCAAGGGGATTATTTCCAGAAAAAACTCGATCACCTGATTGATGTACAAGAGCATTAAATAGTTATATGCCTGCCATGCGGTTATTTTCCAAATGGCAGGCACAAAAAAACGGGCTTGAGGCCCGTTTTTTCATTTTGGGTATTAACGTTTAACAGAACGTGACATACCAGCAAAACGTTGTTTGAACTTGTCGATACGACCGCCAGTGTCAACGTTCTTTTGCTTACCAGTATAGAATGGGTGGCAAGCTGAACATACGTCTAGGTAAAGTGTTTCTTTACCAGCAGCTGAACGAGTTTCGATTACGTTACCACATGAACAAGTCGCAACTAAAGTTTCATATTTTGGGTGAATATCGGCGCGCATGGTCGATTACTCCATTAGATTCAAGAAGGTTTAGCTGTCATCGCTATTGATCACTCTCAAATGAGGAAGCAGGAACAAAGTTCATGCAGATCAACACCACAACAGACCATTCTTTTGGCCCACCGAGACGGATACCGTCAGAGCTAAGCACAACAAGTGGGCATTATTATACGTGAAACAAATTCAATATGCGAATTATTCTTCTGCTTCTGACTCAGCCTCTTTGGCCCACACATTGGCAATAATCCCGCAAACCATCAATTGAATCTGATGAAAAATCATGATCGGCAAGACAATCATGCCCAGTGGCTGGCCAATAAATAGAATTTGTGCCATCGGCACGCCACTGGCCAGGGTTTTTTTAGAACCACAGAAAAATACCGTTTTCTGGTCAGCGCGACTAAAACCCAGCCAGCGTGGGATATACAGCGACAACAGCATCACCAGGGTCAAAAGCACCGAACAGGCTAGCAATAACAGCAATAATGTACTGAGACTGACTTCATTCCAAAGTCCCGCTACTACGGCGCTACTAAAAGCACCATAGACCACCAGTAAAATTGAGCCTTGATCAAAGACCTTGACGATTTTTGGCATTTTCATCATTTTTGGATAAATCCAGGGACGTAAAATTTGCCCCAAGATAAAAGGTACCAATAACAACAGCGTAATCTGGATAATCGAAGCGGTTGGGTCAAACCCGTGCTCAGATTGACCTAAAATGAAAAATGCGACCAATACCGGGGTGATAAACATGCCGATAATATTGGAAAAAGAAGCACTACAGACAGCACCGGCCACATTCCCATGTGCGACGGAAGTAAAAGCAATCGAAGACTGAACGGTGGATGGCAGGAAGCACATAAACAGGAAGCCCCAGTACAGCTCCTGCCCGAGCATTGGCAATAAAATCGGCTTGGCCAGCAAACCTAGAATAGGAAACAAGGCAAAAGTCAGTGCAAAGACCAAAGTATGTAATTTCCAGTGCATGATCCCCTCCACCACCGCTTCGCGGGACAGCTTGGCACCGTGTAGGAAAAATAGAATGGCAATCGCGCCTGTCGTGATCCAGCCAAAAACTTCAGCGGCCTGTCCGGAGACAGGCACTACACTGGCCAACAGCACCATGACAAATAGCAATATCGTAAAGCGGTCCAATGCCAACAATTTAAGCATCTGCTGTTCTTCCCTTAAAGTTTTATTGTTCGATAAAAAAATGCCCGGCTATCTTAACAGATGCCGGGCCCATGCTATGCACTCAGGTTGATGTAATATTTTCATCTATACGTGAATACATTTCATCTATCACGCTACATCCCACTTAGTTATTACGTGCATCTTGATCTTGCTGGATCAGCTCGATTTTATAGCCATCTGGGTCTTCTACAAATGCAATGACAGTCACACCGCCTTTCATTGGACCAGCTTCACGCACGACATTACCACCACGTGCCTTGATCTCTTCACACGCCTTATAAGCATCATCGACTGCAATCGCGATATGACCATAGGCATTGCCCAGCTCATAGCTGTCTGTATCCCAGTTATGCGTCAATTCAAGTACGGTGTGATTTTCTTCATCGCCATAACCGACAAAAGCCAGGGTAAAACGGCCCTCTTCGTAATCACGTTTACGAAGCAAAGTCATGCCAAGTACTTCAGTATAGAACTTGAGCGATTGTTCTAAATTGCCTACACGTAACATGGTATGCAGCATGCGCATATTAATCATCCTTCTGTACAGATTGTTGTTGGTGTTCACCGAGCAGTTTTGCGACCCAAACCACCAGAATCAGGATCGGAATCCCAATTAACGTGGTCATGAGGAAGAATTTCGGATAACCAATATTGGTCACTATAGTACCCGAATATCCGCCTAAAATCTTGGGAGTCAGGGTCATGAGTGAGCTAAAAATCGCATATTGAACTGCGGTAAATGACACACTGGTCAGGCTCGACAAGAATGCAATAAATGCAGCACCCGCAAGTCCGGCAGCCAGATTATCGACAATAATGGCAAAATAAAGCCACTTGTCGCTATAAGGTTTGATGACCTTACCACTGACTTCGATCATGTCGGAACTACTGCCATCTATCACCGCCAAAGGCTGAATATCGACATCCAGATTCTGGCCAGGGATGAGCTGATCATTGACCTGATAAACATGTGTGGTTTGCTGAAGCGCCTGGCCATCTTGCATCAAGACTGCACTGACAATATGTGCGGGTGAGTGAATCAGTTGCTGCGCAGGAATCGCGGCAGTAAATATGCCCTCACTTTCCAGTTTCGCATCAATATTCTGGTCGTTAATCTGCAACACGATCTTTTGATTTTCTGGCAGTGCTTTACCGACATACTGGCCACGCACCACAATGGTCTTGTCCTGTTCAGCAGCTGTAAGCGTATTATCACTCGTAATCGGCAGGATCTGTAACTGGGTGCTGCCCGGTTTTTCAGTTAAATACGGCATACTGACTTGTACCGGGGCCTGATCAGTAACATCTCCATCCAGATAAGCAGCCGATACTTGTAACTGCTTGCTTTGCGCCAGCACGGCACTCGGTAGCTCCAGCTTCCAGTAACCAACTTCATCTGTATCTGCCTGATAAACCTGATTAGCCACCCTAACTTCAACAGCGGCCAGTTGTTCACCTGACTTGACCAGCCCAATAAAAATGAGATTGGTCAAACAGGCCAGCACGGCACCGACAAACATCAGTTTCATGATATTCATTTTCTGGGCCAACAACCCACCCAGAAATCCACCGATCAAAGAGAAAATAACGCCATAAACTTTGACCGCCTCAGCGATTTGCTCTTTACTGAAATTCAGGTCCTGATAAAAGACATTGGAAATCACCCCGGCGATGATATCGGAAACCCGATAAAAACCGATCAATAACAACAGCACCAATGCCAGTTTTAAGCCATAGCGCCTAAAGAAGTCTGCAACCGGATTAACCCAGGTTTCATAGGCCATCTGCTTGTTGACTGCACCCATTTTCACCAAGCTTGCACCAATGGCAAAGGCAATCGCACCAGAACCAATAAAGCGTAAGGCTTCAAAGCAGAACAAGGCAAAAGTATCTTGAATGGTGAACTGTTCGGTAATACTGGCGACCAGATTGCCTGAATAGATATAGCTCAGTACAAAGCTGATCACTGCGACAAAAAACACTGCGACTAAACGGAAATAATCACTGCGCAGATAATGTTTAGGCACACGGTCAACCTGCGGTTCCCGAATGCAAAGCGTGGTGACAATTCCGACCAGCATTACCGCGGCCATGGCCAGATAGGTCCATTTCCAGGCATCATAGATATAGTTGCCTTTGGCTGTGCCCAAATAAGCGGCCAGAAACAAGGCGCCAGCACCCGCCACGATCATCCCGATCCGATAACCGGCATTATAGGTCGCGGCCAAGACGGTCTGCATCTGGGTTTCCGCCAGTTCAATCCGGTAGGCATCAATCACAATATCCTGCGTTGCAGCAGAAAAGCCTAACAGGACTGCACCCAGCGCCATTTGCTGTAAATGAGTTACGCCCAAAGCCGGATCAGAAAAAGCCATAATGGAAATGGCGCAGACAATCAGAATCTGTGCAATCAGCAACCAGGCTCGACGGCGTCCCAGAGCCTTGGTCAGAAAAGGCACTGGCAGTTCATCAATGAGCGGCGCCCAGACGAATTTAAACGAGTAGCCCAATGCTGCCCAGCTAAAAAAAGTGACTGCACTTTTGCTGATTCCGGCCTCACCTAACCATAAAGACAGACTGGAAAAAATCAGAAGAATCGGGACACCGGCCGAAAATCCCAAGAACAGCATGATCAAGGCACGTCGATCTAAAAATGCTGTAAATGCGGATTTCCAACCCGTCGTTTGTGTTGTCATTGCTTTATTATTTTCCGCGGAAAAACCAATTGCTGCTATTCAATCCTGTAATAGCGCATCTTTCAACAAGATTTATATATTTATCACATTTCTGGTTTTTTATTTTCTGGAAAAAGCCACATGTTCGCTTGAATTTTCCAAGCAAATCTGTATACCTTAACGCTTATCAACGTAATATTTCGTTTTGGATTTCAACAGTGACCCAGAGACTCGATCAAATTAATTCTTCTATCGCCAGCAACAATACGACAACACCAGAAAATATCCGCTCAGATTTACTTATCTCGGCATTTGAACAAAGCGAAATTCACAACACCCTTGAGCATACCCGCTTAAAATCCACCCAACTGACGCACATTCCAAACCTAGAAAAAATTCCGGCGTCGACCAAACGGATCAAGCCCCTGAATAATTTCTTGGGGCAAGACCGCGCACGGGCTTCGGTAGAGGCCGGGATTGCCTTACCTTATTCAGGCTATAATATTTTTGCCGTGGGTACGGCTGGCCTGGGCAAACGCACTATGGTGAAGCGCCTGCTGCAACAGCATGCCAAAACCATGGAAACACCCAATGATTGGGTTTATGTCAACAACTTTCAAAACCAGCGCCAGCCAATAGCTTTGGAGCTGCCTGCCGGTCAGGGTCCAAAATTTCAGGCCATGCTAAATCAAAGCTGGCAAACCATTCTGAAACAGCTCGAACGCCGTTTTACTGCGGAAACCTATCACAACCGCATTGAAATGATTCGCCAGGAAACTGGCGATGAACAGCAACAGGCGCTGATCGAACTCACCAAAGAAGGTGCAGAACTCGATCTGAAACTGATCTCGCGACACGATGAACACTGTTTTGTTCCCGTACATCTGATTGATGACAAATTACAGGAAATGACTCAGGAAGATCTGAATGCGCTGAACAATCAGGATCGGGCCGAATTGGCGACCAATATGCGCTATATGGACAAAAAACTGGAGCGTCTGGGTTTGCATCTGGGTGATCTGGAAGATGATGCACGCGACCGAGTTCAGATTCTGAATCGTGATATTGCCAAACAGGTGGTGGTGCCACGTGTAGAACAGATTTTATCCAAGTTCAAACATGTGCAAGGCTTGGAACATTATCTAAAATATTATGCCGAAGATATTATCAATAATGTCGAAATCGTGCTGGAACAGGAAGAGGATGATTTCACCCCGGCACTATTCAGCCGCGTACCGGCACGTTATCAGGCCAACGTGATTATTACCCACAAGCCGAATAGCGGTGCGCCAGTCATCTTTGAAGATTTTCCAACACATTACAATTTACTTGGTCATGTGGAACAGCTAACCCAAAATGGCACGATCACCACGGACTTCACCCTGATTCGTCCCGGAACGTTGCATAAAGCCAATGGCGGCTTTCTGATGCTGGAAGCGGAACAATTGCTGGAACAGCCTTATGCATGGCAAGGCTTGAAGCGTGCGCTTAAATCCGGGCATTTAAAACTGTCTTCGCTTGAGCATATGATCACGCTGACCGGCAGTATTTCAATTGAACCGGCATCGATTCCATTGAACATTAAAGTGATCTTGCTGGCCGAGCCTGAAATTTATTATGAAATTTTAGAGCTTGAACCGGAGCTGGGCAGCATCTTTAAAATCCGTGCTGATTTTACCGATACATTACAACGTAATGACGACAACGAGCAGGCCTATATGCAGCTGATTGCCGACTATGTGCAATCGGATAAATTATTGCCTTTTGACCGTTCTGCTTTGGCTGCACTGCTCACAGATTCCAGCCGTCAGGCCGAAGACCAAAGCTCACTATCATTACATGCCCTGACCTTGGGTGACCTGATTCGTGAAGCGCATCATCATGCCTTTCAGGCCGGTGACAAGATGGTCTCGGAAAAACATATCAATACCGCACTCGATCATCGCAAATATCGCTTAGGCTATTTACGTGAGTTGTACTGGCAGGATCTGACCCGTGGTACACAGCTAATCGAAACCCGTGGCCATCGTCTGGGACAGATTAATGCTTTGTCGGTAATTCATTATGCCGATGTCGAATTTGGCCTTCCTTCACGCCTGACTGCTTCGGTGTATCAAGGGGGTGGTGACATTCTCGACATTGAGCGCAGTGTGGAACTCGGTGGCTCCTTGCATGCCAAAGGCGTGTTATTGATGTCGTCTTTCCTGAAAGCACATTTTGGTCGTGAACAGACCCTGCACTTCTCTGCTGCGCTGGCCTTTGAACAAAGCTATGGTCAGGTCGATGGTGACAGTGCCACAGTCGCAGAACTGTCTGCCCTGCTCTCTGCGATTAGCCAGTTACCGATTGATCAATCCTGGGCCATTACCGGCTCTATGAACCAGTTGGGACAAGTACAGCCAGTGGGCGGTGTCAATGCCAAAATTGAAGGTTTCTTTGATGCCTGCAAGCTGCAAGGTCTGACCGGCAAACAAGGCGTGATTATTCCACGTCAGAATATGCAGCATCTGATGCTGCGTAAAGATGTCACCATTGCTGTCGAAGAAGGTCAGTTCCATATTCATGCGATTGATACCATTGATCAGGCGCTGGAAATCCTGATGGCGCGTCCGGTCGGCACCTTGGATAAAAAAGGTCGCTATAGCAAAAATTCAATCTATGCCGCGGTGATGGCACAGCTGGATTACTGGCAAGCGATTGAAGATGGTGGTGAGCTGGTCGAATTACCGAAGAAAAAGAAAAAAAAGAAGAAGAAAAAAGACAAGAAGCAAATTGTTGAGCCACACACTGAACTTGAAGCAGGTCATGCAATAGCTCAAAAGCCAAATGCAGCAACAGAAGATTAATCCGGTCGTTGCTCTATCTTTAAAATAGCAATAAAAAAGCGCTTCTCAATGAAGCGCTTTTTTAACATCTGGCTTGATTTAAATCTTAATTTAATTAAGCATCAGCCGCCGGGCTGTACTGTTCAACCAAAGGCTTTAATTCGCCTTTTTGGAACATGTCGAGCATGATATCGCTCCCACCGATCAATTCACCATTGATCCAAAGCTGTGGAAATGTCGGCCAGTTGGCGATTTGTGGTAACATCGCACGAATGTCCTGATTTTCCAGAATGTTTACATAAGCAAACGGACGACCAATCTGACTGAGTGCTTCTACTGCACGTGCAGAAAAACCACATTGTGGAAATTGCGGTGTGCCTTTCATATAAAGAAGTACTGCATGTTTAGCAATTTGGTCACGAATTAACGCTTCGGTATCGCGTGCTTGTTCAGTCATTGATAAATCCTCAACTCATCTGTCTGGCATTATACCCAAATCCAGACAAAACAGTATGTCTAAAGCAATAATTCCAATTTTATTTACAATTACCCTTTAAATCTGAGCGGGTTTTTGCTTATATAAGTTTTTCTTTCCACCTAACAGTTAAGAGTTAGTCATGAATAATATTACCCTCGCACCGGTACAAACTGATCAACCTTCTCACTTGATGCCTGTATTTGGCCGTCAACCGATCAGCTTTGTCCGAGGACGAGGTGCATATCTTTATACCGAAGATGGTACAGAGTATTTAGATGCATTAACCGGAATTGCAGTATGTGGTCTGGGTCATGCGCATCCAGTCATTGCCGAAGCAATTGCTGATCAGGCTGCGACCTTGATTCATACCAGCAACCTGTTTGAAGTGCCTTGGCAAACTGCGGCAGCACAAAAACTGGCCGAAGTCGCGGGTATGGAAGAAGTATTCTTCTCCAACAGTGGCGCAGAATCAAATGAAGGTGCAATCAAAATTGCACGTAAATTCGGTCATATGCAAGGCATTGCTTCACCCAAAATTATTGTGGCGGATCGTTCTTTCCATGGCCGTACCATGGCCACCCTTTCTGCAACAGGCAATAAAAAAGTTCAGGAAGGCTTTGGCCCGCTGGTCGAAGGTTTTATTCGTGTACCTTTTGGTGATCTCGAAGCGATTGAAGAGGCAGCGCTTCATCATCCGGATATCGTAGCCATTTTAGTTGAGCCCATTCAGGGTGAAGGTGGTGTAAATACCGCACCTCAAGGTTTCAGCTATCTTGAAGAGATTCGTCAAATCTGTAACCAGCACAACTGGTTGATGATGCTAGACGAAGTGCAAACCGGGAATGGCCGTACGGGCAAATATTTTGCTTATCAGCACACCAGCATTATTCCTGATGTACTGACCACAGCCAAAGGCTTGGGTAATGGTTTCCCGATTGGCGCCGTCATGACTCAAGGTCGTGGTGTAGGTGTACTAACTGCCGGTAATCATGGTTCGACTTATAGTGGTACAGCTTTGGGTTCACGTGTGGTCTACACCATTCTCGATATTATGCAAAAAGAAAATATCGTCGCCAATGCTGCGGAAAAAGGCGCTTATATCGTGGATCAGCTACGCAACAAACTGGCCGATCAAAATGTGAGCGTGCGTGGTTTCGGTCTGATGATCGGAATTGAATTACCGAAAGAATGTGCTGAGCTGGTCGCAATTGCACGTGATGAATACAAAACCATCATCAATGTGACTGCCGGTAATGTGGTACGTCTATTACCTACCCTGAACATTACTCAGGAACAGGCTGATCAGCTGATTGAGCGTTTAGTGAAAATGATCAACGCTTTTTTGGCCTAAACCCTGCGCTTAAAAACAAAAAAGCCGCTTGAAAGCGGCTTTTTTATATTCTGTATCTTATGATGCGGCTTGTAAAATACGCCCACCAGAAATCTGGTCAAAATATTGTTTCAATGTATCTAGGCAACGAAGAATTTTTGTCGGTTGTTGCTCACGTTTCGGCATGACTGCATATAGTGTAATCGGTGGAAGTCGCCATTCAGGCAAAACTTCAACCAAAGTGCCATTCAGTAAGTCTTTTTTCGCATCGAGATATAAAATCTTGGCAATCCCATTGCCCTGCAAGCACATCGATTTTGCCACCAGACCATTATTGGTACTGAAACGGGATTTCAATTCAAAATCGGCTTTTTCTGCAGTATTGACATTTTGAAACTGGAAATACTGATGATTTTTGATATGGGTCAAAGGCAGCACATCATGATTTTTAAGATCATCAGGACGTGAAATAATGGTGCTCTGATTAATATAACTCGGTGTCGCCACCAGAATTTGCTCAATCTGCATCAATGGCACCACCTGAAGATTGTGCTCATCATTTTTCTGTTCAAATCTTAAGGCGATATCGATACGCCCATCGAACAAATCAACCTCATGATTATTGGTTTCCAGATGTACTGCCAGGCCACGATGTGCGGACATCCAGTGAGAAAGTGCAGGAATCACATGATTCGCGCACAATTCTGGCAAAGCGACAATGCGCAGTTCACCCACAAGATCATCGCGTAATTCATTGATTCGGACTTTACCGCGCTCTGCAGCAGATAGCATTTCCTGGCAACTGTAGAAAAAAGCTTGTCCCGCTTCCGTCAAACTTAACTTTCTCGTTGAACGATTTAAAAGTACCACTTCCATATCATGTTCTAATGAGCGAATTTGTTGACTCACGGCGCTGGTCGTAATCCCTAATTCACGGGCAGCACCGCTAAACGAGTTTTTTTCTACAACACAAGCAAAAACACCCATTGCTCGAAGTTGATCTAACATAAATTTCCCTCTAAACTTATGAGATGCCTCATCATTTGATAAAAGCAACTTATTGTATTATACGGCGAAATTCACGTTTTGCATTATTTATTTAATTGTTTGGTAAAACTGTAGTTGGATTAATCGGTTTGCCGTCTAAGCGCACCTGAAATTCAAGCATGGTTCGCGTTGTACCAGTTGAACCCATTTCTGCAATTTTTTGCCCCGCTTTTACATTCTGTCCGCTTTTTACATCCAGTTTGCTGTTATGGGCATAAGCCGTAATATAGCCATTAATATGCTTCACCAACACCAGATTGCCATATTCTTTCAGGCCATCTGCGGCATAAACCACCTGCCCGTCTGCTGCTGCAAACACCGGATCACCGACATTGCCGCTATAGCGTGTGCCCTTGATATTAGATGCCAGATTATACTGCTGCAAAACTGGGCCATTAGACGGTTTTACCCAACCTAAACCCGCGGCAGTAGAGACGGGTGTCATTGGCGCCGGCGTGCTCACACGCGGTGTAGTCTGCACGGTGGTCGCTGGTGTAACTGGTGCCGGTGTTGGTACTGCAATCGTTTGACGCTGGATAGGGGCTGCCTGAGTCACTGCCTGCGTGCTGGTACTGCGACGTACGGTATTATTTTTCAGGCGGATCGACTGTCCCACATAAATCCGGTAAGGTGCAGCAATATCATTCATCTCGGCAACACTGATATAGTTCAGTCCATAACGTGCTGCGATCCCACTCAATGTATCTCCTGAACGTACCGTATAGAAATCAGGAGCTGTCGCATAACGCGTCGCATTATTTACTTGAGGTTTGGTTGCACAACCGGTGATTACTCCTGTAGAAATAACAACGGTTGATAAAACTAGGGTTTTAATCAGGGCTGCAGGCGAAGCAACAACACATTTCGGTAACACCAAGAACATTATCTTCCTCTCTAAGATCTATACGGTTGCAAAATCCCGTTAAGATTAGCAAAGTTTTACTGCAATATACTTGCAATCGCGAGTTTTTCACAAAGTTATAACACTGAGAACGCATTTTCTGCCAATTGTGTTTGAAGATTCCGCAAAACCTCATAGTTGGTGGCATCCATCTGAATCGGAGTAATGCTGACATAGCCATTGGCCACAGCAAAGAAGTCCGAGTCAATCTCGCTCAACCCTTGCTTGGGTTCTGCTACTGCTTCTCCAGACAGTCCAATCCAGTACACCTGACGACCACGTGGGTCAACATGACTGGTGATGGGCTTCGACTGACGGCGGCGGCCTTGATAAGTCACTTTTTCACCCTGTAATTCAGCCATATCCGGAATATTGATATTAAAAATATGACGCTCAGGAAGAACCGGCAAACCGCGTGCAATAAAATCATGTACCCAGTTGGCAGCCAGCTGATAATCCTGAGGGTGTTGATAGCTGCGTACATTCGGCCCACTCAATGACACCGCAATAGCAGGATGTTTACTTAAGCGACCTTCAAAGGCTGCCCCGACTGTACCGGAATACAAGACATCATCCCCCAGATTGGCACCACTATTAATACCGCTGACCACCAGATCAAATTCAAAGTCAAACAGGCCGTTCATAGCCAGATAAACACAATCTGCCGGAGTACCATTGACAGCCCAGACATCGGGAGAAATCTGAATCAGGCTTAAAGGTCGGTCCAGAGTCAAAGCACTGGAGTAACCACTGCGCTCACTTTCTGGCGCTACAATAACAATCCTCCCCAAAGGTTTTAGAGCCTGTGCCAATGCCTGAATACCCGGTGCAAACACACCATCATCATTTGAAACTAAAATATTCACTGAAAAATCTCGTCGCGCTAAAAAATGACTGGTTAGGACATTTAATTGTATTAGTGCTGGAATTATATATATTTACTGCTCGACATCCATCTTTAAAATATGTGGCTCAAGATGATTAAAAAATTCTCTTTATTTAGTGCTTTCGCTTTAAGCCTGGCAGTATCTGTTTCTCCTTCAGTTATGGCGAGCGAGCTGACTGTTGACGAAAACAATACCATTGTGAAAGAAGACATCGCATCGGCACAAGTCATGGCTGAGGTTTGCCCGGCTATGATTGGCCAAAATGCAAAATTAGACAGCATTATTCAGACTCTCATCCAGTCTTATCTTGCAGACTACTCAGATAAAGGCATGAGCTATCAAAAACTACAGGCAGATAGCGAATATAAATCTTTACTGGAAGAAGCCCGTCAGGGTGCCAAACAAACCAGTACTGACGAACAAAAAACCGTATGCGAAGAGATTCTGGATTACCAGGGCTAAGCTAGATAAATCTTCAAATAAGACGGTGTAAACATCGTCTTATTTTCTCTTACAGATTTCTTCATAATTCTACAGCTTCGCTACATTTTCCCACTTTTCAATTTCAAAAATAAGTTTAAGCTAGGCAAATTATTGTTCTAAATCTATTTTTTGAGTTTTTTAATGAAATATCCATTACTTCAAGCCATGACACTTTGTGCAGCTTCTGCCGCGACTCTTTTAGGCACCTCTGCATTTGCAGCCAATGAAAATATCAATGTCACACCAACCCAGCAAGTGACCAAGCAGGAACTGGCTGCGATTTATGTTCTTTCAGAAATCTGCCCGAGCATGGTTAAGGACAAGTCACAGTTCAATCAGGGCTATACCAAGCTGGTAACTGAATATATGCCAGGTCAGCGCAATCCGGTTGCAAGCTTAAACCAGATGGTTCAACAGAACGATTTCCGCAGTATTCTGGCTGAAGCACAATCTGATGCCAAGAAAGCTGGCAAGAAAAAAAATCAGGTGATTTGTAATGAATTAACCACCTATAACAATTAAGCTGCTTTTCTGCCGATTACTTACAATACTTTTGAAATAAGACCGGGTTTCCCATAGAAGTCCGCCTAGCTTTATCCTAAAATGCTAGGCTCTTCGTGCTTACATCAAGATATAGGAACCCACTAGAAATGACCCAAAAAACTGCCCTTGCTGCATTATTATTAGTTCCTAGTTTTAGCTTTGCAGCAACTGTCCTATCTGCACCACCAGAATTGAATAATAAATCCTACGTGCTAATGGACTATGAGACAGGGCAACTTCTCGCTTCAAAAAATGAAAATGAAAAATTAGCCCCTGCTTCAATGACCAAGATGATGACCAGCTACATCATCGAACAAAAACTATTGAGCGGTGAACTCACTGAAGATGAACAGGTTCGCATGAATGAGTCAGCATGGTGTCGCGGTAGTAGCGCGGAATCATGTATGTATGTGCCTTTAAATGGTACGGCCACTGCACTTGAAATGCTGCGCGGAATTATTATTCAATCGGGTAATGATGCATCTAAGGCCATGGCTGAACATATTGCAGGGAACGAGGGTACCTTTGCACATATGATGAATCAGGAAGCCAAACGTATTGGCATGACCAATACCAGCTTTATCAATTCAACCGGTATGCCTGCTGAAGGTCATTATTCGACTGCCAAAGATATGGCAACGCTGGCACAGCACATCATTAAAGACAGTTCCAAGTATTATCCGATTTATGCTGAAAAAGAATTTACCTTTAATGGCATCAAGCAAGGTAACCGTAATGCCCTGCTGTATACCGACCCAAGTGTAGATGGCTTAAAAACAGGTCATACCAATGAAGCAGGGTATTGCTTGACCACGTCGTCTAAACGTGGCCCTACTCGCTTGATTTCAGTTATTTTTGGTGCACCTACCATGCAGGAACGTGCAACGCAGACACGTGAATTGCTGGCTTGGGGTTATGCGAACTTCGAAACCAAAAATGTTCAACCAGCTAAACAGGTACTTGCTAAAGCCAAAGTCTGGTTTGGTAAGGAAGATGAAGTTCAAATCGGACTTGCTGAAAACTTTAATGTGACCATGCCTAAAGGTCAGGCCAATGCGATTAAAACCCAGCTGGTGGTTCAACCGAAACTGACTGCACCATTACAACCGGGGCAAGTTGTCGGTAAATATGTTGCGACTCTGGATGGTAAAGTCATTTCAGAAAAACCTCTTGTGGCTTTGAATGCAGTGGAAGAAGCGGGTTTCTTCGCGCGTATGCTCGACCATATCAAACAGTTCTTTAGCAACTTGTTCTAAGTCTAAATAGACCATTTCAGTCTTGGACTAAGACCAAAGCACTCATTCAGATGGGTGCTTTTTATTTTATACTATGCACATGATCCTTCATCATTTATCGGACAGATCGTTATGAGCCAAAATATTCGTTCTTATTTAGATATGACCCCACAGATTGATGCTTCCTGTTATGTCGATCCGATGGGAATTGTGGTCGGCGATGTGGTTTTGGCTGAAAATGTTTCGGTATGGCCTTTTGCCGTAATTCGGGGTGATGTGAATCATATTCGGATTGGTAAAAACTCAAATGTACAAGATCACTCGATGTTGCATGTCAGCCATAAGAAAGCCGATAAGCCTGAAGGTTCGCCTTTAATTATTGGTGAAGATGTCACCATTGGCCATCATGTCAAACTACATGGTTGTACCATTGGCAATCGTGTTTTGGTCGGTATTGGTACGATTATTCTGGATGATGTGATTGTTGAAGATGATGTAATGATTGGCGCGGGTTCGCTTGTTCCACCCAATAAGGTTCTAGAAAGCGGTTATTTGTATGTAGGTAGCCCGGTAAAGAAAGTACGTCCACTCACGGATAAAGAAAAAGAATTTTTACCGTATTCGGCACAAAATTATGTGAAGGTTTCGGGGAATTACAAATAAAATATAAAGTCAGATACAGAGTTTCTGTTTAAGCCGATGCTTTTATTCAATGTATCGACTTAAACAGAACAGAATTGATCAAATAGTCTGTTTAAAACTTTCTAAATGGATCAATATTTTTATTCTTGTACTCAAGAAAAGTAAGGGCTGCTGCTATAAAAAATAAACAAGCCACTCCCAAGAAAAAATTATCATGAACACTAACCCCCAAACCTACAAGCCCAACACCTATAAGTATAAGTAAACAAATTAAAAAGCGATAGAAATTTAACAGCATAAAAGTCTCGAATGAATATATTCAAAGCCGCTTATTAGGTAGCCACAAATCCCAATGTAAATCAGGAGAAAACAAATTACCTCAACATCACAAAAATTATACAATAAATATTAATTAATTAATATTTTTTATTAAAATCTCCGAAAAATAAGTATAATTTAAAAAAAATGTGTCCTAGTCGTTGTTTTTGTTTTTGTTTTTGTTTTTATATTATACTCAATAATATATTATTAAGTTTACATTCATAACGCTTAAAAAATATTCTATAATTTCATGGATTTGTTTTATGTTGAATTGTCTGAAATTATGCTTGATCAAAACAATCATTAGATACCCTAAAACAATAAAGATGTTAAGCTTTTCCTGTTTTTTACTTAAATCCGTTAAGAGCAACCTCTTTACATCTCTTGATCTTATGCGTTGATGTAGTGATTTTGAGCTAGATATTGCCCTGAAAACAGGCTTTTTATTGATAAATTTTTGCTTTAAATTCTCTGCTTTATAGTACACTTTTCAAGCTCATTCACTTTTTGATAAAAGAAAATCAAAACCTATCAATAGGACTTTTTCACATAGCAGGATTTGATTAAGCTTAAAACCTCCAATCCCGATGATTTAAACAATCAAAGAAATCCCCGCCCCTCATAGCCACACACCGCAAAATTTTATACAATAGTGCATCATTTTCCATGGTGCTGCTTTATGACCGCTTGGACTGCTCACGTCACTGTCGCGACCGTCATTGAAAAAGACGGAAAATTCCTGTTTGTAGAAGAACATACAGAAGGTGTGACACACACAGTATTTAATCAGCCAGCAGGTCATGTAGAATGCGGTGAAAGCATTGTCGAGGCTGCAATTCGCGAAACCATGGAAGAAACCGGACATACGGTTGAAGTAACCCATCTATTAGGGATGTATACCTACACCCCGCCGATGTTCCCGGATCGTACTTATTTCCGCTTCTGCTTTTTAGCCAAATCGATTGACTACGACCCAAATGCCACTTTAGATACAGACATTGTCGGTGCAGTCTGGATGAGCTTAGATGAACTGCAAGAGTCGGCTCGTGCGCGCAGCCCCTTGGTGATTAAAGCCATTCAAGATGCCCTGTCAGGTCAAAAATATCCTTTATCGCTCATTTACGAGCACCAAAACTCTCCCTTAATTTCAAATTTGGATGCCTAATCCTATGCAACAACGTGTCATCGTCGGAATGTCAGGTGGTGTAGATTCATCTGTTTCTGCTGCGCTTTTACTTCAACAAGGTTATCAGGTTGAAGGCCTTTTCATGAAAAACTGGGAAGAAGATGACGGCACAGAATATTGCACGGCGATGGATGACCTTGCCGATGCTCAGGCCGTCTGCGACAAAATCGGGATTAAACTGCATACCGCAAACTTTGCCATGGAATATTGGGATCGTGTATTCGAGCATTTTTTAGCAGAATATGCGGCTGGCCGTACCCCAAACCCAGACATTTTATGTAATAAAGAAATTAAATTCCGCGCTTTTCTAGATCATGCGGTGAACTTGGGTGCAGACTTTATTGCCACAGGTCATTACTGTCGTCGCGGTGCAACCATGACCAATTCACGCGGTGAAGAATACGCACCACTCTTACGTGGTGTTGATCAGAATAAGGATCAAACCTATTTCCTGCATGCCGTACATGGTCGTGAAATTAACAAGACATTATTCCCTGTCGGTGAAATTGAAAAGCCGCAAGTCCGCAAAATCGCTGAAGAATTAGATCTTGCTACGGCGAAGAAAAAAGACTCGACCGGGATCTGCTTTATTGGTGAGCGCCGATTTAATGACTTCTTGAAGCAATATTTACCGGCACAACCCGGAAAAATCGTGCTGGAAGACGGTAAAGAGGTTGGTGATCATCACGGCTTAATGTACTATACGCTCGGTCAACGCGGCGGCATCGGTATTGGCGGAATGAAAGGCGTCGCGGAAGGTGCCTGGTTCGTATTACATAAAGATATCGAAGGCAATCGTCTGGTGGTGGGTCAAGGCCATGAGCACCCACTGATGCAAAGCACCATGCTTTGGAGTGAAGCAATTGACTGGGTGGCCGGCGAGCAGGATATTCCTGAAACAGGTTTCCGTTGCACGGCCAAAACCCGTTACCGTCAGACTGATCAAGCCTGTACGGTGTACCAAGATTCAGAATCACCCAATGGTGTACGTGTGGAGTTTGATGAACCACAACGTGCAGTGACCCCAGGTCAAAGTGTGGTGTTTTATTCAGGTGAAGTTTGTTTAGGCGGTGGTGTGATTCATCATACCAATGCACCTAAACCTGATTTTATAAAAGGATGAATTCGGCATGACGGAGTTACCATTTCAACCAGCCACAACGTTGAATACTCGTCAAAATCGCGCTTTGGCGTTAGCGGGTGTGTTTCAGGCCACCCAGCTGACCCATATGACCGCATTGAGTGGTCAGCAAAGTATTGGTGAAAACGGTAACTTTTATTTTGAACAGTTGATTAAAGCCAGTCTCAATATTCGTCCCGGCAATAACGAAAATGCCCAGACCCTAGACTTTTTTAATCAACTGGCCGATATTTCCTTAGGCTTAAAAACATTAGAAAGCAGCATTATTCAACCCTTCAATACTTCACCAAAATCCAGAATTCCAAAACTTTCCAGCACCAAACTTCCAATGAGCTATGCCATGGCACTTCTTCAATTAGAAAAGAAGGTCTATAGCAATCCCAAATTTGTTGAAATTATTGAACAGTCCCAACAGAAAATTCTCAGACAGCTTTCCTTCTTCGATAACAATTACCTGCACCCCAGCATCATTGCCAATCTGGCTCAAACCTATGTCGATACTGCGGGATCAATCAATCCGCGCATCATGGTTCGTGGCAATGCCGAAGCCTTTAAAGATGCCGGACATACCAACCGCATCCGTGCTTCCCTCTTTACCGGTTTGCAAATGGCGCACCTGTGGCGTCAGCTTGGTGGCAGCTCCTGGGGCATGGTATTTGGCAAACGCAAGTTGCTAAAAGATATTCAGAATCTGGCGCGTTTACAGTTTCAGGTGGTTTAACTGATACTGCACGTGTTTCGTTTTACGTTTAATTCCAAAATCTAAGGAATCGATATGAACGCTTTAACTGCACTTTCTCCACTAGATGGACGTTACGCGAGCAAATGTGATGCTCTACGTCCCTTTCTTTCTGAGTTTGGTTTAATCCATGCTCGTGTGACTGTTGAAGTGCGTTGGTTACAGGCGCTTGCGAACCACCCGGAAATTACTGAAGTTCCGGCGTTTTCAGGCGAAACTAATGCAGCGCTTGATGCGATTGTAAGCAATTTCTCTGAAGATGATGCCAATCGCATCAAAGAGATCGAACGCACCACCAACCACGACGTTAAAGCGGTTGAATATTTCCTGAAAGAAAAAATTGCCAATATCGATGAATTGAAAAATGCCGGTGAATTCATTCACTTTGCATGTACTTCTGAAGATATTAACAACCTGTCACATGCCTTGATGCTGAAAAGCGGTCGTGATGTACTGGTTGCATCTATGCAGCAAATCATTGATTCAGTTGTTGCACTTTCTGAAAAGCATGCTGACCAGCCAATGTTGTCTCGTACGCATGGTCAAACTGCAAGCCCAACGACGTTGGGTAAAGAAATGGCGAACGTGGCTTACCGCCTTGCACGTCAAATCAAACAGTTCAAAAATGTTGAACTTCTAGGCAAAATCAATGGTGCAGTAGGTAACTACAATGCGCACTATTCTGCTTACCCAGACATCAACTGGCCGGCACATTCACAAGCATTTGTAGAATCTTTGGGTCTAGATTTCAACCCGTACACCACGCAAATCGAGCCACATGACTACATGGCTGAACTGTTTGATGCCCTGCGTCGTTTCAACACTATTCTGATCGATTTTAACCGTGATGTTTGGGGTTATATCTCGCTTGGTTTCTTCAAGCAAAAGCTAAAAGATGGCGAAGTCGGTTCTTCAACCATGCCGCATAAAGTAAACCCGATTGACTTCGAAAACTCTGAAGGTAACTTGGGTCTTGCCAATGCTGTACTTGCACACCTTGGGGAAAAACTGCCAATTTCTCGCTGGCAGCGTGACCTGACTGACTCTACTGTGCTGCGTAACATGGGTGTTGGTTTTGCACAAAGTTTAATTGCTTTCGAAGCATGTGCTAAAGGGATCGGCAAACTTGAACTCAATGCTGCACGTATCAATGAAGACCTGGACAATGCGCAAGAAGTATTGGCTGAACCAATTCAAACAGTAATGCGTCGTTACAACGTTGAAAAACCATACGAAAAATTAAAAGCCCTGACTCGTGGTCAGGCCATGACTCGCGACATGATGGTTGATTTCGTAAACGGTAACGAGTTAGAAGCGGTTCCAGCTGCTGATCGTGCACGTTTAGCTGAAATGACACCTGCATCTTATACAGGTAATGCTGCTGAACAGGCCAAACAAGTGGCTGAGTTGATTGCTAAAATCTAATTTAAAATAAGACCAAAAGGCGAAGCTCAGGCTTCGCCTTTTTATTTATAATGTATTTTATTCTAAAAACGATATTTCATCATAACGACATGATTGAGCAGCGACTTTCCGCCAAGCATTATGTAAGCCTGGGTATTTTAATTCTGGCGATTCTGCTTGCCAGTATTCGTCCTTTAGAAATGGAAGCTTATCTCTTGCATCAGGCCGGCACGGTTTTCATGATCAGCATGCTGCTGGTCTGTCTGTATAAAATTGGGCTGAATTTTT
This sequence comes from Acinetobacter sp. YH12102, assembly GCF_013419125.1. Taxonomy (NCBI): domain Bacteria; kingdom Pseudomonadati; phylum Pseudomonadota; class Gammaproteobacteria; order Moraxellales; family Moraxellaceae; genus Acinetobacter; species Acinetobacter sp. YH12102. Next base: position 36,313 of record NZ_VPAS01000004.1, on the reverse strand, counting down.
TAAGTTTTAATTTATATATCCTTTTCCTGTTTGTTCATGTGATTGCTGCACACTATCTGTATTCCTATGTGCCTTATAACCAGTGGATTGAGCAGATTTTTGGCTTTCATCTGAATGAAGTCATGCATTGGTCACGCAATATGTTTGACCGTTTTGTTCATCTGGCCTACGGATTACTCCTTTACCCCATTTTCTATCGCCTGTTTCACGTCTGGTTGCCGCAGCAAAAACCTGTGGTCATTTTCCTGCTGGTGATTCAGTTTGTGGTGGCCAGTAGCATGATCTATGAATGGCTGGAATGGTTGATCGCGATTGGCTTATCTCCCGAAGAAGCGGAGAACTATAATGGACAGCAAGGTGATAGCTGGGATGCGCATAAAGACATCTTGCTTGCCACATTAGGCGCGATATTTACGGGTAGTCTCATGCTCTTACAAAAAAGCCCACCGAAATGAGCTTTTAAAATCAAAATTTTATTGAATTAAGGTTTGTGATCAACTATTTCATTACATTCATATTTTTCACTTATGAAAGTGGGCAATATTGCATCCAGTCATCTTTCATTTTTTGCAATTCATTACCCGTCAACATTTCGCTGTAATAAATAAAATAGCTTGCATCAGGATATTGAATTTCATGTCTATACATCATCCCACGTAGAGAAATAGAAAATTCTTCTGGGAAATCATCCAAGTTCAATTCTTCAAACTCGTAATTAAAATAACAGTTTTGTGTTGCAAGATATGCTTCAGCTATAGCCATGTTTCTGCTCTAACAATAAAATATGCTTTATTTTATCCGATTAGCTGTAGGGATGTTTTGCATTTCAGTCGGTTCAATCCATTGAACAAACTTAGATTCTGACAAATGTGGATATTTGAACTTATCTAAATATTCAAAGCAGACCTTTTGAGCTTTCGGCATTTTCTCTAGATGCTGATCGAAGAGTAAATGGCGACTATATTGAGCACCATCAAAGCGAATAATCACACCTTCAAACTCCTTACCACCTCGAGTTTTATGCACCTGATAAGACTGCACCACACCACATGCCTTCGATGGAATAACAGGCGGATCATCTGGCTTTAACACAGCATATAGAATAAAGAGACATGTGCCCGGAATAAAACCCAGCCAAAATAAAATTTTTTTTCGATCTTCATTTTGTAACTTTGCTTCAGCGTACAATGCACATGCTATCGGACAGATCGCAATAGTCAGAAAACCTAAAACAAGAATAAGGGTGAGCATGCCAGTAAAAGACGCATTGAATTAGATCTTTTATAGCATACTAACAATAACTTAAGGCATAAAAAAGCTCACCGGAGTGAGCTTTAATACATATTCAATTTTAACTGAATTAGAGTTTAGGATCGCGCATTTGTACCAGATTTGCATTGGCTTTGCTTAAGCCTTCCATGACCTTATTCATTACGGTTGGAATCAATGAATCCGCAATTTGCGCTGCCTGTAAACCCAGCTTTTCACCCAAGGTTGGTTTCTTGCGGGTCTGGATCGAATAAACATCATGTTGCGTCAGCAAGTGCAGTAAATATTCATCTGAAGTTTGCAGTTTATCTACCAGATTTAAATCCAGTGCATCACGACCATACCAATGCTCACCGGTTGCCACTTTTTCCACATTCAGCTGCGGACGGTATTTTTCTACAAAATGTTTGAACAAGGCATGCGTTTGCTGTAACTCTTCTTCAAACTTGGCCTTCCCTTCTTCGGTGTTTTCACCAAACATGGTCACGGTACGTTTGTACTGACCTGCGGTATAGAGTTCAAAGTCGATTTTATTGTCTTTCAGCAGACGGTTAAAGTTAGGCACTTGAGCCACCACCCCAATCGAACCGACAATCGCAAATGGTGCAGACACAACTTCATTTGCGATACACGCCATCATATAACCGCCACTGGCCGCTACTTTATCGACACAGATGGTCAAGTGAAAACCGGCATCACGTAAACGTACCAGTTGAGCAGCGGCCAGACCATAGCCATGCACCATACCACCCGGGCTTTCTAAACGCACCACAACACGGTCACGGCCCGCTTTAGCCGTGGATAAAATCAGGGTAATTTCTTCACGTAAACTTTCGACCGCAGAAGCGGCCATATCGCCTTTAAAGTCCAAGACATAGATTTTTTGATTGGTTTTCTTGCGTGCACGTGCTTCTTTTGACAGCTGTTGTGACAACTGCAAAAGCTCCAGTTTAGAGCCAGTCGTTTGCGCTATTTTTTTTCGTTGTTCATTGATACGCGCATTTAAATGACTGACACGGATTTCAGCGGGCAGTTTCGGACTATGAAATAACATAAAAAATCTATTCTCTATTTAATTCGGCTTATATCCTTAGATTAGGTCAATTCTGATTTTTTCAACAGCATTTATTGATCTTGTTGCCAAGCATGTCCACGACGGATCAATAATTTATATTGATTCATAATTTCATGGATCGCGAACAAACGAAAATACCAAATAAATAAAAGTGTATAGATTACAGCTATAATCAAAGCATTCATTGGCCACCAGGTTAATATAATAAAACCTCGATGACTTGTCCCCGAAGGGGTCATCAATGAATATACCGCAATAAAAAAAATGATCGTAATAAGCACAAAGAAGTATTCACCAAAACGCGTATGCATTAATGGTTTCTTGCCCTTCTCTTGTACTTTTAGATAACGATGAAATTTAAATTGAGCATGTGCTGTAATATAAACACGCCATTTTTGTTTAACTTCAATATTATATTTTTGATGCTTTAACATATAAAAAATCACAAAGCCCAAGAAAGTATTCACGATCACAAACACGTCATAGAGCCAACGATGATAGTTGGTCATTCCCTGACTTTGTGAAGTAATGAACAAGCCTTCATAAGGGACAATCAAGGCTAATATGATACTGAACAGCACCATCACTAAATCAAAATATTGATGCATATAAGCCGTTCCAAAAAGCACATAGAACATATCTTTCATCGCGATTTGCGTCAGTTTAGCTTTTTCTTTAAATTCAAGGGTCTGTTGCATTGTCATTATAAATTTTAAAAAACTTATAGAACATAACAAAAAAAAACAGAATCCTAAGATTCTGTTTTAAAAGATTTATTTTTAAAATCGTATTAACCAAAACGCCCTGTAATATAAGCTTCAGTCAATTGATGATCTGGTTGGGTAAAGACTTTTTCGGTCGCATTCACCTCAATTAAATCACCCAGATGGAAATACGCAGTACGGTCAGATACACGCGCTGCCTGTTGCATGGAGTGGGTTACAATCGCAATGGTATATTGAGTTGAAAGCTCAGAAATCAGCTCTTCTACTTTTGCTGTTGCAATTGGATCCAGCGCAGAACATGGTTCATCCATCAGAATCACTTCAGGCGAAACTGCGATGGTACGCGCGATACATAAACGTTGCTGCTGACCACCTGACAAACCTGTTCCCGGCTGATTCAAACGGTCTTTTACTTCTTCCCACAAACCGGCTTTACGCAAACTGCCTTCGACAATTTCTTCAAGATCGTATTTATCACGTGCAAGACCATGTAATTTCGGGCCGTAAGAAACGTTGTCAAAAATAGACTTTGGAAATGGGTTGGGCTTCTGAAATACCATACCGACTTGAGCACGTAGCAAGACCACATCCAGGTTTGGATCATAAATGTCCTGATTGTCCAGCATGACTTTACCGGTCACACGACAACTGTCAATGGTGTCATTCATGCGGTTTAGGGTACGCAGAAAGGTTGACTTACCACAGCCTGATGGCCCAATAAAAGCAATCACTTCATTTTCATAAATGTTCAGGTCAATGCCTTTAATCGCTTCCGCTTCACCATAGTACACATGCACATCAGATGTACTCAGTTTCACATTTGTCGACTTTTCATCTTTTTTGCTGCTACTTTGCGTATCGAATTGGGAGACAAACGATGTTGCTGGCTTTTGTGTAGCCTCATCATTAGTGAATTGTGTCTGTTGTGGATTCACGGATTGATCCTTTTTTAAGGAGTTTTGAATAACAGTTGTGTTCATGATTCTGCCCCTATTACCAACGGACTTCAAACTTTTTACGTAACCAGATGGCCAGACTGTTCAAGCTGATCATCATGGCCAGAAGTACAATAATTGCTGCTGCGGTACGTCCTTCAAAGAAGTTACGTAACTCATTGCCCTGCCATAAGAAAATCTGCACAGGTAACGCTGTAGACTGATCAAATGGTGTGGCTGGAACGCTGGCAACGAAAGCACTCATCCCGATTAATAACAATGGTGCAGTTTCCCCTAATGCTTGCGCGACCCCGATAATGGCACCGGTTAAAATACCCGGCAAAGCCAATGGCAAGACATGATGGAAAACCGTTTGCAGTCGTGAAGCACCCAAGCCCAACGCTGCCTGACGAATCGAAGGTGGAACCGCTTTAAGCGATGCACGTGTAGTGATGATGACAGTTGGCAAAGTCATCAGACTCAGCACCAGACCACCGACCAGAGGGGCCGATAGCGGTAAATGCATCCAGCCAATAAAGATCGCGGCACCCAGCAAACCAAACACAATCGATGGCACTGCTGCCAGGTTGTTGATGTTGACTTCGACAATATCGGTAATCCAGTTTTTCGGCGCAAACTCTTCCAGATAGATCGCAGATGCCACCCCAATTGGAATCGAGATAAAGATCACGATCATCATCATGAACAGTGAGCCCATGAAAGCGCCTGCCAGACCTGACGTTGCCGGTGAACTACGCGAGTCAGGGCTGGTAAAAATATTAGTATTGAAACTGTTTTCGATTACACCTGAGGCTTTCATCTCGTCCGCCACCTGGCGTACTTCAGGACTGAGTTGTTGCTGTTCTGCTGGTAACGAACGATCAATATTACCCGCCAGCCAGACATCGACATTGGCATCTGCCAGAATTTTAACCTCTGTGCTTTGACCGACCAGACTTGGATCATTCATGACCATGTCACGTAAGCGATAAGCCTCAGAACTGGTATATAAATAACCCAGTTCATCACGCTGACTTTCCAGCTTGCTGTCTCTGGCGATCATGCCGTTGATGATCAGTGCATCCCAGTCCACCATGCCGACATCCATTTGCCAGGCAATCATACGCTCTTCAAACTGCGCCGGAGACTCTCCCGCAGCTGGCTTGGGTTTTGGACCAATCTCTACAATGGCCGGATCGAAATGAATCGGCAAACTCATGCTGCTTTGCCAGAAGGCAGGCAAACCTTTGGATAAAATACTGCCGAAGAGCAATACCACAAAGAACAGACCGGCCAATACCGCAGAGAAACCAAATAGACGGAATGTTTTTTCTTTACGATGACGTCGCCCCAAAGAGCTTTGAATGGTCTTCTTACGCTTTTCACGCAGCTCGGCAGCGACGGATGGATCAACACGCTGATCCACAGGCGTTGTATTTGAAGTACTCATTAGTCGTATTGCTCACGATATTTACGCACGATGATCAGTGCAACAATGTTCAAACCTAGGGTAATCACAAATAAGGTCAGTCCCAGGGCAAAGGCCACCAGTGCTTGCGGACTGGCAAAGTCGGTATCACCTGTTAATTGATTGACGATGGTAATGGTGACCGTAGATACGGCTTCAAGTGGATTGGCATGCAGCTGCGGACTGTTCCCCGCTGCAAGTACCACGATCATGGTTTCACCAATCGCACGGGATGCTGCCAACAGGAAAGCACCAATAATACCCGGCAAAGCTGCAGGTAAAACCACCTGACGGATCGTTTCAGATTTGGTTGCACCTAGCCCCAGAGAACCATCACGTAAGGCACGTGGCACCTGGGTAATAATGTCATCGGATAGAGAAGATACGAATGGAATAATCATGATGCCCATCACCAGACCCGCGGTCAGCGCACTGGTGGCATTAATTTCGAGTCCGACCATGGCACCCATGGCTTTAAGAAATGGACCGATGATCATCAAGGCAAAGACACCATAAACAATCGTAGGAATACCCGCCAACACTTCAATGGTCGGTTTTGCCCAAGAGCGGAAGCGCGGTGATGCATATTCTGCCAGATAGATCGCAATCATCAGACCGACCGGTACCGCGACCAAAAGTGCGATCGCACTGACCATGAGCGTACCCCACAGCAGTGGCAATAAACCGTAACTGCCCTCGGCACTGCCAGAAGTGCTAAACCCCGGGTTCCATTCGGTACCAAAGAAGAAATCCAGTGGACTGACGAAGCTGAAGAAGCGCATCGCCTCACCAAACATCGACATGACAATCCCGAGCGTGGTCAGAATTGCCACGCCCGAACACAATGCCAAGCCGATATTCATCATTTTCTCGACTTGGTTACGTGCGCGGAATTCCTGGCTAATACGTTTTTTGGCCCAGACCAGACCTGCCAGTGCAGCCGAAATCACCACTGCCAACTTGGCAAAAGTCCCAATGGTCGAAAATTTAGCTAACTGTTCTGCTGCGGCCAGTTCATAGGCTGCAGGTGTATCACTGACACCGAAACCTGAGGCAAGTGCCTGAACACGATCAACAACAACGCCCAGACTCGCCGGATCCAGATTGGCCGAAATATCCTGCGGCAAATGGTTGAGTACCACTTGCTCCAGAAAACTTGGCTCAACCATATTCCAAACAATCAAAATTAAAAACGCAGGGATACCACACCACAGTGCCACCAGTGCACCATAATATCCGGGACGCGAGTGTAAGTTTGCAGAATTGCTTCCCTTACCTGCTAAGTTACGGCTTTTACTTAATCCGATTTGATAGGCTATGGCCATAATGGCCAATAACACACCTATAAGTAGCAGATTCATGTATTCTCCACTGTTTTCTCAATTTTCATGGTTTGAAAAAACTTGTTTATCGCAAAAAGCCGATGGTAGGTTGACCCTACCACCAGCGATTTCAAAATCATCGATTATTTTACAATGACCGCTTTACCAGCCTTGAAATTTGCCAGGACTGCTGCGCGTTCTTTATCAGACATTGAAATCAGACCTGCTTTTTCCAGCTTAGAGCCCTTACCTGATACCTTCTTGTTCAGGAAGTATTCAGTGAACTGTGGTAAGCCTTTGATCGATTTCAAGTGTTCGCCTTTCACGTAGAAGAACAATGGACGTGATACCGGATAAGCACCATTCAAAATCGTTTTTTCAGAAGGTGCTACATTGTTCACAGTTGCAACACGTAAGCGGTCACGGTTCTGGTCATAGAAGCCCAGACCAAACACCCCGACTGCACTTGGAGAAGTTTTCAAACGTGCCAGTGTTTCGGTATAGTCGCCTGCAATTTCAACTACACGGCCATCTTTACGGAATGTGGTACAGGCTTTTTTCTTGGCATCTTTGTCTAGAGACTTAATTGCAGCATACGATTCACAACCTGCATCCACCATTTTCTCCTGGAACACTTCGCGCGTGCCATGATTCGAAGCAGGAATCACCAGCGTGATCGGCTCATTCGGAAGTGCTTTGTCAATTTGGTTCCAGCGTGTATACGGATTGGCGACCATTTTGCCATTTGATGGAAGTTGTGCAGCAAGTGCAGCAAAGACATGCTGTGGACGCAACTTATAAGCCGCTTTATTGGCATTTGAAGCAAATACGATACCGTCATAACCGATTTTGATTTCTAATACTTGGTTAACGCCGTTCTTTTTACATTCAGCCAGCTCGGTAGATTTGATTTGACGCGAAGAATTCGCGATATCAATGGTGTTATCACCCACGCCATTACAGAACTGCTTCAAACCGCCTGACGAACCGCCAGAACCGACAACTGGTGTTTTAAACTGTGGAAAAGTATTACCGAATTCTTCCGCCACGATACTGGCATATGGAAGTACAGTTGAAGAACCTGCAATTTGAATCGTGTCACGAGCTGCATGTGCAGTCGTTACAGCAGCTGCCCCTGTTAATGCTAATGCTAAAGCTATATTTGTAAAGCGCATTCTAGTATCTCTCTCATTTATACAATTTGGAGTACGCCACTTTTTATTCAGTTTTGTACTTCTTTCGATACCTGCATTTTGATTTTAGAATATGACAGATAAGTTACAGCTTTATTACGATTTAGTGATTTTTAATCTAGCAGTTTTTTCTTGATTAAATTTTTATGGATTTCAATGATTAAGTTCTTTTTGTCATTCACTTCAATAAAAAATTTTAGACCAATGACATGTAACAATTTTTATAAACCTGAACTCAGGATAAATCCTGCTCCCTAGCGTTACATAATTAGATGACGATTTTATAACAGCTTAAAATAAGTACATATACTCGGTATTTTTCTGATGAATCTACCTATAGAATTGATCATTCTATGACTCAAAAATAAAAAAAGGAGATCATTTCGATCTCCTTTTTTCACACCACCATCACTTATGCAATGGGTGGCGTATAAGTACCATCAGCAATTGAATCTTTGATACGATCCGCTTCTGCAAGCACCAGTGCCAGCAAGTTCTTCACGTTATCCAGCGTTGCAACCGGGCTTAAAGTCGTCATTTTCAAGGATTGAACCTGAGCGACTTTCGTCACACCAATATTCGCTTCACCACGTGCAAACAGCTCATCTGCCACGTTCTGGTTCAGTGTATCTAAAAGTTCAACCGGATAGCCCGCTGGAACCACACGGAACAGCACAGAAGCGAATTGTGGCTCAAGCAGAAGCTCCAGACCGTCAGTCACTTTAATATAATCTGCCACATCACGCGTCAAACCAACACCGTGATCGATCATCGAACCATAAAGCTCTTCACCTAATGCTTCCACCGTCATCCACAATTTCAAGGCATCAAAACGACGCGTGGTTTGTAGTGACTTCGATACCAGGTTCGGCACACCATGTTCTTCATCATAGGCAGAGTTCAAGTACTCCGCTTCATAATGCATGAAACGATAGTTTGCTTCGTCTTTCAGCAAGAACGCGCCACACGAAATGGTCTGGAAATAATGCTTATGGAAATCGAGCGTAATCGAATCAGACAGCTCGATACCATCTAACATATCGCGATGATCGTTAGACAGAATTAAAGCACCACCCCAAGCTGCATCGATGTGCATCCACGCGCCATATTGGTTGGTGATTTCACGGACTTTCTTCAGTGGATCGATTGCACCTGCATCGGTTGTACCCGCAGTTGCCACCACACATGCCACGATTTTGCCTTCGTTTTGAAGGTGCGCCATGGTTTTTTCCAGTGCGTCCATGTCCATGCGCGCATTTTCGTCCACAGGAACGGTCACCACTGACTGGAAACCCATGCCCATCATCGCCATGTTCTTTTGCACAGAGAAATGTGCATTTTCAGAACAGATGACTTTGACATTACGCATCGCATCCGCAGGAATACCATCACGCTGAACCGACCACGGCTTACCGTTTTCGTCTTTCCAGTTTTTCGCGATGCAAGCATCACGTGCCAGCAGTACGCCCATCAGGTTAGACTGTGTACCACCAGAGGTGAATACGCCTGCCTGACCTGCACCATAACCTACTTTTTGACGTAACCAGTCGATTAACTGAACTTCCATCAGTGAACCGGCCGGGCTTTGATCCCATGAGTCCATTGACTGGTTGGTTGCGTTAATCAGCACTTCCGCAATCTGACTGGTCACCATGGTTGGGCAGTGAAGATGCGCAAGTGAATGCGGATGATGTACTTTTAAGCTCTTGTTGAGGAATAACTCAACCATACGCTCTAAAGATTTCTCTACACCCAACCCCTGTTTAGAAGGATTAAACGTAATCGCGCTGCGCAGCTCGTTAATGCTGCCACCCGTGTACATTTTGTCATTTTGCAACCATGCTGCAACCGCTTTGGTCGCTTGATCCATGGCTGACTGGTAGTCAGCGATGGATGCAGCATCATTACAAAGTAAAGCTTTACGATGTTCTGCAAAATCTACCATGAATTATGCGCCTCGAACTGCAACAAGAGCTTCAGCAACTGCTTTCTTAAAGCGAGCAATCACTTCAACACATTCGTCATGCGTGATGATCAATGGGCAAAGTAAACGAATTACCGTACCGTTACGACCACCTTTCTCAAGCAATAATTTATTGTTGAAACACGCCGTCTGGATCGCTGCTGCCAATTGACCATCAGCAGGTAAAGAACCCATGTGATCTGCCTTTTGGCGCTCGTCCACAATTTCAACACCAATCATCAAACCGCGACCGCGCACGTTACCAATACATGGGAATTCGGCAGCTAATTTTTTAATCTCAGCTTGCAGGAAATCACCGCGTTCTTGGGCATTTTGCGCCAGGTTTTGTTCTTTAATGGTATTGATCGTTGCAAGACCTGTACCCATTGCCAACTGGTTACCACGGAACGTACCGGTATGACCTGCTGGCTGCCAAGCATCAAACTTACGTTTAATACCGAGTACTGCGAGCGGCAAGCTACCACCAACAGCTTTAGACATCACCACCACATCAGGTTCGATGCCCGCATGTTCAAAGGCAAACATTTTACCTGAACGTGCAAAGCCCGCTTGAACTTCATCAAGAATCAACACGATGTTGTGCTTTTCAGTCACTTCACGGATTTTCTTCAACCATTTCACAGGTGCAGTTACCACACCGCCTTCCCCTTGAATTGCTTCAAGAATCACAGCTGCCGGTTTAGTCACGCCGCTTTCTACATCTTCAATGAAGTTTTCAAAGAAATACGTTAAAGCGTCAACACCCGCTTCACCACCAAGACCCAATGGGCAACGGTATTCATGCGGATACGGCATGAATTGAACGCCTGGCATCAAACCGTTAACTGCGTTTTTCGCAGACAGGTTACCGGTCATGGCCAATGCACCATGCGTCATACCGTGATAGCCACCAGAGAAGCTGATCACCGAGCTACGACCGGTAAAGGTTTTCGCAAGTTTGATGGCTGCTTCTGTTGCATCTGCACCGGATGGGCCACAGAACTGCAAGCAGTATTCTTCTTGACCACCTGGAAGATAAGAAAGAAGTGCTTCAGTAAAAGCATCTTTTAAAGGCGTAGTTAAATCCAGTGTATGCAATGGCAAGCCGCTTGCAATTGTATCCTGGATACTTTGAATGACTGCAGGATGATTATGGCCCAATGCCAACGTCCCTGCCCCAGCTAAACAATCAAGGTACTCAGTACCTTCAACATCGGTAACCCAGCAACCTTGTGCTTTCGCTATCGCTAACGGTAATTTACGTGGATAACTACGCACATTCGATTCCATCTGACTTTGGCGAGTCAAGTAGTATTCGTTTGTGGAATTGGTGGCAGGGTTTACAGAAGTAACGCTCATATCGAATTACCATCTCTGATATGGGTGAAAGAAATAAGTCTGGTGACGTTTGGTCCTTTGACTCGGCGCTTTATAAAGAGGTTCTAGCTAGCAGTTTGTATTTAAATAACTAGGAGGCGGATGATACCGAATTTTTCAGGAAAATAAACAACTTTCAGTCGCATTTTGTCCTAATCTTTATCGAAAAAAAACATCACACCAACCTATAACCTGAATGATCATCTTACAGTGTGACAGCAGAAAGAAAAGCGGGTTCTTTTATGCTTTTTTGTAGCACAGCTAACATTCAGGCAAAAAAGCTTAAAATCCACCATTAAGCACTTAATTATTAACGATAAACATAAATCAAGTAAGAGTGTAAAATGAAAGAAAATTTAACACTCTTACCACAAATATTTCGTAAAAAGATCACAATTGAGATTTAATATTTTAACAACGGCTTAGATGGCCAATTTTAAGAAAAACAGGACAATTTCATGCGTCTCTTAGCACTTACCAGTTTTATCCTTGCATCTACCTTGGCCACAGGCGCATTTGCAGCTCCGGCTGAATCGCTGAATTACAATGTTGTGAATCTTTCAGCAGAGGCCAGTCGTGAAATCTCAAATGATGAAATGCATGCCGTGCTTTATATTGAAAAATCCAACAAACAGCCAGCTGAATTGGCTACACAAATTAACCAGCTAATGAATCAGGCCATTACCACAGCGCGCAAATATCCAACTGTGAAAATCGAGACGGGCGCACAAAGCACTTACCCTATTTATGACAATGATAACCGCAAATTGAAAGAATGGCGTGGACGTGCCCAGATTCGTCTGGAATCGAAAGATTTTAAAGCAGCGTCTCAACTGATTGCTGAATTACAACAGCACTTCCAGACCCAGTCGATTAACTTCAAAGTTTCAGACGAAAAGCGCAAAAAAGTCGAAAATGAGCTGATGATTGAAGCCTCTAAAAACTTCCAGCAACGCGCACAGGCACTGACTCAAGCCTGGAACAAACCGAGTTATCAACTGGTAAACTTAAATCTGAATACCAATAACTATTCACCACAACCTGTACCGCGTATGGCCATGATGAAAGCTGCATCGGCGGATATGGCTGTTCCAGAGCAGGAAGTTGCTGCGGGTGAATCGCAAATGACGGTGAGTGCCAATGGTGCGATTCAGTTTAAATAAGATTTCATCATATTATTCGGATTTTTAAGAACCACCCTTTTGGGTGGTTTTCTATCATTTGAATATTCTTTAATAATCAAGGCTACAAATTCATACAAACTCAGGTAGGAATTGAGGTTTGACCGGTTTAGAGTAACGGACATTTGTACCAATCCTCTCTGCTCATGTCTCTTGACCAACTGAATCTTTACCTGTTTCATATCCTAAATGTACCTGAACACGCCTCGATCTGGATGATCCAATATGCCTCCCTGATTGCGCATGATCTGGTTTATCTCTTTCTGCTGATTTTTGCTATTGCCTGGTTCCGTGGCAGTTATGAAGTAAAAACTGGCATTATCAAGGCATTTATTTTTACAGCAATTACCTTGTCGATCAGCGAGGTATTGTCCGCGATCCTGAATACCCCACGTCCGTTTGTAATAGATATTGGTCGCACCCTGATCGAACATGCACCTACAGGTTCTTTTCCCAGCAATCATATGAGTATTTTTAGTGGGATTGCCCTATCTTGTTATTTTTCATCACAACGTGATTTGGGAAGAATTCTAATCTGGACAGCTTGGCTAGTAGCTTGGTCACGTGTTTATGTCGGTGTGCATTTTCCGATGGATATGCTGGGTGCATTCCTGATTGCAATAACAGTAAATTTAGCTGGATTACCATTGTGGTGGAAATATCAGGATAAACTCATGCAGTTTATTTTAACTATTCATCAGTCACTGTTTGCGCCATTAATCCGGATGGGCTGGATTAAATAAATCGCATTAAGATGTCATAAAAAATCCCGCTCGAAAGCGGGATTTTTTATGATTGAAATTTAAATCTGAATGACTTAGTAAATCGCCATATGATTGCGATATATAAAGTGTATAACTAACTGTTTTAATTATAGTATTTTACAAGGTAAAAATATTTAACCTCCCATTTAACCTCCAATCGTGTTCTGTACCCCCTATTTTTGAGCAATAAATTATTTTTTTCGCTTCCTCTTTTTGGTGGAGCGAAATAGAGTATTTAAAGCTGCTCCTCTATTTAGTGGCTCAGGTAGCCCGATATTTTGAGCATATTGACTGAGTGACTTTAAGTAGCTCAGTTACTCACTAACCATCTTTGAGCTGGTCAGTAGAATTTCAGATTTTAAATCCGCATTTCAAATGTCGAATTAAGTTAGCCGTCCAAGTGGCTGATTAAGTAGCTCGGTCGCGTTTCAAATGTGAGCAAGTTATAAAAATCACAAAATACTTTCGATTGTAGATACGTGCATCCAGGCGCGTGTGCATTGCCGAAGTTGAGGATTTTAGATGGTGGGGGGACATTCTATCTTCAAGGCATTCGTAGCAGTGAACCGCTCCAATAATCACGCTGTAATTCTATTGGGATTTTGAGCCTTAAAACCACATTTCCGCCCATCCCTCGCGCGCGCGCGCGTATTTGTTCCGAAACACAACGCAATTTTGCGCCGTCATAATATTGAACCTAATAAAACCTAATATTCAAAGATGCAATGTTGTTGACATTCAAACGCTTTGAACCTGACAAAACTTGACATTCAAAATACTGAATTGAACAGTCACCGAATACCAAGCCCACTAAGATAAACAACAAGCATTTGTAGCCGTTCCTGTTCTCTTTTTTCCAGTTCCCTTACGAGTGCAGCAAATGTTCTACAGTGCATGTTCTTCGGCTTTTGATAGATAGGCCAATCTCTAACGTCTTGTGACCATTGCAAGCGACTCCTTAGCCGTCTGACGCGTAGTAGAGGTATATCTGACTTATTCCATTGTTGTGATATGTAGTTGAGTTGCTGGCATTGTCTGCAAGCGTACGTACTGCATCTAAAATATAGTTTGGTACAGCGTTTACCGCATGAGCATAAAAACCAAAATCTTACACCGCCGTAGTTGCAAGGTGAATGAGTTAAGCCCAGGTTAAAACTACCGTAGTCGTTGCTTGCGGTGATGCTGATATTTTTATACTTTTTCAGGTGGTCAGCACTGAATAAACTTTTTAGATTAAGCTGCTTAATGCTTATAAAGCTGTAATTTTCCACGCTACCTTTTGACATAAAGCACACTAATTTCCCTAATTATTTAGGCTCTAAAATAATGATATTGATTGTATCTGCTTTAACATTATTTTAACTTTTTAACTCAAACAGGATTTTTTTTGCTGGTGCGGTTTGGAGTGGTCTCCGCTTTGGGTCAATCCATAAGTTATGAACTCCCCCCATCAGCACTTGCACTCTATAAAAATAGGGCATGTAATCAATCAATTTCTTCAATTTGCGAAACAATCCTATGAAAGAAATGATTTTGCGAAACAAACCCTATGAAAGAGATACTTTTGATCTAATTAGACTGTGCCGATCTAATCGAATCTAAGGCATAAAAAAAGCTCCCCATATTTAGGGAGCTATTCGATTAAAGCAATTGCAGCTCATCGGCTCGAATCTCGGTTACTTCCCGATCCGCTCCTTTATTGTCTTTCCACTTCCGTGTACGCAAGCTGCCCTCGACATAAACCTTTCCGCCTTTCTTGAGGTACTTACTAGCAATCTCGGCTAAACGGTTGTTAGTGGTGATTCTGTGCCATTCTGTAGCCTCTTTGCGCTCTCCAGTGGTCTTGTCTTTCCAAAACTCGGATGTTGCAACGCTGAATGTCGTAACGCTGCCACCGTTGGGAAATTGCTTTGTTTCAGGGTCACGGCCTAGAACGCCCATTACAGTTACTCTATTTAAATTTGGCATTGGTTTAAATCCTTATTCAAAATTACTTAGCTGGCTGCCAGTGGGTCACACCTAAATCCATTAACATTTCTTCATCACCATCAAGAAATTCATTATTGATATGGGTGAAATGCCCTTCTTCATCTTTTCCCATCGTAAAAACTTTAGAAAATAAAGGAGGCGTTTTATCTTTAATGGATTGCCAGTTATTCGCGTCATATCCATATCGCTGTTCAACAAGGGTCATGAATTGCTTTTTGGTCATCATGTGTCAGCATCCTATATGTGTATTTTTTACTGTGACAAGTGTGACAACTGTGACATGAATATTTAAACCTATGATTTATATTAATTTAAGGATAAAAAATATGTCACAATCACAGAATATTAAAGCTAATTTAAATTGTGACACTGTGACAAGAAAGTGTGACAAGCTGCCTAAATCCAAATCTATGTCACACCTGTCACAGTCATGTCACACTACAAAAAATAGCTTATAATCAAAACTGTGACACAATAAAGTATATATATAACAATAATTTAATTAACTATTAATACTCTATGTCACAGTTGTCACAGTGATAATTAATAGTTTTCAGTTTTCGCTATTAAAGTTTTGTATAGCATCAACTTTGAAGTGCATCATTGTTGGTCGCGCTCCATCAGGTAGCTTGTTGCTAATGCGCTTTGTATAACGACCATCCTCACATTCAAGCCACCCATTCGCCTTTAAAACTTTTTTGGCGTTAGTTTCGTTCATACCTATACACATTTCCTTTTTAAACATGATTGTAGATACTAGGTAAACTTTACTTTCCGGATCGTAGTAGCCGACACGGTTATGAATGCGTGGGCGGATTACTTCGCCGTCTGCCTGTCTGATTACGGTTAAGTCTTCAAAACGGCTCGTCCCATTGGATTCAAAAAAGGCTTTGATATGCTCCAAAATCTTTGTTTCCTCCATATTCTCGCCACCGCCTAGACTATTCAGCCAAGTATTAAAACATTGCGCTACGGCTTCAAATGCGCGTCCTTGTTGCCAGCCTGTAATACCTGCCAGTGTTGCCAGCTCTCCAGCCACCGCCACCAATGCAAAACGGCGTAAAACACGGTTAGCCTGTCCGTTCTTGGCTTGGGTGTGCTGCTCAATAAAGCTGTCTAATAACTCCTGTGCTTTTTGCATCACTGCATCTTTATCGGTAGTCAGGTACTCAAGCCATTTAATGCCAGCATGTCCGCAATGCTTCGCGGCAAGCTCATTAATGCGGTTGCCCAAGTCACTTGAATTGCTGCCGTAGTTGATACATTCAAATACGCCGTATCCTTTGCCTGCATCACTGGACAAATGAGCAAAACGAAGTAACAAGCCTGCATCAAGCTCGATATTGCCACGGCGCAAATGTTCTTCTAGTGTGATTTCTCCAGTAGAGGTATACATAAGTGCGAATTGTTTAGAATCTCTATTCTTGCCTGCTTTGGTGCTTCGCGCCTTGCCTTGTTCGCCTGTAATCATATAAAGGCTATCTGACACGGCTTTAGGGGTAGCTTGTCGCAATTCATCAAGATTCAAAAAACCGTCATTTCTTAACTCGGCATCATTCTCTAAAGCGTTGTCCGTAGTCCGCCATGATTTCGATACGTCTTTAGGCTTGCCCCATACGCTGCATGATGCTTTGGTGATGGTGCTTTTTCCGTCTGTGGATGTGCCGTAGATATGAAATCCACCGCTTTCAATAGCTAACGGCGTTACAAGCTGGCCTGAGAATGCACATGAGAATGCCAATACAGCCAATGAATGAGGCTCAATTAATCGGCTTAGTTCTTGCCATCCTTCAAAACTGCCCAATGTGCTGTATGGGTCTTTCATATCGCTATGAAATAACAGTTCTTCTTCATTGCTGTCGCCGTAGGTGTGGTTAGTGGTAACGAAGCTATTTCCGTACCATCCTGCACGGTCTACACACCTAAAACGATGCTCAATCGGGTAGTCCTGAATGTAATTGATAAATACATTTTTCTTATAGGCTTGACGCGGTGGCATGAGGCCATGATTGGCAATAATCTTTAATGCTTCTTGCGCTTCACCCATGAAATGCTCATAAGGGACTAATATCGTATGTTGGGTATTGTCTTTATCCTGAAATCTAATAACGCGCTTCCAGTTGTCATTATTTAGGCTTCGCGCTTCACCTAGTATGATTGCAGAATGAGAAATAAACGTGCGTGTCTGTTTAACTTCGCCGTCATCGTCCCTTTTTTCCTTTATCAGATATAAGCCACTATCCATGATGTGCAAAAATGAATTGTCATCCATCTTGAACGGCTTGGCTAAATGGCCTTTGGGTAGATTGGTCTTTTCAGGTAAAGCCTCTATAGCTAAATCAAGAAAATCCAGTACATCACTTACACTTTCATCCTGTGCTAATTCGGTCTGGAACTGACTTACACCAATTTTTAAATACTGGCATAGCAGCCTAACAGCCGTGTTCTGCTCCAGCTTTTGAAATGGCTCAAGGTGCATGTGTTCAATTCTGACAGGTAAATAAAGCTGCTTATAACCTGCCTGTGATAGCTGATTAATAACGAACTGTATTTGTTCAAAATCAAACGGCTTGAGTTCTGTTTTATGGTTGCTGCATAGGGTAGGCAGTAGCACCAATACAACGGCGTAGCCAGTCTGTGCGACCTTAAAGAATGCCTCTAGGCTGTACGTGATAATGACAGGCTGGGCATGGTCAAAATCGCCATACCTTGCAAAACCTCTAGCCAATCCATCAGGCATGACAGCCACACGCTGCCCATCTTGCATGACAGCACATTGAACAAGCTCCATTTGCCCATCATAGACAGGCACAATCAAAGGCTGTTCATAACTAACGCCGTTTATAGTTACATTGCCATCATCAACATAGATCGGCTGCTCAGGACTGCCAAAACGCTGTATTAATGGATGTGATGAATAAGCATCATTAAACGATACAAGCTGTGTGCATTCGTTTAAAATGTCATCGGGTGTTATTAGTTCTTTGGGGTGGTCATAATCAAGCATTGTGGCTACCCCCTTTCACATTCACCCAAGCATCACCGCTAAACACTTCTATGATGCAATCCTGAATATCAATTTTCTTTAGAGTTCCCATCCAGTCGGTAGGTTTTGCCCCTTGCGACAATCCAACTCGTTCAAGTGACAATACATCGAGCATGGCAATGCCTGCTTGTCTGCATAGCTTTTTATATTCAGTTAGCTTTGCAACTGGATAGCCGAAACGGATTAAACCTCCACCCATTTCATGCGTTCCCATCATGCCTAAGTTTTCGATTTGACCTGTTGGCAGTCTTTTGGCTTTCTGTGCTGTTGGCTCAAAATACTGGTGCTTAGAAAACCATAAAATAGGTTTTTCGTTCGGTGGTGTAACTGTCTTTTTAGGGTCTAGGTAGCCACTTTCTACAATCTGCTTAAACTTAGTACCAGTGGTGTAGTGCCATGCTATTTGTGAGGTCTGCTTGTTCATGCTGCACCCCCTTTCATCGTGTAATCTACCGCAACTTCTAATAATTCATTTAATGAGCTACAAGCTAGGGTTAATCCGTTTATAGCTGCTGCTGTATAGCCTTTGGCTAAGTCTAAACGTGACAATTCTTCAAGCGTGTATAAGATGCCAGTAGCAAGATTAACAATCATTGAGATGTCTAGTATTGTTTTTGCGCTCGCGCTTTCAATATCCTCTAAGGCAGCACTTGCCAGCGTTTCGCATACTTCAAACATTGCCTTTGCTTTGTCATCGGATATATCGTGCTGGTCATAGCTCACATATAAGCGAAGCAATGTACCTTCCAGTGATTCAAGAATCACTTGGGAATTTTCTAAAAAGTCTTGAGCTGTTTTATTTGAGATAGATTTAGGCATGAGAATGCGCTCCTGTATTTAATTCAGAAGCCTTGCCATTCACGACCAAGTGAGGGTGGCAAAGCTGAAAGGGGTTGGTCGACCAGTAATACAGGTAACTGGCACACTCGAAAGTGTCCCCCTCCAACTTCGCCATAACATGCGAACGCATAGAGAAAATACACATACAAAAAAAGTCCATTAAGCGGACTGTATGCGCTGTATATTCATAGCCGACCAAAGCTAACTTTGAGATTTTGCCCAAAGCCCGATTAATATAACCATACTTGGGCATGTTAGCAATATCGAATAATTTGTTTTTCATGCTTCTGCTCCTTTCAAGTAAGCATCAATAAGCTGCTGTAAGCTCTCCCCATGCAGCACCACAACGCCAGTGGCTTGAGGGGTTTGCATAAGTTGCTTCATACCGTCATCAATGGCCTGAACTCCACCGCCTACGGTGATTAGTTCGATAAAACTACAAGCCTCATTGTTTACGATTAAATCCGCCTCAATATCTGCCTCGGTGTTAGTGCGATATGAAGCCAGTACAATGTCTTTCATGCCTTCACCTCACTGCACACGGTTGATATGGATATTTGAATCAATCAAAACGCCGTCATTTGATAATCCGACCTGCTGGCGGTTACTCATCATTTGTAATAACTGCTGCTCTGCTTCTTCAAAGCTAATGCCGAAATGCTTTGCAATGTCCTCTAACTGGTACATAGGTTCGCCGTCATCCGTATAACCGCTTGGTGGTGGCAATAGGTTTAATTCCTTCGCCTTTTGGTGCATTTCTTCTTTGATATGCTCAGGCGTGTAGTGCATTGTTAGCATGAGTGCCTGCTCAGTGATGGGGTGGTGTTCTCCGTACTGCTCGCGCATTGCTTTGTAGTGGTCGAAGGTTTTGAGAAACTCAGGGGGTGCGTGTTTATTCATGGTCTACCCCTTCAAAAGTAAGCTGTAAATTATTCATGCATGTTTGTATGCGGATAGCGTTTAAACGCTTCTCTCGTTTACGTCGGTGAAATCCATAACTATGAAATGAGCCTCTACCTTCGGATAGTTTTTCATCCATACAGATACGATTAAATTCCTCATGAGCGGTCAATCTTGCTGTTGGCGAATAACTGCCAGTCTTTCTGATAGTTGGTAGCACTTCTTGAAATACCCAGTTTTGAAAGCTCAATGCTTGAGGCTTATTGGATCGGAAGATAATTCGATATAAATTCGGCTCATTAATAAACTTGAGTTTTTGAATACCGCCACTGGTAGGGGTGTGGTAATCCGCCACACCCTTTGCATCCAATTCACGAAATAGCCGTGATGTACGGCTTATGCCCAAAGATTTATATACATCGACATAACAAAACCACGGCTCTTTATTCTCATCTAAGACAATCCGAACGCCGTGTTCATTAAAATTAAAAATAGATGGGTTCATGCTGCCACCTCTTTAAGCTCATAACGTGCATGTGTGCCTGCATTGTTAGTATTGCGCTCGTTATAAGTCACAATGTCATAGCCTTGACGGCGTAACTTTTCGATAATTGCACTCAGGCGATAGCAGTTAAAAAGGCGGATTGCATCAATTTGGGTAATGCTTCGCCCTTGCTTGAGATGGCTTAAAACTTGTTTTAATTGGGTGTTATTCATTGATTAAGCCTCCATCGTTGCAATGTTGGCTTGTTCTTCAATCCATGCCTGCACCTCAGACATACGCCATACAGTGACGTTGCCACTAATCTTCAAAGGCTGTGGAAATTTCCCCTGCTTGACCCAAGTCCATATTGTTTTTTCACTGACTGGGAGTAATCCGACACGCTCAGGCTTGGCATTAACTTTGCGTTTCATGCCTGCATTTTCGCCTGTCTTTACTGTGTAGATTTTTTCGGGGGTAGATGGCGCACTGGCTAACTGTTTAATCCGTGCATATTGTTCTGTGTAAAGTGATGACATAAAGCACCCATCCTATTCATAAGTTGAAATAGAAAGCCTTTGCAGTTCATTGCATCGGCTTGATGGGTGAATAAAAACAAATAAATATTGGGGTCAGGAAGCATCAAAGGAGTAATGGCAATATAAAAAAACTGCCATCACCCCAAAATAAGATTATGATTTTTATTATTTTATTGGGGTAATGCCTTTGGTTTTATTTACAGGTTGGTTTTTCTGTTTCCTCCATTTTTCGCAATGGGGTGACGGCAAATTTTGTCTATTGCTGTTTGAATATAATCACTATCCATTTCAGGATGATTTTCTGCAATCCATGCTTTTACATGCTTTTGTTGGGGTGCTGGGTGTGGCTGTTCGCTATCAGGGTCAAAATCTTTCCACCAATGCTTAACGACCGCCTTTACTGCTTCAAGTGCTGGCGTTGTGTACGTTGGTTCAGGTAATAATAGGATTTCTTTTTCATTTGCCTGTTGTGGCTGATTCTTTTCTACTGCTTCAATATTGGCTTGGCGTGGTTGTGAAAAATATCCATTTCTCGTTAGCCATTTATGCAGCTCATCCCTATGGATTTTTGTTTCACTTGCTATAATTGAGCTTGTATCATCAATGCTTACCTTAGCCTGCTCAATAACTTCATCCCATTGGTTGTTGTAGTCGCTGCGGTCAATTTTTATAAATGGGGATTTTATTTCATGAGTACATATAGCTTCAATAATTGACCTTACCAGCATCAAAGCATGTTGCCAATTTATAGGCTTTTCACTAAGTAGTTTTTGACGCAACTCATAATCAACCAAATGGTTATATTCACAAGGTTCTAGCCCTGCCGTTAATAGACTGGCCTCAGCAACCGAAAATAATTTGACAGTGTTCCAGTGTGAAAAATCAGGGTTTCCCCTTAAATCATGCAATTCTCTTAATGTTGCCATTCTTATTTTGCCTCCCACAGCACCCCAAAGGTAGCTAGGTAAACAAGTTGGGTACTTGCTTGTCGGCTGGCCTGCCTATACCTAGCTGAATCAATATATCAAATAATTAAGTAATTGCTAGTTATTGAACGTCCTAGCTTGTCGTACTCACACGGACTTCTTAAACAAAATAATATCGGGGTCATCTTCCTTATGTAGATGATTGGCTAGTTCTTCAATGTCGGGGTTGTAGTAGGTATTAATTAAAATACTTATGGTTTTATGGCCTGTAATTTTTGCCAGTACCTCTACTGGGAGCTTGGCATTTTTAACCATGCGTGAAATGGCCTCATGTCGGGTATCGTGGAAAGTTAAATCATTAATTTTTAATTTACCTTTCACCACCTGGGTAAAGTATGCTGACAATCCACCTCTGCCCACTTCACCATCTGCCACCTTATTTTTAAGAGTGCATACATCGGTTTCGTCTATCCCTCGCATATAACTCAAAAGCTCAATAGCTCGCTTGGATAAAGGCACTTTTCTAGCTGCGCCGTTCTTTGTAAGCTCCAGCTCGACATGCTTGTCGTAAACGTCCGCCCACTTTAAGCCTGTTATCTCGCTTGCCCTCATTGCTGTTTCAATTGCAAAAAGAAATGCCCACGCCGTCTGCTGTTTCTTAGTGATTGGCTGAGAACGTCCATCATATTTAAAAGCATCCAAGATTCTTTCTATCTCATCTTGTGAAATACGTCTGTTTCTACTCACTGACTGTTTCGGCTTGGCCACATCATCCAATGGGGAGCTGGTCATAATTCTTAGTTCTTGTCGTGCATACTTAAATACAGCACTCAATAAGCCTAAATCCCTAGCTACTGTCGCACTCTTTACCTTTTTTAATCGCTCATCCCTAAATTGAATCATGTCTAGCTGCCCCAGTTGGTTTACTGGTTTCTTCATCAATCGGGGAAATGATTTTATATAGCTACTCAAAATAACGGTTTCCACACGTCCGCCCCTTTTGTGTGGTGTGACTTTTTCAGCATAAAGCTGGATCAGGTCGGCAAAACTCATTTCTGATAAATCTTTTATCTTGTCCTGTCGTTTTTGTTCTGTCGGGTGGATGCCCTCGGATATTTGTTTTTTTATCTCGTCACGTCTTAAACGTGCATCTTTAGCATTGAGTACCTTTGGATACTCTCCCAGTGTGATTGTGTTCTTTTTACCGTCCAGCGTATAAAGCACTTTCCAAGTTTTGCGACCTGTTGGAGATACGAATAAGTACAGCATCTCACTATCATTGATTTTCTGTAGCTTGGAGGTTGGCTTGATAGCATCAATTTGCAATTTAGACAGCATTATTATTTCCTCAATAATTCATACAATTAAGAGGCTTTAGAATTTATGGCGATTAATTTTTTTAACCTCCCATTTAACCTCCGTTTAACCTCCCATCGTAGTTTATTGCATGTTATTGCACCACACAAGAAAAAGGCTCAATCCCTTACAGAATCAAGCCTTCACGTTATGTTAGGTTATGGTAGGTTTTTGCTAATATATTGCCATATGATTGCGGTGAATCATCTCGAGTGAACGTGCTTCACCTAGAACCTGATGCACTTTATCAGAAGCCAGACCACGTACAATATCTGCCGAACGCGAACTAAAGTTAACACGACCGACTGCAATTCGGTGACCTTGTGTATCCACACATTCCACCACATCACCGCGCTCAAAATGTCCTTCAACCGCTTTGACGCCGACAGGCAACAAGCTACGATGATTGTCTTTAATGGCCTTTACCGCACCATCATCAATCACCAAACGACCTGCCGTTTGCAGGTGTGCTGCCAACCATTGCTGATGCGCGGTCATCCGATCTTTGTCAGTCACAAACAAGGTTCCTAACAATTCACCAGACATCAGACGAGATAGCACAGCATCACTATCACCGCTTGCAATTAAGGTCGGACAACCGGACTTTGCCGCCAGTCGTGCAGCACGAACTTTGGTCAGCATGCCGCCGCGACCAAATTTACCACCACCACCGGCCATATCAAACAGGCTCTCATCCATCGCACGTACCGTATGGAATAGTTTGGCATCTGGATTCGAGCGTGGATCTGAGTCAAACATACCTTCCTGATCCGTTAAGATAATCAGAAGATCTGCATGCACCTGACCTGCCACCATGGCAGCCAGCGTGTCGTTATCACCAAAGCGGATTTCATCGGTAGAAACGGTATCATTTTCATTAATCACTGGAATCACGCGCCAGTCAATCAGGTTCTGCAAAGCATCACATGAATTGAGATAGCGGCGACGATCTGCCAGATCATCATGGGTCAACAATACCTGCGCCGTTCGAATCTGGTGTTTCTCCAGTACGCTTGACCAGGTATGAATCAGGCCCATCTGACCAATGGCAGCACAAGCCTGAAGACTGGGTAGATCGGTGGGTCGATTCTCAAGTTTCATTCGCACCATACCTTCAGCCACAGCACCGGAAGACACCAGAATAATCTCGTGTCCTGCATTGTGTAGATCTGCGATTTGTCCCGCCCAGTGCGAGATGGCATCTAAATCTAAACCTTGTCCGTTTGCTGTGAGTAAAGATGATCCGATTTTAACAACGATTCGTTTACAACCCTTGAGCTGACGCTGCCCATCTACCACTTCTATCATCTTGTCCTCAGACTCTTCTCTCAGAGATTAGCGTACGTAGTACACTTCCACATCACTATCATCATCGCCATCTTCATCATCTTCGTCGTCGCCCAGAATACCGGCAAGACGTTGCTGACGACGCATCTCACGATACGCTTCTTTTGCAGCGATGGTTTGTTCACGTGTTTCAGCTTCAAGCTGATCACGGAATGCTTTCATTTCTGCTGCATATTCTTGATCTTCAGCTTCGCGTTCACGCTGCTCTTCAATCTGATCCATCAGGTAGTAAACCACGTCTTTGGTACCTTCAGCGGTTAAGCCAGAAGTTTCAAAAACCGGGCCTTCCCACTGCAATTCTTCAAGAATATGAGTACACCATTCTTCACGTGTTTCTTCAGCCAATTGGTCGACTTTATTCAGCACCAATACGATCGGCAGTTTTGAAAGTGTTGGGGAGAAATTTTCTAACTCTTTCAAAATTGCTTTGGCATTATGCGCCGGATCTGAACCATCAATCGGTTGTACATCAACGATGTGTAACAAGATACGGGTACGTGCCAGATGCTTCAGGAAGCGAATCCCTAGACCTGCACCTTCAGATGCGCCTTCAATCAGACCCGGAATATCGGCCATCACGAATGAACGGTGACTGTCGGCATCGACCACACCCAGGTTTGGCACCATGGTGGTAAATGGATAATCTGCCACTTTTGGTTTTGCCGCCGATACTGCACGAATGAAGGTTGATTTACCCGCATTTGGCATACCCAGCAAGCCCACATCTGCCAGAACTTTAAGCTCCAGACGGATTTCACGGAATTCGCCTTTTTGACCATGCGTACACTTACGTGGTGAACGGTTGGTCGATGATTTAAAGTGAGTATTTCCTAGACCACCGTCACCGCCTGCTGCCACTTTCACGCGTTGACCATCTTCGATCAAGTCACCAATAATGTCGCCAGACTCGACGTCTACAATTGTTGTTCCAACTGGAACTTTTAATACGGTGTCTTCACCGCCACGACCAGCACAGTTCGCCCCACGGCCATTTTTTGCTCGTTCTGCACGGAATTTACGTGTATAACGATAATCAACTAGCGTACTGGTGTTGTCGTCAGCCTGTATATAAATACTGCCACCACGACCACCATCACCACCATCTGGACCACCAAATGGCACGAATTTTTCACGGCGAAAACTGGCTACGCCATTGCCACCGTCGCCAGCCTCTACGGTAATGACTGCTTCATCAACAAAGCGCATATTGCCAATCCTCTAAAAACTTTAAAACCCCATATTCTGCCATATTTTAAAGAATTTCTCGACTATATTTATATGCTATTCCATGAAGATCGCTTATTTAATCCTGTCATGTTATTGAGCAGCCATTAATTTTTGATAAGTTTCAAAACTAAGCTCTATGCTTTTGTTTTAATATACTTTTTAATGATCACTTGATTGTTTTTAATTATTTCTGCTTTGTCGTGCAACTACCTATAGTGCAGGCAATGTTAAAAGAGTTGGGCCTATGAGCAATTCAGAAAGGAAATCTGTCAGTCCATTGTCATCACAATTTGTATTATTGATGGCAATGGCATGTGGCTTATGTGCAGGCTCTGCCTATTTTAACCAGCCTCTGATCTATTCAATCGAGAAAAGTCTGGGCATTAGTACCAGTCAGGCCGGTTTTTCCGTGGTGATTGCACAGATTGGTTATGTTCTCGGCTTAATGCTTTTGGTTCCTTTGGGAGACTTTCTGAATAAACGCAAACTGATCGTTAGCTTAATGGTCTTTGCAGCCATTTCGCAGATATTGCTTTCATTCAGTACAACTTTATCAATGCTGTATCTGTTTACCTTGTGTGCCACCTTTGGCGCAATCTCGGCGCAGGTCTTAATTCCTTTTGCATCGACCATTAGCCCACCTGAATCCAGCGCTGCTACAGTGGGTAAGCTGATGAGTGGGTTGGTGATGGGAATTATTCTATCACGTACCTTTGCCGGCTTTGTTTCCACTTACTGGTCTTGGGAAGGTGTGTATTTATCCAGCGGTGTGATCACCTTGCTCTTTGCAGCACTCATGTGGAAAAAACTACCCGATACTCAAGCTCAGGCAGGCTTAACTATTGGTGACATTTACCGCTCTTTGTTTAGCCTTGCAGGTCAGAATCCACATTTAATCCGGCGTGCCTGTGCGGGTGCCTTGGGTTTTGGAATTTTATCGATGATCTTTACCTCGATGACTTTTGTATTAGGCAATGCACCTTATTATTTCACCGATTTCGAAATTGGGTTATTTGGCTTACTGGGCGTGATCGGGATTTATTCATCAAGCTGGTCAGGCAAAACCGTAGGACAAGGTAGAGAAAATCTGGTCGCCAAGCTATGCATTGTCCTGATGTTCGGCTCTACACTGCCCTTATATTTTGCCCAGCACAATATTGTAATCTATGCGATTGGTGTGCTGATGGCCTACTTTGGTCTGACAGCCTTCCATGTTTTGAATCAGAATCTGGTTTATCGGATTGATCTTAAATCGCGTTCACGTATTAATGCAGTCTATATGACGATTTACTTTAGTGGTGCCGCTTTAGGTTCGCTTGGTGCAGTCTATGCCTGGGAGCAGTTTGAATGGATCGGTTGCGTGATCCTTGGCTTTATTTTCTCGATTGGAATTTTACTGATTGATCGCTTGGATTTTAAGAAAATGCAAAATGCTTGATTCACAAAGGAATAAATCGATCGGTTTATTCCTTTTGGTAAAGTACATACTTCATTAACTCTGTTCTAAGATTAGAATTTTGTTCTCGATGAATACTACCTAATTGAGGTGTAATATTCGCGATATGTTCCAAATTTTCACTACCAACCAGTGCGTTATATCTTACATAGTTAAGCAAACATTGATTTTGAAATCTCCTAATTTGGTCTTTTAATTCTCCATCAGATATTGCTTTACCTAAAAATTTAAAAGCATCTTCTTGCTCATTAAATATAGATATAAATTTTTTATTCAATATTTTTATACTTTCATTTCGATCAGGTTTATAAATTAAATAATTACATATTTGATTACTAAGATGCTCAAGCTCAACAAGTTGAATAACTAGTCCTTTACAATAATTAGCAATTACTTCTACCCCTTTCTGCTCTCGCCAACTGGTATAGGTCATTAATATTGCAAGCGGTGCAAAGATCGTTGCTGACCAAAGCAAGAGATTGGTCGCTAAAGCAATATCAACATCTAAAAGTTTGAAGATTGCATAAATCGCAATGCATAAAACTAAAATGATTGCATACACTGCCAGTAAAGTAGCCAACAGATTTTCTGACTTTTTCATCTCTTGCTACCCCAAAAGCAATTTAGCTTCTATTTGGCAACACGTTGTTTATTTTCTAAAATTTCTGGTAAACCACGTTCAATCCAGTGAATCATTTGCATCACTTTATCTGCAGCTTGTGAACCGGTAATGGTCAACTGATATTCTACTTTTGGTGGCACAACCGGATAAACCGTTCTGAGCACAAAACCATCTTGTTCCAGCACTTTTAAAGTCTGGGAGAGCATCTTTTCACTCACCCCTTCAATCCGTTGTTTCAGTTCACTAAAACGATGCACACCTTCACTCAGGCAACGCAACACCAAGACCGACCATTTATTGGCAAGATGTTCCAATATTTCACGTGATGGACATTCAGTTGATAAAACCTGCCCTAGTAACGGACTAATTGCATAATTTGTCATAAATCTATCTCGGGATTTTATTACTTACTGATTTTAATATACTTACTCTTTGTAAGCTAACAGATTAATATTTCGTCAGCAAGCTGATTTACATTTCGTGATTGAATCGAATCCACCCGACTTCAATAAAAAATAAGTATAAAAAAAGAGCCTCCATAGAGACTCTTTTTTAAACTACATCAACAAATTATGCATTTGTTTCTGCAGGAACTTTAGGATAGCTTACGCCGCCCATTTGTTCAGCAATACGTAATACCTGGCAGCTATAACCCACTTCGTTATCGTACCAAACATAAGCAGTTAAACGGTTGCCTGAAGTGATTGTTGCTTGCGCGTCAAATACACCTGCAGTGCGTGAACCAATAAAGTCAGAAGAGACCACTTCAGTCGAGTTGGTATAACCGATTTGACCTTGAAGGATCGAACCGATTGAAATCTGACGAATATATTCGTTTACTTCATCACGATCAACGTCTTGACCTAAAGTCAGGTTAAGAATTGCAAGTGATACGTTTGGCGTAGGAACACGTACAGAATTACCTGTCAATTTACCTTGAAGTGCTGGCAGCGCTTTAGCAACTGCTTTCGCTGCGCCAGTTTCAGTAATAACCATGTTCAATGTTGCAGCACGGCCACGACGGTCCGCTTTATGGTAGTTATCGATCAAGTTCTGGTCGTTTGTGAACGAGTGAACTGTTTCAACATGACCATTTAACACGGTGTATTTATCATGCAATACTTTCAGTGTTGGAGTAATTGCGTTAGTCGTACAGCTTGCAGCAGAGATGATGCTATCTTCAGCAAGGATGTCCGCCTGGTTCACACCGTAAACCACATTCTTCATGTCACCTTTACCAGGTGCAGTCAAAATAACACGAGCAGCGCCCGGGCATTTCAGGTGTTGAGCAAGACCTTCAGCATCACGCCATTTACCAGTGTTGTCGATTACAAGTGCATTGTTAATACCATATGCTGTGTAATCCACTTCAGAAGGATTAGACGCATAGATCACTTTAATGAAGTTACCGTTTGCAATAATTGCTTCGTTTTCTTCATCTACAGAAATCGTGCCTGCAAATGGGCCATGAATCGAGTCACGACGCAGTAGAGATGCACGTTTTTCCAAATCACCATCAGATGATTTACGAACCACGATTGCTTTCAGGCTAAGACCGCGACCCAGACCTGATTGACCAATCATCAAACGTGCCAGGATACGACCGATACGACCGAAACCATAAAGAACTACGTCTTTATGTTCTACAGCAGCAGCATTACCTTCTAGAGATTTAACAGCGTCTGCAACAAATGCATCGATGTCGCCGCCTTTTTCTTTAAATTCAACAGCAAGTTTACCTAGATCAACTTCAGCAGAACCGATGTTCTCAACTTTCGCCAATGCTTCAAGAATTGGGAATGTATTTACAACCGAAAGTTCAACATCGAGTACGCGAGTACGGCGGTGTGCTTTCAAGATCTGAATCACAGAACGGTTAATTAAAGAGCGACCATAAACTGTAGCTACAATATTTTTTTCACGATATAACTGACCAACAAGGGCAATCATGCGTTCCGCAAGTTCTTCACGGTTTTTCCAGCGACCTTGGTGCTCTGCATGTAGGGCAACGATAGTGTCTTTGCTCACAGATACGTCCTCTAATTAATTGTAAATCTAGGCATAAATTTCAAAACCCGATAATTGTAATGGAATTGGAGGCAACTTTGAATCAAAAGCTCACCGAGACGAGTGGTTTTTAACGTATATTCACTATAAATCTGGGAAATAGTTGCAATTAGCTAAATGATTTTGCATTCAAAAATTTTAAAAGCATGCGTTTTCCCGTACGGAGCAGAAATTTGTTAAATGTTGTTTATTCATTCGATCTCTTTTTAATTTTAAGAGTCTAGTCGATCCTGATAGTTTGCCAGATTTTTTTTAAGCGCTAATTGCTGTTTACGCTGCTTAAATAGATGCAGAATTCCTTCAATCACCAGCACCAATACGGCAAGCCAAATTGGAATATAAGTCAGCCACTCGCCAGCTTCCACACGCTCCCCCAAAGCCATCGAGGCAAAGGCCAACAGCACAGGTTCCAGATAACTCAACAATCCAAAGATCACAAAGGGTAAATATCGGCTGGCGAGAATATAGCTACCGAGTCCCAGTGCGCTCAAAAAACCCAATACCAATACTGCCCAGATTAAATGAGAATGATTTAACATGAGCTGCATCGAGTCGCTATAAATAAAACCCAGATAAAATGCAGCGGGCAAAATCAGAAATAGATCCCACCAGAAGCCCCCCAGATGATCCGTAGCAAATTTACGCCGCATGAAGAAATACAAAGGATAGGCCAAAGCCACATAGACCGTTTCCCATGCAATTGAACCAATTCGCCAGATCTCATGCCCCACACCCAATACCGCCAAAGCGACAGCGACCATCTGGAATGATGACAATTTTTCTTTATAGAGCATACAGCCGACCAGCACCATCACCAGAGGCAACAAAAAATAGCCGAGTGAGACTTCTAGGCCACGACCATTGATAGGGCCCCACAAGAACAGCCATAATTGTGTGGTACATAACAGGGAGCTGATCAGCAGCCAGATCAACAAGGCAGGTTGCTGCAAAACCCGCTTAAAGATACTGCTGATATGTTGCAGATCACCCGACCACCACATAAAGGCAGTTAAAAACGGAATCGTGGCCAGCATGCGCCAGGCAAAGGTCTGTTCACTATCTAAAGGCTGCAAGAAAGGCGTAAATACATAGAGCACCCCGAAAACCACCGAGGCCAATACAGATAACGCAATGCCTTTATACATAGTCAAACTCTACTTTCATTCGCCGGCATTATAACGATTAGTACACTAGAAAGCTTGATGCTTCATCTATTTAAAGTGAAATCACTACCCTACTTTGAAATATATTTTTGCTCATAAAAATAAAAAACCATGCCTAAGCATGGTTTCGATTAAGAAGATATTTCTATCTTTGCGTTTGTTTGGTATGAATCACATCACTCAGGTCATAACCCACAGACTGTGCATATTGCAAATATTCGTTTACAACATTTTTATCTAATTGCGGATTACGTGACAGTATCCACATGTATTTACGTTTAGGCTCACCGACCAGAACGGTTTGATAATTCTCATCCAGTTTTAAGACCCAATAATCGCCACGCCCGACCGGAATCCAGCGAATAAATTCGGGCAGGAAACTGACTTTTAATTTGGTATTTTGCGGTGGATCTTGCACAAATGCCTCACCCAAGGATTGGGTGGGCTGACCATCTTTTTTCATACAGCGGTTATCGACCACAATATTGCCATTTTCATTTAAGGTATAGGTTGCAGTGACATCACGATCGCATTTATTTTGAAAAGACAAAGGCTTGCGCGCCACTTCATACCAAGTCCCCAAATAACGGTCCAGTTCTACTTTTTCAACAGTGGCTAATGGCTCATTTTGCGCATAGGCCATCGTCGCCGCGCCCAAACCAAGAAGAACCGCACTACCCACAGCAATTTTTGCCAGCTTCAATCCATTACCTGAAGAATTTTGAGTTGTCATAAAAATACCTATTATATGTTCACAAAATATTTATTTAAAAATTTTCTGTTCTTACAATAGCCTTATCCAAGCACTTGATTTGTTACATTATGTTTGGTTTATGATTGACTTTAGGTCATCGAAATAAAACTTCATGTAAAAAAAATCAATCAAACATCTGGGCTTTTAAGCGCAAAATTTCATCACGCAGACGTGCAGCCTGCTCAAACTGTAACTCTTTAGAGGCTTTCAGCATTTCCTTTTCAAGCTTGTTAATATGCTTCGCAAACATTTTCGGGTCTGCCATGATATGTCGTTCATCTGCACTGATCGCGCGCGCCTGATCAGAAGCTTTCAATTCAATTGAATCATCATCCAATATTTCACCGGTATCAATTTCCTTGATTACCTGACGGACTGCGCTACGCGGAGTAATACCATGCTCTTCATTAAACTGAATCTGCTTGGCGCGACGTCGATCTGTCTCATCAATGGCTTTTTGCATTGAGTCAGTTATTCGATCTGCATACAAAATCGCCCTCCCTTTCAGGTTACGCGCAGCACGCCCGATAGTCTGAATGAGAGAACGCTCAGAACGCAGGAAACCTTCTTTATCGGCATCCAGAATCGCAACCAGCGACACTTCCGGCATGTCCAGACCTTCACGCAGCAGATTAATTCCGACCAGTACATCGTGTACACCAGTACGCAGTTCATGAATAATCTTGACGCGCTCAACAGTATCGATATCCGAGTGTAAATAAGCGACCTTAATCCCGTACTCTTTCAAATAAGAGGTCAGGTCTTCGGCCATGCGCTTGGTCAAGGTGGTGACCAATACCCGCTCGTTGATATCTTTGCGCAGATTAATTTCTGAAAGTACATCATCGACTTGCGTCAGTACCGGACGAATTTCAATTTCAGGATCGATCAGACCGGTCGGACGTACCACCTGCTCGACAATCTGCTGCGATTTTTCCAGTTCATAGCGAGCTGGCGTGGCGCTGACATAAACGGTGGTCGGAACAATGCGTTCCCATTCTTCAAATTTCATCGGGCGGTTATCTAGCGCGCTTGGCAAACGGAAGCCGTAATTCACCAGATTTTCCTTACGCGAACGGTCGCCCTTGTACATCGCGCCGATCTGCGGCACAGTCACATGCGATTCATCAATAATCAGCAAGGCATCATCGGGAATATAATCGAACAAGGTGGGTGGCGCCTCACCTGAAGGACGTCCAGACAAATGACGCGAGTAGTTTTCGATGCCATTGGTATAGCCCAACTGCTGCATCATTTCCAGATCATAACGGGTACGCTGTTCAATCCGCTGCGCTTCCAGCAATTTGTCATTTTCACGAAAGAACACCAGTCGTTCTTTGAGTTCTTCCCGAATGGTTTCAATCGCGCGGGATAAATTGTCTTTGGGCGTGACATAGTGACTTTTGGGATAAATCGTCACCCGCGGGACTTTGCGAACCATTTTCCCAGTCAAGGGATCAAACCAGCGAATGGAGTCAACTTCATCATCAAACAGTTCAATCCGGATGGCATCCTGATCCGATTCTGCCGGGAAAATATCGATAATTTCGCCACGAATACGATAAGTACCGCGCAGGAATTCCAGTTCATTGCGCGAATACTGCATTTCGACCAGACGGCGAATAATGTCATCACGACCAATGCGATCGCCTTCCACCACATGCAGCAACATGCTCATGTAGGCATTCGGATCACCCAAACCATAAATTGCAGAAACTGATGCGACAATAATTGCATCACGACGTTCTAATAATGATCGGGTCGCGGAAAGACGCATCTGGTCAATATGGTCATTAATTGCGGCATCTTTCTCGATAAAAGTATCTGAAGATGGCACATAAGCTTCCGGCTGATAATAATCATAATAACTGACAAAATACTCGACGGCGTTATTCGGGAAAAATGCTTTAAATTCGCCATAAAGCTGTGCAGCCAGCGTTTTGTTATGTGCCATGACAATAGTCGGACGCTGGGTCTGTGCAATCACATTGGCCATGGTATAAGTCTTACCCGACCCGGTAACGCCCAGTAAAAGCTGATCATGAAAGCCCTGTTCAATACCCTTGACCAGCTTTTCAATGGCCTGTGGCTGATCACCTGCGGGTTGATAACTGGTTACTAATTCAAAGGGTTGCTTATCAGTCACAGCTACATGTCTCAACTCGAATGCGGATCAGGAATTTTAGCAGATTTCAGACTTTCCGGAGCAGATTCCATAGCCAAAATACCGAAATCCAACAGATGATGACAGTCGAGAAATATGTTGAGAATTCTCATATTTAGTCAGTCTTTCAACATTCAGGCCATCCCTGCTTTTTACTTGACCCCAACCCCGATCAAAGGCAACATGAAGATCAGGATGGCCTCGAATAGACAATTATGACTTACCACTATCACGATGAAAGTATTGTTAAATCCCTTCCGGAAAATACCGTGTTTGTTTTTGGCAGCAATCTGGCGGGACAGCATGGTGCAGGTGCAGCGAGAACAGCGCTTGAGCATTTTGGTGCAGTGATGGGCGTCGGTCGTGGCTGGTCGGGTCAAAGCTATGCGATTCCCACCATGAACGAGCATTTGCAGCAAATGCCGTTGTCACAAATCCAGCACTATATTGATGACTTCAAGATTTACACCAAAAACCATTCTAAAAATAAATATTTTATTACGTCTTTAGGATGCGGGATCGCAGGTTATAAAGTCGAAGAAATTGCACCGATGTTTAAAGGCATTTCACGCAATGTCATTTTCCCGCAATCTTTCCGCCCTTTTGTGGAAAAGCCTCTACCCAAATTAAGCGCAAACTTCCTACATACGATTTTTCGCGATTCAGTCATTTTAAATCCTGCGACTGATGAGCTGATTGAAGAATTGCCATTGACCGAAAATGAAAAAAGTCTGGCGAGGATTATTTTAAATACCCAGATCTATCCGACCGACAGCAATGGGCGGGAACGGGTCTTCGAAATTGAAGATATCCTGCATAATCTAAATACCAAACTGGTCGATTTTCAGAGTCATTCGGAAGGTGCCATGCTGTTTGGGGGTGTAATTTTAGCGCTACTTGAGCTGTATAATATTAATGAAAAAGACTTTATTGATGTCTGGCAAGAACAGCGAGAAATTGCCCCACCAAAACCGGAAAATAAAGCACGTAAAAGCATTCGCTAATAACTTATCTCTCTAAAAGCCAATTTCTGAATTGGCTTTTTTTATGGACATAAGATATGCAAGATCAATAGATCAACTAATTATTTTATTCTGCTTAGCGATGAGCTTTTTGAGATGCTGCATGTATTCGATCAAGATCATGCAAATGAGAAATGAGAAATGAGAAAAATCTGGCCAGGGTTTTATCTGCTCGAGAAATAAGGAAATAGATGAAATATTAATTGCTGAATATCTAAAAATTTACACAAAAAAAGCCATGACTCATCATAGCTTTTTGAGTTCGACCAATTAACGTTTACCCATTGAACGACGCGTACCGCGTGGCGGCATCCAGGTACGGTCAGCATAACGCTGCGGTCTTGGTCTTAAATCTTCCAGAACTTCTTCCGCAGCATTTTGCTCCGCTTGTTTGATCGGGAAAGGTAAATTAACCAGAGGCTTTTTTTTGGGAGGTGTTTGGGTGCTCATATGATTCACTCAATAATATATGCGCCTATTGTACAAAAAAACTCAAGCAACTGGGTAGCAGGATCTTGGATAAATTCTGTTAGTGCTATTTGGAGCTCAAGCACGGAAAGCAAAAAATCAATTCATTCCTAAACGACTTGCTGCAAAAATCGGCCTCATTCAGGAACAAAAACCTATATTGAGGACTTAAAAAATCAAAATTTTGCTGAGATAAAAACCAGATTTTTCTCTACTTAAACTAACTGTCTACATTTTAAAAGACTTAGGACTTACGCACTATTATTTATAGATTCTCTGTGGTAGCAGATGATTTTTATCGAGAATAAAGTCATCAATGAAGTTTTTGATAACTGGTCTAAATAATTTCTTCTGCCAACGATATACATTTTCAAAGATCCGCTCAAACTGGTTCTTTTGTATCTCAACGTAGGCCATCAAGGCTGAAAAAATATGATTCAAAATCAGTTTAGATCGTCTTACTTGAAACTTTTCAATATGACAAACCTGTTTAATCACCCGGTGATATTGCTCTATTTTCCAATGACTTGAATGTAATTCATGAAAGCCCTCAAAGGACAATAAATCATCTTCATCTTGATGCACAATATAAAACCTCTGCTGTTCTTTTAACTGAGTCTTAAATAATTGTACAAAGCCAAAATCTTTGAGCCAGACCACTTGACCCTGATGGA
>NZ_VPAS01000041.1:0-3894 GCF_013419125.1 Acinetobacter sp. YH12102 | reverse complement strand
ATTTCCTGCAAGACCGACAATCGTTTAAGTTCTTTATCCGACATAGACACCAACATATCAAACCGTCCGCTTCAATAATCGCAAAAGTGCATATTCTAAAAGCGGACATTTTTACTTTGGAGAAACCGGACATTTCTATTTTGGGCTTACAGACTGATTTCGTATAATCAACATTATGTTAAATGGGAGGGAGGGAGCAAAATAAGTTAACATTTTGCTTCCGGCCACATTAAGCTAGAGTTTTATTTAAATAAAGCTATTTAGTAATCATTAAATTAATTAAAATCTAAATCTAACACCAGCTCCATATAACCAACCTTTCTCAGAGTTTGATTCTATTTGCCACGACGTTTCATCATTACCTTTTGAATACTCATAGGCAATGTCGATATACGGCATGATCTTTTTACTGATTTCATAGCGAGTTTCAAGCCCTGCGGTTGCACTGCTTAAACCAGTTTTTTTCGCATATTTAGAGTCATCACTAAAGATCGCATCCAACTCTAAATAAGTTTGAATAATCAACTTTTGCGTAATCAGAAAATCACGTTCCGTTTCTAGACTAAAACCCGCATAACTGTCTTCTCCTGCATAGAGATAAGCATCAGTTTCAAAGAAATATGGTGCCATACCATGTAAGCCAATCACTGCATCAACATTTTCTTCGGTGTCTTTGCGATGATCATCGAGTTCAACTTTTTCACTGCGATAACGTGCACCAATCTGTGCATCCCAAAAGTCTGAAATCATACGGCTATATAAAAGTTTGGCATCATAATGTGCATCATGCGATTCTTCTTTATCGGCATGAACTTTAATAAAAACCTTATTTTCATCTGTGCCAATACGGGTTTCAAACTCTGACTTTAAACCGCCTGTGCCATCTTCATTGACAAACCACTTATTATCCACCGTCGTAATCGCATAAATTTGCGCACCGTGTTCTGAGCGATGATCATAATGCGAACTCTGCTGAGTATTCGCATCTGGTACATGATGTAAATGATTAACCGTAGATGTTGCCTGATGTTGTGCATGATTCATCTGACCATGGTTCATTTTCCCCATCATCTGCATGTGTTGTGCATGCTCTTGTGCAGAATGTTGTGAATGATTCATCTCAGACATGGCTTGATGATTCATTGATGGCATATTTTTCCCATTATTCTGAGTAGTTGAATGATGCCCTTCGTGCGCCACACTTAAGGTCGTTAAACTCAATACCGCAACAGAAAAAATCGCTTTCAATACAAAATTAGTGATGTGCATGTTCAGCTCCTTTTTGCTCAGTTACTTGTTGAGTTTGAGTCGAATTTGTACCTTGAATTGGCATTGTAGATACTTGTTCATCGCTAACATTCGCCACGATTAACTTGTTCATCATCCCCGCACTCATGTGATACAACAAATGACAATGGATTGCCCATTCACCCAATTCATCCGCAGTTAATAAAGCCGTAACTGTTTTACCCGGTGGTACGATCAATGTGTGTTTATTTGGCATATCTACCGACTCTTGACCATTCTCCAACTGCATAAACATACCGTGTAAATGCATCGGGTGCGCCATCATACTGTCATTAATAAATTTGATACGGATACGCTCGCCATATTTCACTTTTAACGGCTCAGCATCACTAAATTTTTTACCGTTAATGGTCCAAATATAACGTTCCATAGTACCGCCCAAACGCACGACCAATTCACTGCTGGCTTCACGAGTATCTTTTTGCGGCTCTAATGATTTTAAATCGCTATATTGCAAGGCTTTATTACCTGCAGGTGTAGAGGCATTTGCCCAACCATAAACCACTTGATCATTTTTTTGCGGTTTTACTGCGCTATGCTGTGAATGATCCGTGCCTTTCATATCGCCATGGTTCATTTTCGAATGATCCATTCCTGAATGATCACCACCACCATGTCCCATATCTTCCATAGTCGGTTTTACTGCGCTATGCTGTGAATGATCCGTGCCTTTCATATCGCCATGGTTCATTTTCGAATGATCCATTCCTGAATGATCACCACCACCATGTCCCATATCTTCCATAGTCAAAAGCGAGCGTGGACGTGGCTGAGGCATATGAATGCCGTGTGTCACAGGATTTAGTTCATTGTGTAGCGTACCAATCGCATAACCTGAACGGTCAATTGACTCAGCTTCAATTTGATAATGTCCACCTTTTGGCTCCACAATCACATCATAAGTTTCAGCCGTACCAATACGGAATTCATCTACAGAAATGGGTTTCACAGGCTGACCATCAGCACTAACCACAGTCATTTTCAAGTTAGGAATACGGACATCGTAGAAAGACATCGCAGATGCATTCACAAAACGTAGGCGAATTTTTTCATTCGGTTTAAACATTCCTGTCCAATTTTGTTCAGGTGTTTTGCCATTAATGAGGAAGGTATAACCTGTAACATCCGACATGTCGGTTTTTAGCATACGCATCTGATTCCACATTTTGCGGTCAGACCATGTCGCTTTTATGCCATCACGTTTAACCTGCTTCCAAACATCACCCAAGGTTTCACGCTGATCTTGATAATATTCAGCTGAAATTTTAAGATCTTTCTGAATTTGATCACTGGTTTTTTCATGAAAATCTGACAACATCACCACATAGTCACGTTCAGCTTTTTCATGTGCTGCCAATGGTGTTTTACCTTTTGGATAAATCACAAAAGAACCATATAAGCCGTCTTGTTCCTGTCCTTTAGAATGAGCGTGATACCAATAAGTCCCGCTTTGGCGAATCTTGAATTTATAAACATACTCGCTTTGAGGCTTAATACCGTTAAAACCATTAAATCCTGGTACACCATCCATAATGCCCGGCAACAACAGTCCGTGCCAATGAATAGAAGAATCTTGGTTTTTTAAATTATTTTTCACGCGAATGATGGCTTCATCACCCTCTTCAAACTCAAGCAAAGGCGCAGGAAATTGACCATTTACGGTAATGCGCTTTACAGGCTTTCCAGTTGGGCTGACCACTGCTTCATCAATAACAAGCTGATATTCACGCACTTCGGCAAAAACCAAAGGCGACGATGCAAAACAAATACCTGCTAATAGGTACGAACTAATTTTATGAGACATAACTTAACCTTAATTTTTGAAAAATAAATAAATTTTAAAAAAAATTGGTTAAGTTTTAGGAGGACGTGAAATTTCTTGCCAATACCCATTTAGATATTGGTTGAGGTAATAAAAATTAGGCTGATCTATAGAATAGAAGGTATCTAGGGGATCTAGCGAGCTTTGCAAAGAATGAAGACATGAGATCTGTGTCTGGCAGGATAAGCTAGAACATTCCTGACACTTTTTGTGATCTATATTCTGATTAATAGCTAAATGATTATGGCAATCGGTATTCGTCTGTACTTCGTGATTAATAGCTAAATGATTATGGCAATCGGTATTCGTCTGTACTTCGTGATTAATACCATGTTGAGTGACTTGCTGTGCTTGATCTAAACAATGATCTTGGCTCATTTCAGTTTGCATATTGATATGCATTATCTTTACTGATGCAACAGACACACTACTCCATCCTATGGCAAAAACCATAAGAAAACAAAACCAAAGTTTTTTGGAGAGATGAGTCAACACGAATGCTATCTAGGAATAGAATTTAATCCAATATATCTTAACGGAATTTCAACTATTTACAACTCAATATAATTTAGTAGTTTCTCTAAAATTAACATAATACACCTTATACGAAACGTGTTTGTTAGAACCCATTTAAAGTGTCTATATTCTCACCAATAAAAATGTCTGGTTTATGATGGTTTTTATCACCATGGACTGGATATAAAATATAGATGCTGATCACTATGTCTGACAAAGAAATTCAACGTCTTGCAGTTCTGCAAGAC
>NZ_VPAS01000039.1:0-4620 GCF_013419125.1 Acinetobacter sp. YH12102 | reverse complement strand
TTGCGAGATTAAAACATTTCCGTGCTATTGCAACTCGATTTGATAAACTGGCACGCAATTATAAATCTATGATTCGTATAGCCTGTATATTTATTTGGTGCAAAGCCAAATGAGGACACACCCTAGTCTATAAACACTTTTTTTAAAGGAAAGAGCATCACCTCAAATTTCTATTTGCAATAGTGTCATTTCAAGATAATTTCACTCTATAAAGATTTCGCCACATTCTCCAGCCATTCAGTGCAAGAAGAATAAAGAGAAAATAGAGTACGGCTGTTAAATACAATGATTTATGGGTGTACATACCGACATAAATCACATCTAGAACACACCACAAGCCCCAGCTTTCAATATATTTTTTTGCCGCCCAATAACTTGCCACCAAGCTAAAAGAGGCTAACATGGAGTCCAACCAAGGTAGTGACGCTGCGGTAAAATGAGCAAATAAGGCACCAATCACCAGACCAGCGACAATACCCACAATCAGGCTATATACCCAGATTTTTTTATTCAAATAGCCAATCTGTACAGTCAGATCCTGGTCTTGATCTTTCTTCGACCAGCTATACCAGCCATAGAGTTGCATCAAGATAAATACGGCTTGTAATGCTGCGTCTGCAAATAAATTGACACGATAAAAAATAATGATATACAGAAATACAGCGACAATATTCACTACCCAGCAGGCTTTATATTGTTTAGACGTCAACCAGACACCTAAAACATTTAAAATGAACGCTGCAATTTCTATATTTTCCATAGCAATATAACCTGATTAAGCAGCCAATTTAGAAGTTCAGATTGAATGACAAGGTTGCTGTACGCGGCGAACCCAAGAATAAATAATCGTCACCCAAAAATTCACCTGCATCACGCCAGTATTTCTTGTTGAACAGATTATTAATATTCAAGCGTAGCAATGCATCGGTCGTATTTAGCTTAAATTGATAAGCAGCGCCTAAATCAACCACACTATAACCTGCGACTTTCGCAGCACCCTCTTTGTTAGCATATTTGCTGGAACTGTATTGACCACCTGCCAGAACAGTGAAACCTGCAATGCTCGGTACGTTATAGCGAAGATGTGTTGCGAAACGAACTTTTGGCACGTTTTGCGCCTGATGATTGCCATATTCAACCGCTTCTACATTTTCTAAACGGGCTTTAGTCAAGGCTAAAGATGAAGTTAAGGCCAGATGATCGGTTAATGCACCATTCAGTCCGAGCTCCAGACCCTGACTATGTTGTTCGCCTTCCGCAACAAAATAGCGAAGTCCTGAAATCGGCTTGCTATATTGGTTGTCTTGGTGTAAATCAAATAGCGAGGCAGTCAATAAAAACTGCTTGATCTGTTGTTTTAGGCCAATTTCATATTGCTCTGAATAGATCGGCGCTAGAGTTTCAGCAGCATTCTCTGCAAACCAAGGCGCTGTCTTTCCATCTGACAAACCTTTGGCATAAGAGGCATACAGAGTTGTTGACTCTACCGGGCTATAACTCACTGCAAACTGTGGTAAAAATTTGCCTAAATCCGTATCACGAACTTTTATTACCTGCTTACCCTCTGCATCATAAGCATGTGCTTGTTCATCAAGCTCGATCCATTTTCCACCAATCAAAGTAGACCATTTCTCATTCCACTCAATACGATCTAAAACCGTAAAAGCAGTCTGTTCACTATCTAAAGCTTTAAAATAGGGACCGACATCACCTAATTGTTGTTCTACTTGTAGTGGATCCTCATAAATATTACCTGCAATATCTATGTCCTCTGGGTTCTCGTATAAATGTGTATATATGTTTCTATTTAATCCAGGATATCGATCACGAGATTTATTGGTTTGCGTAATATCAAAATTTAGATAATGTTGTGCCCAGTTGGTATCAATCACCCCATCCAATTTGACTTTAAATTGATTGGTCTTAAAGGTGTCATCTGGGTTGCGATAATCATAAATATCATAATTGCCATTAGCGTCAAAGGTGTTGCCTAAGCCATTATATTCACATACCGTGGCATAGCATCCCCAAGCAAATGTTGAATAATCATCAACCTTGGATTTACTGTGCGCTGCAACAAGTCCCAAGTTCCAGTCATCATTCAAGGCATAACTATATTTTAAACCAGTATTCAGACTATCGATCGTGACCGGTTTACCCCAAGTCTGGTAACCAAGCAATCGATCCCATTTCACATTTTCTGGGACTTTGCCATCCAGTAATTGATAGCCTGGCACTGATTTTTGTTCGGAACGCTGTGCTTCAAGATCAAATTCCAATTTAGATTGCTCAGATGTTTTCCAGTCTAAGGCCAATGCCGCTAAATAGCGCTCACCATCCACGTGATCGACATAAGACTCAATCTGCTCATTCACCAGATTGATGCGATATCCGAATTGCTGCTCATCACCCAAAAAACCACCGAGATCAGTTGCCACTGAAAACTGGCCGTGTTGATCGGCAGAGAATGTCAGGGCCTGGATATCTTTGGGTCGCTTGGTGACATAATTGACCACACCACCCGGGGTCGACATACCACTTTGAATCGCGGAAATGCCTTTTAAAATTTCCACACGTTCTTTGTTTTCAAGTGCAACGTTTTGTTCACCACGAATCACATTGCCATTAATGAGGTAGCTTGATGCCAAATCGAGTTCAAAGCCACGCGAGACAAAGTTTGGATAATAGCCAATTGCAGCATAGCCATCACCGATGGCTGCATCATTTTTTACCACATCGCTCAGCACGCGAGCATGTTGTTCAGCAATGAGATCGGCAGTCACGATAGAGACCGATGCAGGTATTTTTTGCAGACTGTCCGTAGCAAATCCCTCGACATTCACTTTGGCACTCGAGTAAGGGATGCTTTGATCGGCTGTAATGACAATCGTGTCAAGCTGTTGAACATCGTCTTCAGCATAAGTCAGCGGGGCTAAACAAAGCTGCGACAGAATGATCATATTTAAAGATCGGGTTAATACATTCTGTTTGAGTTGACGATTGTTCATACGAAACCTTATGTATTTGAAGTGGGTGATGATGCCGGGTTTAGAGAGCAACTAAGAAGAGTGCAATTCGTGTTGAATGAGCCGGGTTAAAGTCTGGGTAAATTGTTGGCCTTGTTCGCCAAAGAACCAGTCCACATGACCGATAATCCAGTCGTAATAAGCCGCATCTGCATGGTTGAGGTTGTGGGTAATGCCCACAAAATACTCCAGCTCTGAAAAAGCGAAATCCAGATGCACGATTTTCAGCAGTTCTGGCAAAATACTAAAATCTTCTTGTGGATGTATCTCGGAAAAATAAGCATGGAGAAAAGCGGTTAAACCGGCTTCATCAATCGGAATATGTGGGTTCTGCTTTAATTCCAACCAATCAATGAAATTACGTTCAATCGTCACAGCCAGATCATAAAGTGCCGAATTTCGGTCAGATAAACCAAAATCAATTACGGCAGTAATCTCCGCTTTGGCATCCGGTGCTGACCAAAATAGATTAGAAGCGTGTAAATCGTTATGGGTCCAAATTCTGCTTGCCTGTTGCAATACAGGCTGAATACGCTGGTGAACCTGTAAGATTTGATCTAAAAAGTAAGGATCTAAATTTTTGTCGGCACAGTAACGGCTTAATTCTGGACTGTTTACAATGCGCCGTTGAATGGCTGTAACGATATTTTCACTGTTTAAAAGCTGCTGATTGGACAATAAATAAGATGCTGATCGGCCTTGCCGCTCAGGAAAATCCTGCATGGCCATATGTAAGCTTGCCAGTAATTGCCCCGCTTTCGCAGCATGTTCAGCATAGAAAAAAGGTTTCCAGGATTGCTGATCTGCATACAGATCTAAGCCGGCTGCTTTTGCATAGACTTCATAGGTCCAGTCACCTAGCTCTAAAGCGGTCAGACCTTGATTTGAGCTAATCAATGCTGCAACAGGAATTTCTTTGCTAGCTAAATGCTGAAGAACGGCATGCTCCTGTAAAATATCGCGGGCACGACGAAAGGAACAATGGCTGCGCTTAATCAAATACTGATGCGCGACTATTTCATCCCTGCTCACAAGATCCTGCTCTACTTTAACCAATACTGCAGATGAAAATGGCCGTGGACTACACCACAAAATCTGAATATGACCTTGTAAACAGGAATACTGCTGCTGCAGGCTTTGTAATTCTGGATCAGAAATATGTGCCCAGTCTTTATTTTCCCAGGCATTGCCCATACCATGACCTAAATCATCAGTCATTGTGGTCATTATCAATATCCCTGAGCCAGATCATCATGTGGTAATGGAGAGTCATCATTTAAGCAAACATCTACACAGTATTTTCAAATACATTTAATATTTAAGGTTTGTCCCAAAATTAAGTGGTACATACCAGTATTAAATTGGATGAAAGTTTAGCCTTTTAAATATAAAAATAGAATGCTTAATAATTAAAATTATTTTAAAAATAAAAAATCCTAAAAACACAGAAGTTTTTAGGATTTGAATAGATCTCTTGCGAAAGTAAAAACCACCTCAATATAAATTTCATGAGATATCAGAAATTAAATCGTTTTTCAGATTCTGAATTCAAACGCTTGGTTGGCGTACCTCGACAAGTTTTTACTGAAATGGT
>NZ_VPAS01000038.1:0-5970 GCF_013419125.1 Acinetobacter sp. YH12102 | reverse complement strand
AATACCAACGAACAGCCCAAAGAATGATTTCACCTTGAAAGTGCCGACCGTGGAAGGGATTCATCTGCTGTATCTCGAAATAAATAAGATATTTAGCTTATCATGTCAGCCT
The DNA here is from genome assembly GCF_013419125.1 of Acinetobacter sp. YH12102. Classification (NCBI taxonomy): domain Bacteria; kingdom Pseudomonadati; phylum Pseudomonadota; class Gammaproteobacteria; order Moraxellales; family Moraxellaceae; genus Acinetobacter; species Acinetobacter sp. YH12102. Next base: position 5,858 of record NZ_VPAS01000038.1, on the reverse strand, counting down.
ATTTGCAACAGTGCCCCGAAAACTCTATTCACCAGATAGACTTCACCCTGAGGCTGACCATAATAAAATGACGAAGCTTGGCCTTTACGTAGTGCACGCATGACTTCAATACCTTTAATTGTGGCATAAGCCGTCTTCATAGATTTGAATCCTAACGTGGCCCTGATGATCCGCTTTAGCTTGCCATGATCACATTCAATCACGTTATTTTTATACTTAATCTGCCTGTGCTCAAGGTCTGGTGGACATTTACCTTCCCGTTTTAACCGTGATAAAGCACGTCCATATGTGGGTGCTTTATCCGTGTTGATCACTTGTGGAATTTGCCACTTCTTCACATTATTTAAAATTTTTCCAAGAAAACAATATGCTGATTTGGTATTACGTCTAGAAGAAAGATAAAAATCAATGGTATCGCCACGTTGATCGACTGCACGATACAGATAAGACCATCGTCCATTCACTTTTACATAGGTTTCATCAATATGCCACGAGCTCAGATCTGTAGGATTACGCCAATACCAGCGTAAACGTTTTTCTATTTCAGGAGCATAACGTTGAACCCAACGATAAATCGTCGTGTGATCAACATTCACACCACGTTCGGCCAGCATTTCCTGCAGTTCACGATAGCTAATGCCATATTTACAATACCAGCGCACAGCCCAAAGAATGATTTCGCCCTGAAAATGCCGACCATGGAAAGGATTCATATACTGCACCTTTAGCTAAAACAGTCTTCAGCTTACCATTCGTGGTTATTTGCAACAGTGCCCTTTTAAATACCTCAAATGCATTATTTTGGCTAGAATCAAAAATTTAAATTGGTAGGTATTTGGTAGGTAGGATTCTTTTTAGCTTCATCCAATACTCATATTACGGTGAGGGTCACCGATAAAATAATCAATGGATGGTAGAAGGAATAACACCATGGCTTTTAAAAATATTTCAGATCAAACTAACGGTTTTTATATTCCCTGTGTTTCACTTTTTGGTCCGGGCTGTGCTAAAGAAATCGGGATCAAAGCACAAAATTTAGGCGCCAAGAAAGCACTGATTGTAACTGATGCTGGCCTGTTTAAATTTGGTGTTGCAGATGATATTGCAAATTATTTGAAAGAGGCAGGTGTTGACAGTTATATTTTCCCAGGCGCGGAACCTAATCCAACTGATATTAACGTGCATCATGGAGTTACAGCTTATAATGAAAACGCCTGTGATTTTATTGTATCGTTAGGTGGGGGTTCATCACATGACTGTGCCAAAGGCATCGGTCTGGTCACTGCAGGTGGCGGACATATCCGTGATTATGAAGGGATTGATAAAAGTACCGTTCCGATGACACCACTGATTGCAATCAATACCACGGCAGGGACAGCTTCGGAGATGACACGTTTCTGTATCATTACCAATACCGATACCCATGTGAAAATGGCGATTGTAGATTGGCGTTGTACCCCACTCATTGCGATTGATGACCCTAAACTGATGTTAGCCAAACCTGCAGGCCTGACTGCGGCAACAGGGATGGATGCTCTGACACATGCGGTCGAGGCCTATGTATCTACGGCCGCCAATCCCATCACTGATGCCTGTGCAGAAAAGGCGATCACCATGATCAGTGAATGGCTCAGTCCCGCAGTGGCGAATGGGGATAATCTGGAAGCACGGGATGCCATGAGCTATGCCCAGTATCTTGCAGGCATGGCTTTTAATAATGCCTCTTTAGGTTATGTGCATGCGATGGCGCATCAGCTTGGTGGTTTCTATAACTTGCCACACGGGGTCTGTAATGCGATTTTGCTCCCACATGTCTGTGAGTTTAACCTGATTGCCTGTCCGGAGCGTTATGCCAAAATTGCCCAATTGATGGGGGTGAATATAGAAGGTTTAACTGTAACTGAGGCAGCTTATGAAGCGATTAACGCCATTCGGCAGCTTTCATCGTCAATTGGCATTCCATCAGGTTTAGCGGAATTGAATGTAAAAGAAGCTGACCTCGCCACTATGGCAGAAAATGCGCAAAAAGATGCCTGCATGTTAACCAATCCACGTAAGGCCAGTCATGCTCAAGTCGTGGATATTTTTAAAGCGGCAATGTAATACCTCCTTGTAAGTCTTATTTTCAATCATCTGACTTACACTTTAACAGGCCTTATTTCGCCTACTGAAGAAGTATGCCAATAGCAATTCATTGCTTTTGGCTACCGCTTTTACCTTCATAATAGGATAAAAAATAGAGGGGAATTATTTTATAAGTCCCCTAGCCTAAAAATATCCATGTTTATCCTAGAGCATAAAAATATCCTAATTTCTTCTACTTCGTTCCAGCCAGAAAAAATTTCCCATCGTATGATCTTAATATCATATTTAATCTCTGAGGAATAAACTGTACGTCCTTCATATGAAATGAAGATGATCGTAGCTGATTTTGATGAAGTGAGTCCCCTCAAGCGGCCAAGTAAATGGCATAGCCACTGAAAAATCATCAGATTAATAAAATTTTAGGATCTGATTCAGATGAAATCGACAAGTAAATCTATTGTGAATAGGGATGATGCTGAATATTCCAGGATTTTCCTATATAGCCTTCTACCGCTGAAGGGATTCGTTTTAAAGGTCTTTATATTTTAAAAGAGTTTGATGGACGGGATGGGTTTTGGGCATTAGTTCAATCAGGCGTTCCACCGCATCAATCGCTTCAGGGAAATGCGATACATGTTTCAGCAGGACGTCAGTTTCATTGGCTTTAAAAATGGCATTACTTAGACGTGATTCCAGACAATCTCGCCAGGCACATAAAAATGGACTTTCCGTTTTAGCCAGAAATACGCCAGTACATAATTTTAGGGCAGAATTAATATATCCAGCATCCAGAGACTGTTCGGTAAGTAAAAAATCGGCCTCTACATGTACCAATAATCGGTAAGGCCTAGAACCTAACATGCCCCCCAGTACATCGCGCAACTGCGACATTTCTGCTTTTAAGGTGCCCATACTAACTTTGCGTTCACCATATAAGGCCTGATGCAAGGTATCCAGACTCAAGCCTTGCGGGCATAAGGCCAAAATGGTCAAAATTTCAATCTGGCGAGGGGTCAGAACCAGCATCTTGCCATTAAACAGTATTTGGGGTACTGAAAAAGCCCGAATGAACAGGCGTTGCTTCTGGCATTCTAACAAAGCAGATTGAATGATTGTGGCGCAACGCTCAGCAGCCAACAGGGCCAAACTGTTATGCTTCTGCCAAGTGGTAGATAGATCAATGACACCTAAGATCTGTTTTGAATAGGGATCGATAATCGGTGCAGCATAACAAACCCAGTCATGAATGGAGGACATGTAATGTTCACTGGAAAAGACACAGGTGGATTGTTGCGTTTTTAAGGAGAGTGCCAGTGCATTGGTTCCGACCAGCTCTTCGCGCCATTGCCCACCTTCAATAAAATGTACACTTTCTGCGGCACTTTGCATTTGTGGGCTAGAAGCTGCCCAAATGATGGTACTGCCGATATCTCCGACCGCCAGCACCATAGAAGATTGCTCGGCAATATGTTTTAAATCCTGAGCACAATGTTGCAGGGCTTGGGCTAAAGTTGAGGAAGAAGTGGTCTTTTTTAAATCCGTCAGCGGTGCTGCTAAACGATTCTTCGGGATTTCAGCCGAGGATGAACGTTGCCAGGAGCTGGCAATACTCTGTCCCAGCTGTTCTGCATGTAAGGGAGACAAACTGCTGTTTTGCCGAAGCTGATCAGTATTGTGCCTTTTTTCCATCAAATCTTGTTTTGTCATCATTCCTTATTCTCACAACAATTCATGATTTACATCCGCTGTAATCGTTATTTTTTTAAAATGGATGAAAATATCGTGAACATGCTAGCTCCAACCTTTTTCCAACCTTATACCAGTTATATTAATCAAATAAGATGCAGAAGTACCTTATACCAAAGCTGTAGAAGCGGTTTTGCCATACGAAAATAAGCAAAGGAAATACATATGCGTTACGTCAATCCTAATCAACCTGGTTCAAAAGTTCATTTTAAAGCACAATACGAGAATTTTATTGGCGGCGAATGGGTCGCTCCGGTCAAAGGTGAATACTTTGACAACATCTCTCCGGTAGATGGCAAAGTCTTTACCAAGGTTCCGCGTTCTTCTGTAGAAGACATTGAATTGGCCCTGGATGCAGCGCACAAAGCCAAAGAACAATGGAACAGAGCATCGCCGACCACCCGCTCCAATATTCTGTTGAAAATTGCCGATCGTCTGGAACAAAATCTGGAACTTCTGGCTGTGGCAGAAACCTGGGACAATGGCAAACCGATCCGTGAAACGCTGGCTGCCGATATTCCGCTGGCTATTGACCATTTCCGTTATTTTGCCGGCTGTATTCGTGCGCAGGAAGGCGGCATTTCCGAAATTGATGAAGATACGATTGCTTATCATTTTCATGAGCCGTTGGGCGTCGTGGGTCAGATTATCCCGTGGAACTTTCCGATTCTGATGGCTGTCTGGAAACTGGCACCTGCCCTGGCTGCGGGCAACTGCATTGTGTTGAAACCTGCAGAACAGACTCCGGTCAGCATTCTGGTGCTGGCTGAACTGATTCAGGATATTTTGCCACCGGGTGTCCTGAATATCGTCAATGGTTATGGGGTTGAAGTCGGTCGCCCGCTAGCCACCAACCCACGCATTGCCAAGATTGCCTTTACCGGTTCCACCGCCGTCGGTCAGATGATCATGCAATATGCCACCGAAAATATTATTCCGGTGACGCTGGAACTGGGGGGTAAATCACCGAATCTGTTCTTTGCCGACATCATGGATCAGGAAGACGATTATCTGGACAAAGCGCTGGAAGGTTTTGCCATGTTTGCCCTGAACCAGGGTGAAATCTGCACCTGTCCATCGCGTGCGCTGATCCAGGAAAGTATTGCTGACGAATTTCTGGCGCGTGCCGTTGAACGGGTGAAACGGATTAAAACCGGGCATCCGCTGGATACTGACACCATGATTGGCGCGCAAGCCTCACAGGAACAGCAGGACAAGATTCTGGGCTGTATTGCCACTGGTCGTGAAGAAGGCGCACAGATCCTGACTGGTGGTGAAGCACGTCAGGAAGTGGGTCAAGGTTTCTATATTGAGCCGACTATCTTTAAAGGCACCAATGACATGAAGACCTTCCAGGATGAAATCTTCGGGCCTGTATTGGCTGTGACCACCTTTAAAGACTTTGATGATGCGATCAAGATCGCCAACGATACGATTTACGGACTCGGTGCCGGGGTCTGGTCACGCTCAGCGCATACTTCCTACCGTGCTGGCCGTGCCATTCAGGCCGGTCGGGTCTGGACCAACTGTTATCACATCTACCCTGCGCATGCGGCTTTCGGTGGCTATAAAAAATCCGGCATTGGTCGTGAGAATCACAGAATGATGCTGGATCATTATCAACAAACCAAAAATCTGTTAGTGAGCTATTCGACCAAACCAGCCGGGTTCTTTTAAGAAGTGAAATACATTCAAAGCGAACTTCGGTTCGCTTTGAATGTATGGTAGCTAGCTTTCACAAAATATCAGCAACATCTTCAAGCTGCGGCCAATTCAAATAAAGTTTTTAGGGCGTGTCCTCATTTGAAAAATTGGTTTTAAATACTTAAAATCCTCCTTTAAGCTCTTTTGATTTCTATATTTTTTCAATGGCACGTACTCTTCTCACCGATGATATCTGGCAGCAAATTCAAGATACTATGCGATTACACGGTTGTTACTGTTCAAAGAATAGTAGAAATATCATGGAAGCGATCTTATGGAAACTGCGTACAGGCGCCACATGGCGTGATATTCCCCAAGAATTT